>NZ_JBWKDT010000017.1:0-148872 GCF_056435785.1 Streptomyces sp. NPDC043870
AAGCGAACAAGCCCCGAGAAGTTTCCGATGTTGTCTAGGCCCACCGTCAAGCATCACCTGGGACCAGAACGTCAGCCATCACCTGGGACTAGACAGCACCCGATGACTGCGGGCACGGCCCCAATCGATCCGAAGGAGTCGAAGCCATGTCGAATCGATCCAGCTCCATCCTCGCAGAAGCCGTGTGTGCGGACTGTCTCGGAACCCTCTTCGTCCACGACGATGGTTCTGTGACTGGGACACCTGACACGCCCATCCCCTGTGACTGCACCGCTCCATGCCTCACCTGTGAAGGACAGGGACGTCTGTACGGACTGTGGGTGATCGACTCTGCCCTCGAGTGGTACGAGGAAGGCTGGCGCACTTGCTACACATGCAAGGGCGACGGTAACAAGCCGGGCCGGCAGGGGCGTCGCGAGGCTTAGTGCCTGCGGCCGCAAGCCGAACTATCAAGCATCTGGCACGGATGTGGCACGAGACGCTTAGCCCGGTCTAGACAACAACAAAGCCCCGGGCCGATGGCCTGGGGCTTTCGTATGGAGCGGGTGACGGGAATCGAACCCGCGCTCTGAGCTTGGGAAGCTCATGTTCTACCATTAAACTACACCCGCGTAGCGGACCGTTTGATCAGCCGCATCGTCGCACACTGTACCCCATCAGAGGCCCTCGGTGTATTTACCCCGAGGGTCTTCGTCGTGCGCGGGTGGCCGGATCCGACTGTGGGGCGGGGGTGGGAGGCGTAGCTTTGGGGCCGGAGTGCCGCGTGGAGTGGTGTCCTGTTCATCCCCTAATGTGGCTATCTCGTCCACGCTTGCTGGGGAAGGGACTTGATGGACTCGATGGACTCCATGGACTCCATGGACCGCGGCGACTCGCTGGAGCGCACCGCGGTCCGCTGTGCCGAAGGGCATGTCTTCACTACCTCGTCGTTCCCGATGCAGCAGCTCGGTGCCGGGCGGATCGGGCCGGGGCGGCTCATTCGGTGCCCACGGTGCGCGCGGCTGCGGCATGCCGTGCCGGTGGAGCCGGTGAAGCGATAGCGGTGAGATCGGTGTCCGCCGCATGATCGGCACGATCAGCGACCGAGATCAGTGAGATCAGTGAGATCAGTGAGATCAGTGAGATCGGTGGGATCAGCGGTAGCGGCATGATCGGCACGATCGGCAAGCCGTGTCGGCAAGCCGTGGGAGAGGCGCGCGGGATCCGCCCGATTGGGGCGAGCCCGCGCGCTCTGCGTATCCTCGGGGCGTGCTTCTCTCAGACAAGGACATCCGGGCCGAGATCGACGCCGGGCGGGTCCGTATCGACCCGTACGACGAATCGATGGTGCAGCCCTCGAGCATCGACGTGCGGCTCGACCGCTACTTCCGGGTGTTCGAGAACCACCGCTATCCGCACATCGACCCCGCCGTCGAGCAGGCGGACCTGACGCGGCTGGTCGAGCCGGAGGGGGACGAGGCGTTCATCCTGCACCCCGGCGAGTTCGTGCTCGCGTCGACGTACGAAGTGATCACGCTGCCGGACGATCTCGCCTCCCGGCTGGAGGGCAAGAGCTCCCTCGGGCGGCTCGGGCTGGTCACGCACTCGACCGCCGGGTTCATCGACCCCGGGTTCTCCGGCCATGTGACCCTGGAGCTGTCGAATCTGGCGACACTGCCGATCAAGCTGTGGCCGGGTATGAAGATCGGGCAGCTGTGCATGTTCCGGCTCACCTCGCCGGCGGAGCATTCGTACGGCTCCGAGAAGTACGGCTCCCGGTACCAGGGACAGCGGGGGCCGACGGCCTCCAGGTCGTTCGTGAATTTCCATCGGACGCAGGTGTGACGAGCCATGGGTGAAGCACGAGAGGACCTGACGTACGAGAAGTTCGGTGGCGCGATCCGCGAGCTCGCGCAGACCATCGCCGATGACGGGTACGAGCCGGACATCGTCCTCTCCATCGCCCGCGGCGGGGTGTTCGTGGCCGGCGGGCTGGCGTACGCGCTCGACTGCAAGAACATCCACCTGGTGAATGTGGAGTTCTACACCGGGGTCGGCACCACCTTGGAAATGCCCGTCATGCTCGCGCCGGTGCCCAACGCGATCGACTTCTCGGACAAGAAGGTGCTCATCGCCGACGACGTCGCCGACACCGGCAAGACGCTGAAGCTCGTGCACGACTTCTGCGTCGACCATGTCGCCGAGGTCCGCAGCGCCGTGATCTACGAGAAGTCGCACTCCCTCGTGAAGTGCGAGTACGTCTGGAAGCGCACCGACGAGTGGATCAACTTCCCCTGGAGCGTCCTGCCTCCCGTGCGTAAGCCGGGCGAGCCCATTACGCCTTCCAGGGAGGCGCTGTAGCCGCTGAGGCGGCGGTCGGTTCCGGCGAGCGCAGTGCTGAGCACAGGGTGTAGTCCTGTGAACCGTCCACGTACCCGGTCCGTGCCGGATGCCGGTCGCACGGCGAACGAAGCGTTCTAGGGCGCGTATCGAGTCGTGATCATCGGGTGGTCCTGGTGAGGTCTTTGATCCAGATCATCGAGGCGTGCAGGTGGAGACTGGCGAGGTAGCTGTCGGGAGTCTTGTCGTATCGGGTGTCTCACCGTCCCAGTTCCGGCCTCCTGGTGCGTCACGCTCTGGGGCGGGTGAGGCACGTGGAGCCGACGTGAGCCGACCGGTGCACTGATGTCCGGGCGGGGGCTCATGGGACATGGCCCGGCACCCGGCTCAGGTTCCGGGGAGGATACGGCGCGTTTCGTAGGCCCACATCGCGATCTCGACCCGGTTGCGGGCGCCGAGTTTGGCCATCAGGCTGGCCAGATGCGTCTTCACCGTGCTGAGGCTGATGTGCAGCGCATCGGCGATCTCGGTGTTGGTCAGCCCGCGAGCGACGGCGAGGAGCACCTGCTCCTCGCGAGCGGTGACGGGGGAGACCGGCTGGGCCACGGGCCGGCCGGCGGGCAGGTCCGCGAATGCCTGGAGCAGACGGACGGTGACGCTGGGCGCGATGAGCGCCTCACCGTCGGACGCCGACCGTACGGCCTGCGCCAGAAGGTCCGGTCCCGTGTCCTTGAGGAGGAATCCGCGGGCGCCGGCACGCAGTGAGCCGTAGACGTACTCGTCGAGGTCGAACGTGGTGATGACGACCACGGCCAGCGGGTCGGCGACGCCCGGGCCGGCGACCAGCCGGGTGGCCTCGAGCCCGTCGAGTACGGGCATGCGGATGTCGAACAGGCAGACGTCGGGGCGTAGTTCGCGGGCCAGACGTACCGCTTCCCGCCCGTCGGCGGCCTCGCCGACCACCTCGATGCCGGGCTGGGCGTTCAGCATGATCCGCAACCCGGTGCGGATGATCGTCTGGTCGTCAGCGACGAGGACGTGAATGGACACCGCTCTCGCTCCTCGCTCCCGGCAGTTCGGCTTCGACATGCCAGCCCCGGTCGGTACCCGGGCCGGCTCGTAGTGTGCCGCCCAGCAGGGTCGCGCGCTCGCGCAGTCCGGTAAGTCCGTATCCGTCGCGACCCCGGCCGGTGCGCCGGCCGTTGTCGCGCACGCTCACCCGTACCGTGTGCCGTTCCGCGGCGACCCGGACGACGAGCTCGGTCGCGTCGACCGCATGGCGCAGCGCGTTGGTCACCGACTCCTGCACGATCCGGTAGACGGCCGCGTCCACGGCCGGGGGCAGCGCGTCCAGTTCGCCGTCGAGCCCCAGGTCGACCCTGAGGCGACCACCCGGGGTGCGCACCAGGCGCTCCAGATCCGCGACTCCGGCAGGGGGCGCCAGCTCGGCGCCGACCCCGCGGTCGCGCAGCGTGGCGACCATGGCGCGCATTTCCTCCAGCGTGCGCGCCCCTTCCTCCTCGACCCCCTCCAGCGCCTCGACGGCGGCGGACGGGTCGGCGCCCGCGAGCACCCGGCCCGCCTGGGCGATGATCACCATGGCCGACACGTGGTGGGCCACCGTGTCGTGCAGTTCCCGGGCGAGCTGCTCGCGCTCGCGGGAGCGCACCTGGTCCAACTGCCGCTCGCGAGCGGTCACCCAGAACCGCACGGCAGCCCCGACCACGCCGGGCAGCAGCAGGAAGACGAAGCCCACGATCTTTTCGACGACCGGGGTCTCGTCCGTGACGACACACAGCGCGCCGACCGCGACGATCACCGCGCCGCCCAGCACGATCTCGCGTCCCGATCCCCACCGGGGCAGCGCGTACACCAGCACGAGCACGACCGCGCCGGTGTACAGGCCGACGGGCTCGCGCGGTGCGGCGACGAGCGAGGCCACCGGAAGCAGGATCACCGAGCCGAACGCCAGCGTCACCATCGCCAGCGGGCGGGTCCGGCGCCACAGGGGCAGCAGGCACAGCCATACGGCGAACACCACCGCCACCGGCCGCCACACGACGTTCTCGCGCAGGGTGGCCTCCAGCGCCACACCGGCAAGGCCCGCGGCGAGCAGCGCCCAGTCCCGCCGCACCCGGGCGGGCGCGTCGGGCGGCCGGGGTTCGGTCCACAGGGTTCGCAGGTCGTCTCGGAGCACGGTTCTCAGCCTATGGACCGCGGCGTGCCGCGCATCGGCCGAAAGGACGGGTCGTCACTCCGCCCCGGGGCCGACGGATCCGCGGCCCGCGGGCCGATGCCGCGGAGCGCCGTGGCGACGAGCCTCGGCATCGGCGGCCGTACAAGGACGGCCGACGAGGTGGTTGGAGGACCCGATGCTCTCGAAAGCCCTGTTGCGCCTGGGCGCAAGCGCCGCCCGCCATCCCTGGCGGGTGATCGCGGCATGGCTGATCGCCGCCACGCTCGCGGTCCTCGCCGCCGTCGCCTTCGGCGGGCGTACCGCGGACTCGATGACCGCTCCGGGACTGGACTCCCGACGGGCCGCGGAACTGATCGAGCGGGCAGGCACCGGCCAGGAGGGGATGACCGCCCAAGTGGTCGTCACCCCCCTCGACGACGGTGCGACGTTCTTCGACGACGACGGCGCGCGCACCGCTCTCACGCGGCTGCAGGCCGAGGTGAAGCGGCTGCCGCACGTGCTCGGCACGAGCGACCCGGCGGGGGCGCTCGACACGGGCGGCGACACCGCCGTGCGCGGCGGCCTCGTTTCGGCCGACGGGCGGATCGCGGTCGTCCGGGTGCAGTACCCCGACCAGAGCCGGCTGTCGGCCGAAGACCTCGACGCCCTCGTCGATCTCGGCGACCGGCTGCGCGCCGAGCTGCCGCTGCGCATCGAGATGGGCGGGAACCTCTTCTACGCCTTCTCCGACCCCGACGGCGGCGCGAGCGAGCTGATCGGCCTCCTCGCCGCGGCCGCGATCCTGTTCCTGGCGTTCGGTTCGCTCGTCGCCGCCGCGCTGCCGATCGGCATGGCGGTCTTCGGGCTGACCGTCGGGGTCGCCACGATGACGGTACTGGCGGGGGTGACAGAGGTCCCCACCTTCGCACCGGTCCTGGGCAGCATGGTCGGGCTCGGAGTGGGCATCGACTACGCGCTGTTCGTGCTCGCCAGGCACCGGGAGTACCTCGCGTGCGGGCTCGATCCGCAGGCGGCGGCCGGACGAGCGGTGGCAACGGCGGGGCGGCCGGTGGTCTTCGCCGGCGGCACCGTCGTCGTGTCGATCCTCGGCCTGGCGGTCGCGAACGTGCCGTTCATGACGGTGGGCGGGGTTGCCGTCTCGATCGTCGTCCTGACGATGGTGCTCGCGTCGGTGACGCTGCTGCCGGCCTTCCTCGGCGCGGCGGGCCCGCGCCTGGCCCGGGCCGGCCGGATCGGCCGGGCTCTGCAGACCAGGAAGCCGGGCCGACTCGCACGGCGGCGGGACACGGCGGCAGGCGCCGCCCACGCCGCCGGTTGGCGGCGCTGGATCGGGCACGTCAGCCGGCACCCGGTGCTGTACGCGGTCGGCGCGGCGGGGCTGCTGATGACCGCGACGCTGCCCGTGCTCGGCCTGCGGGTCGGCCTGCCCGACGACGGCTCACAGCCCCACAGCCGTACCGAGCGCCGCGCCTACGACCTCGTCGCCGAGGGGTTCGGCCCGGGCACCAACGGTCCCCTCGTCATCGCCGCGGACCCCGCCGGTGAACCGGGAGTGCTGGACCGACTCGTCGCAACGGTCGCGGCGGATCCGGGCATCGCATCCGTCGCGCCGACGCACATCGATCGGGCCACCGGCATCGCGACCCTCGTGGTGTTCCCGACCACCAGCCCTCAGGACAAGGCCACGGCCGACACCATCGCCCGGCTGCGCACCGACGTGCTGCCCACGGCGATCGGGCACGGCCCGGCCAGGGCCCACGTCGGTGGCGCCACCGCGAGCCTGTCCGATGTGGGCCAACGCACCAGCCAGCGCCTGCCGGTGTTCGTCGCCGCCGTGCTGGCGATGTCGTTCCTGCTGCTGATGCTGGTCTTCCGCTCGATACTCGTACCGCTCAAGGCGGTACTGCTGAACCTGCTGAGCATCGGCGCGGCCTACGGCATCATGGTCGCCGTCTTCCAGTGGGGCTGGGGAGGCGCACTCATCGGGCTGGAAGCGACAGTTCCGATCGTGTCGTTCATCCCGATGTTCCTCTTCGCCATCCTGTTCGGCCTGTCGATGGACTACGAGGTGTTCCTCCTCTCCCGTGTACGCGAGGAGTACCTGCGCACCGGCGACAACGGCACGGCGATCGTTGAGGGCGTCTCGCGCACCGCCCGGATCATCACCTCGGCCGCCCTCATCATGGTGGCGGTCTTCCTGTCCTTCGCCGTCGCCGAGGACCCCTCCACCAAGATGTTCGGGCTCGGCCTGGCCACCGCGATCTTCATCGACGCCACGGTCGTACGCATGGTGCTGGTACCGGCGACCATGACACTCCTCGGCCGGACCAACTGGTGGCTGCCGAAGTGGCTGGACCGGATGCTTCCCCGCGGCCCGGTCGGCACCGACGACACCGACGCGGAATCCACGGGTGAAGCCTCGCGTCCACGGCTGGTTGACCGTTGACTCAACTCCTGCCCGCCCTTGGCGTCCGGCACCTCAGCGCGTCACCTAGGGGCATATCGAGTCATGATCATCGGGTGGTCCTGGTGAGGTCCTTGATCCAGATCATCGAGGCGCGCAGGTGGAGACCGGCGAGGTAGCTGTCGGGAGTCTTGTCGTATCGGGTGGCGATGCCTCGCCATGCTTTGAGCTTGTTGATCAGGCGTTCGACGGTGTTCCGCTCCTTGTAGAGATCGGCGTCGTGGCTGACGGGTCGGCCACCTCTGGAGCCCTTCTTCTTCCGGTTGGCGGCCTGGTCCTTCTTCTCCGGGATGACCGCCTTGATACGGCGTTTGCGCAGGTGGGCGCGGTTTCCGCGGGACGAGTACGCCTTGTCCCCGGCGACCGCGTCCGGCCGGATGCGGGGTCGGCCGACGGGCCCGCGTACCCGTACCTTCTTCAGGACGGGGATGAACTGCGGGCTGTCCGCTGCCTGGCCTGTGGTCAGGATGAACGCCAGCGGGCGGCACCTGCGGTCGGCGGCGAGGTGGACCTTGCTGGTCTGCCCGCCTCTGGAACGTCCGAGGAGGGCGGCCTTCAGCCGGAGTTTCCGCCGACGCCGGATGCGTCGTCGTTCTTCCAACGCGGGATCTCTTTCGGTCTCTTGCCCGTTTTGCTCTTCGAGGCCGCCCCCTTTGACCTGGCCTTCTCCTCCTCGGCCGCGGCTTTCTCCAGGGCGGTGACGACGTCCTCGTCGAGGTGCATCCCGGCCGCGTCGTGGTGGGCTCGGGCGGTGATGGAGTCGATGCTGACCAGGGACAGGTCCACCTCACCCCGCTTCGCGGCTTCTGTGATCAGGCCCTCCAGCAGGGCCTCGAAGACGCCGGCGTCACGCCACTGCCGGAAGCGGTTGTGGACGGTCGACCAGGCGCCGAACTCCGTCGGCATCTCCCGCCACTGCCCGCCCGTCTTGCCAGATCACGCCCTCGAACTGCTGCCGCAGTCGCTCGGGGTACGGGCCGTACTCGCCGATCGGGCAGGTACGGCTCGATGAACTCCCCATCCGGATCGGTCAGTTGCACTCGCGTCACGTAAGACCGTCTATCGGACCGGACCGTGCCAAGAAGGCACATCCCGCAAATTGATCACGACTCGATACGCGCCCTAGCCGGGGGTCCCGTCGGCCGGGTGCCTGCCGCCGCTTCCGTCCCCGTTCTCGTTCTCGTTCTCCTTCTCCCGGCACCATGCGTGGTACGCGGCCACCGCCGTCGGCAGGGTGGGAAAGATCCGGTCCTCGCCCACGGACCGGATGAGCCCGTACGCGTCCAGTTCGTCGCGCAGGTCCTGTTTGACGCGGGCCATGGCGAACTCGATGCCGCGGCCGGTCAGTTCCCGTCGCAGTGCGTCCAGTGCGTCCAGCGCGGTGATGTCCACCTCCACGTTGGCCTCCGCGTTGAGGACGAACCACCTGACGGGGCCCTCCTGCTCGGCCACCTCGGCCACCTCGGCCAGGGCTCGGCGCCTGAAGTCCTCCGCGTTGGCGAAGAACAGCGGGGAGTCGTAGCGGTAGACCAGCAGTCCGGGGACGAGCCGCGCCTGCGGGTAGTCGTCCACGTCGTGCATGCCGGGCAGGCCGGGCACCAGCCCCTGGACGGCGTCGTGCGGTCGCGCCACCCTGCTCAGCAGCTCGACGACCGACAGGCCCACGGCCACGAGCACGCCGTAGAGGATGTCCAGGACGAGGACCCCCAGGAGACAGCCGAGGGCCAGCAGGAGTTCTCTGCGCCGGAAGGAGGCCAGCCGACGGAAGCCCGCCAGGTCGATCATCCGTACGGCGGCGTAGACGACCAGTGCGCCCAGTACGGCCGTGGGTGTGCTCTTGAGCAGTGGGCTGAGGAACAGGAGCACCGCCACTACGGCGGTGCCCGCGACGAGCGCGTACCCCTGGGTGTGTGCTCCGGCCGACTGGGCGAGCGCGGTCCGGCTGGCGCTGCTGCTCACCGGGAATCCCTGCAGCGTGCCGGCACCGAGGTTCGCGGCGCCCAGGGCGAGGAGCTCCTGGTTCGCGTCCAGGCGCGGCCCGCCGTCGTCGGTGGCGAAGGCACGCGCGGTGAGGATGAAGTCGGTGTAGCCGACGAGCAGGACACCGACCGCGGGCAGCAGCAACTGGGGCAGGTCGACCAGTGCCGGGAATTCCGGGCCCGGCAGCCCGGCCGGGATCTCCCCGATCACCGGGAGGCCGCGGTCCTCCAGGCCGAACGCCGCCACCACCGCCGTACCGAGGACGACGGCCAGCAGCGGACCGGGGACGGCGCGGGGAAGGCGGGCCGCCAGGAAGAGGAAGAGCAGGGCCGCGATGCTGAAGATCACCGTCGCCGCATGCGCCTCGCCCAGGTTCCCCAAGAAGGACAGCAGTTGTGGGAAGAAGCCGGAGCCCTCCGTCGGGACACCGGTGAGCTTGGTCAGCTGGTCGACGATCATGATCAGTGCGACGCCGGCGAGATAGCCGATCAGTATGGGCCGCGAGAGCAGATCGGCCACGAAGCCGAGCCGCGCGACCCACGCCACCAGGCACATCAGGCCGACCGCGACGCCGAGCGCCGATGCCAGGACGGCGTACCGCGCGGGATCACCCCCGGCGAGCGGCCCCACCACCGTGGCGGTCATCAGCGCGGTCGTCGATTCGGGACCGACCGACAGCAGCCGTGACGAGCCGAGAAAGGCGTAGAGCACGATGGCCGGCAGGATCGCCCACAGCCCCACGACCGGCGGCAGACCGGCGACGCTCGCGTACGCCATGACCTGCGGCACGAGATAGGCCGCGACGGTGACCCCGGCCACGAGGTCGCCGCGCAGCCAGTCACGCCGGTATCCCTTGAGGACGGCGAGGCCCGGCGCACGGGGCGGGGCAAAGCGACGGGTCACCCTGTGCCCCTCGTCCGGCGGGCGAGGAACTTGCCCAGTTCCCACAGCACCAGGAGCACGACGGCAGACAGCAGCGCCCAGCCGAACTGGCGAGCGTTGATCTCGGTCGTCCCCAGGATGCGGCGGAACCCGTCCATCTGGGTCACCGCCACCGCGAGCACGAACTGTCCCACCGCCACCCAGTTCATCTGCTTGCTGTCGAAGGTGGACGTCGTCAGCACCGAATCCGTCTCGCTGCGGCATTCGAAAGCAGCGACGATCAGACAGAGCGCGAAGGCCGTGAACGCGATCGACTGACCGACCCCGGCGCTGCCGAAGCGGGCCTCACCGAGCTTGATCAGTCCGAGCAGGACGATGGTGATCACCAGTCCGCCGAGCCCGACCGTGACCAGCACGGCCCGTGTGAGCACCGACTCGCCTCGCGGACGCGGCCTGCGTCGCATGAGCCCGGGGCTCTCCTGGTCGAAGCCGAGCGCGAAGCCGAAGGACGCGTTGACCACGAAGTGGATCCACAACACCTGCGGCGGGGTGAAGGGTTCCCCGGCGGCGATGTTGAAGACGGTGGCGCCGAGGAATGTCACCACGAAGGTGACCAGCAGAAGCAGCACGAACCGGACGTACTTGGTGAGGTTGTCGTAGATCTTCCGGCCCTGCAGCACGGCGTAGACGATCGTGGCGAAGTTGTCGTCGGACAGGATCATGCGTCCGGCGTTCTTCGCCACGTCCGTGCCGCTGCCCATGGCAATGCCGATGTCTGCGGCCTTGATGGCTGGCGCGTCATTGACGCCGTCCCCGGTCATCGCCACGACGTCGCCCTTGCGCTTGAGCGTCCTGGCGAGCAGCACCTTGTGCTCCGGCGCGACCCGCCCCACCACGCCGATGCCGTCGATGCGGGCGAGCTGTTCGTCCTCGGCCATGGCGGCGAAATCAGCGCCGAGGACGGCCTCGCCGGGGATGCCGAGCTGCCGGGCGATCGCCGCCCCGGTGGTGACGTCGTCCCCGGTCACCATGCGGACGCGGATGTGCGCCGCCTGGGCGCCGGCCACGGCGGCCTTGGACTCCTCACGGGGCGGATCGACCATGCCGACGAGGCTGGTCATCCGCAGATCGGTGACGTACGCGAGCAGGTCTCCGTCCGGATCGAAGCCTGCCGGGTCCAGATCACGGGTGGCCGCGGCCATCACCCGGCGCCCCTCGCCGCCCATGCGTTCGGTCTGTGCCTCGGCACGCCGGAGCAGTTCGGCGTCCCACGGGATGGTCTCGCCCGCCGCGAGTGCGGTGGTGGCCCGCGCCATCACCGCCGGGGCCGCGCCTTTGACGAAGCAGCGGACCACCTGACGCCTGGAGGCGTCGAGGGCCGAGTTGAAGGTGGCCATCAGCTTGTAGCCCGGGTCGAACGGCAGCGTGGCGAGCCGGGGAAGGCGTTCCCTGGTGGCGTCGATGTCCAGCCCGGCCTTGTGCGCGAGCACCAGCAGCGCGCCCTCGGTGGGATCGCCCACCACCTCGCCGTCGGCCAGCGTCGCGTCGCTGGCCACCACGTACGGCAGGATCGCGGCCTCGATGCCCGCGAAGGAGCCCGCGGCATGGTGGATCTTCCCCTCGAGCCCGTGGCCCGTGCCCGAGACGGTGTACCGGTCGGTGGGACTCACCACTTCGACGGCGGTCATCTGGTTCATCGTCAGGGTGCCGGTCTTGTCCGAGTTGATCGCCGACGTGAACGCCAGCGTCTCGACCGACGGCAGTTCCTTCACGATGGCGTTCCGTTTCGCCAGGTTGAGGCTGCCGACGGACAGGATCGCCTGGGTCACGGTCGGCAGGGCCTCGGGGATGGCGGCGATGGCCAGCGAGACCGCGCTGACGAACAGGACGTCCCAGGCCTGGCCCCGCTCGCGGCCCAGGGCGAACATCACGATCATGGTCAAGCCCGCCGCCCCCGTTATCCACAGCGTCAGGTTGTTGAGTTCCCTGGTGAGCGGCGGCTCCTCCTTCTCGGTGGCCGACAGCATTCCGGAGATCTTGCCCAGCTCGGTGCCGGCGCCGGTCGCGGTGACGACGAGAACGCCGCTGCCATGGGTGACCGGGGTGTTCATGAACGCCATGTCGGTCTGGTCACCGGGTGCCGGCCGGCCGCCGGGCAGGGTGCCGGCGTCCTTCGTGGCGGGAACGCTTTCGCCGGTGAGTGCCGACTCGTCGATCTGCAGGGCGCTGGCCTCGATGATGCGTCCGTCCGCCGGAACCTGGTCCCCGGCGGCAATGAGCACGATGTCGCCGACGACGAGCTGTTCGGCGGGGATCTCCGCCTCCGTGCCGTCCCTGCGCACCCGCGCCGTCGCCTTCATCATCGACTTCAGCGCGTTCATCGCGCTCTCGGCCTTGCCCTCCTGGCGCAGGCCCACGACCGCGTTCAACAGCGTCAGCGCGAACAGCAGGATCGCGGTGCTCCACTCCTTGATGAGCAGCGAGACGACCGCCGCGGCCATGAGGACGAGCTGCATGTAGCTGCGGTACTGAGTCAGGAACCGGCGCCAGGCCGGGGTCCGTTTCTCCTCGGGCAGTGCGTTCGGGCCGTGCGCGGCCAGGAGTTCGGCGGCCCGTGCCGTGGAGAGGCCGACCGCCGGATCCACGCCGAATGCCGCCACGACCTCCTCGGGAGAACGCGCGTACCAGCCGTCCTCCGGCGCTGTGGGCTGCTCTCCACCGGCGTCTGACTGCACCGTCATCGTCGTGCCTCCGATCCGGTCCGGCCGGTCCGGCCGGTCCGGCCGGTCCGGCCGGTCCGGCCGGTCCGACCGGTCCGACCGGGTCGACCGTCTCGACCAGGCCGACCTGGCCGAGCCGCGCTGCCGTCGGGTCTGCGCCGGTCCGCCGGCTGCGCCGGTCCGCAGGTCTGCGCCGATCCGCCGGTCCCCGCCGGTCCGCCGGGTCCTAGCCGCGCTTCTTCTTCGCCGGCCGACCGGCGCCGCGTGCGCGCGTGCCACCCGCCGGCATGTCTCTCCCGGCCTGGGCGGCCGCTGGATGCCGGGAGGCATACGGGTCGGCCGGGGCCCCTGCGGGGGCTTCCTCCTCCAGCTCCCGCTTGGTCGCGAGCAGATCCCTCCGGGCCTCCTCCCCGACCTCGGGGTACTGGGGATCGATGTCCATCAGGGTGTGCGCGAGCACCGCCGCCGCGCAGATCCGCGCGAACCACTTCCGGTCCGCCGGCACGACGTACCAGGGCGCCCACTTCGTACTGGTTGCCGACAGCATCTCGGAGAACGCGTGCTGGTAGTCGTCCCACCGGCGCCGCTCCCGGACGTCGGCCGCGGAGAACTTCCAGTTCTTCTCCGGCAGGTCGATCCGCTTCATGAAGCGGGTGCGCTGCTCCTCCTTGGAGAGGTTCAGGAAGATCTTCACCACCTTGAACCCGTTGTCCGTGAGGTAGCGCTCCCAGTCGTTGATCTCCCGGTAGCGGCGGTCCCATACGCCCGGCCCGCGCGCGTCGTCCGGCAGCTTCTGCCGGACGAGGTTCTCGGAGTGCACGCGCACCACGAGAACCTCCTCGTAGTGCGAGCGGTTGAAGATGGCGATCTCTCCGCGCGCGGGGAGCCGGCGGGCGTAACGCCACAGGTAGTCGTGGTCGAGCTCCTCGCTGGAGGGCACCTTGAAGCTGCTGACCCGCACGCCCTGGGGATTGACGCCGCTCATGACGTGGCGGATCGTCCCGTCCTTGCCCCCGGCGTCGAGCGCCTGGAGACAGAGCAGTACGCCGTACGTGTCCTGGGCGGCCAGCCGCTCCTGGTACTCGGCCAGCAGGGACACCCCGGTCTGCAGCAGCTCGACCGCGTCGCGCTTCTTCAGGTCCGCCTTGTAGCGGGGATCGAAGTCCCGGCCCAGGTTCACCTTCGAGCCCGGGTTCACCCGCAGTGGCCGGAGGAACTCCGCGATGTGTTCGGCTCGTTCGTCCGCCATCACCGATCAGCCCTTCTCTCCGGTCACGGTGAGCCCCGCGCGTCCCGGGCCCTCGCCACCGTCGCGGACGCGCGGCAGGCGGCGGCGCCGAGCGCCGTCCGGGCCCGGCGTTCGAACCAGGATCGGGACGCGGGCTCTGAAGTTGGAGTGGCCGCAGGCTCTGACCCCGGAGTGACGGAACGAGCCGTATGCGGTCCAGACCGTCGCCTCGACGGTGGCCGCGTCGGCCCACGGGCAGGCGGCTCTCAGCCGCGTATCGTCGGCCGTCATGGCCGCGCCGGCTCGGCATCCGGGGCTCCGTACGGGAATGTCACGGACTGCATGGCCCACGACCTCCAGACCCCGGAACCTCGGAGCACGCCATCGCCTGAGAGCCAGTCCGCCACGCCCATTCTCCGGCCGATGGGTCAAGATCGCCCCTGGGACTCTCGCGCCGGCGCTCAATGTGCGAGCGAGCGCTGGTGGGTGTGCGTCGTGCCCTCGAAAGCCCCGTGCGCGTGGAACACGCATGTGAAAAGGGCCCAGCCTTGCGGCGGGGCCCTTCCGTCGTTCTCCGGCTCAGATCGTGCCGAGCTTGATGATCGACAGCAGCGCGATCAGCTGGAGCGCCGACGCGCCCAGCGCCTTCGGCCACGGCAGGTCGTGCGACTTGCTCACCATCGACGTGAACAGCGCGCCCGCCGCCAGCCAGGTCAGCCAGCCCACCACCTGGACCAGCGAGTTCTCGCCGCCCAGGAAGAGGGCGAAGAGCAGCCGCGGGGCGTCCGTGAGGGACATGATCAGCATGGAGAGGCCGACGGTCGGCTGCCAGGCGCCGTCGCCGCCGAGCTGGCGGGCCAGGGTGTGGGTGACCGCGCCGAGGATCAGACTGCCGATGACGAAGGCCACGCCCGTGATGAGTACGGAGACGAGCGCGGTCGAGAACGGCGCGTTGATCGCCTCCTCGCGGGTCTGGTCGAAGCCGAAGATCGCGAGCAGGCCGTAGATGAACGTGACGACCAGCGCCGGACCCCAGACCGGGTAGTCCCGCATCTGCAGGAACGTGGGGCCCGGGCGCAGCACGATGCCGCTCAGCAGCTGCTTCCAGTGCAGGCGCGGGCCCGCGGGCGCGGGAGCGGTGCCGGCACGGTAGGTGGAGCCGCCGCCGTAGGGGTCCTCGTCGATGCTGAAGGCCTGGGTGTGACCGGGGTTGTTGGCGTACGGGTCACCGGGGCCAGGGCCGTACGGCGCGCCGCCCTGCGGTCCTTGGTGCTGAGGGTACGGGTCGCCGAAGTACTCCGGCTCGCCGTGGGGCTGTTGCTGCCCGCCGCCCGTCTGCGGCCACTGCTGCTGCGGTGGGTACGGGGGCGCGGCCTGGCCGCCTCCGTACTGGCCGTACTGTCCGTACGGCGGCGGAGGCGCTGCCTGCTGCGGTTGTTGTTGCGGGTGCGGGGTGCGGTTGTTGTCCCGGCCGCGTCCGATCCTGAATCCAGCCACGCATTCGAACGTACCCGTTCCCGCGTTGTCCGGTGTCCGGGGCCGGGGAAGACGGGGGCCTTTGCGGCCGACCTGTGACATCCCCTAGGGGAACCCTGGGGGGTCAGCCGGAGGCCGGCGCGAGGAAGATCGACGTGCTGAAGGTGATCAAGGGGTGGGTGCGGTCTCCGGACGCCGGGTAGACCGCGATGACGTCGGCGTTCTCGCCCCTGTGGGTACGTGTCACGACATCCGCGCGCTTGTCGCCGTCGAAGTCGGCGTAGCGGAGGAGCTCGGTGACGGCGGCGGCCTCGCCGGCCGGGAGCGGGGGTGCGGGCGGCAGGCTGACGGCCCGGAAGCGGTACGTACCGCCGGGGCGGCCGGGGCCGTCCGGGCCGCCCAGCAGCAGCTTGCCCCTGGCCGCCGTGCCGGGGGTGAGGGGGCGGGTGGAGTGGACGAGGTCGTCGTAGCCGTCGCCGTTCGGGTCGGCGTCGGGGGCGGGCGCGGCGAGTACGGGGCCGGCGCCCGGGACCGGGGGCTCGGCGGCGCGCGGGGCGCCGGCGCGGGTGAAGGGGCCGCGCAGATAGCTGACCTGGCCGCCGCTCGCGGTGACCGCCAGGTCCTCGGCGCCGTCGCCGTCGTAGTCGCCGCACACGGGGTGGTCGGGCCATTCGTTGCCGTACCGAGCCTGCTCGGGGATGCGGAGGACGACCGCCTTGCCGCCGAGGCCGGCCGGGCCGCCGAAGAGCAGCTGGAGGGGGACGGGCGGGCGCCCGACGCCGTTGTACGGGGGGTCCGTGGCCACGATCAGGTCGCTGAAGCCGTCCTTGTCGAGGTCGCAGGAGGTCGCGGCGTCGAAGGCGGAGGGGAGCGTGCCGGCGACGGGGGCGCCGTTCGCGCGGGCGGTGAGGAGGCGGCGTACCGAGGGGGTCGGGACGCCCTTGGCGGAGCCGTAGACGATGCCGATGCCCGCGTCGTCGTCGTGGCCCGCGCCCGGCGCCTTGACCAGATCGTCGAGGACGAGATCGCGGTGGCCGTCGCCGTTGAAGTCGTCCGGGACGCGGCTGCCGTCACCGTGCGGCACGGGGAGGGCCGGCGGGGCGGCCTTGCCCGCCAGGGAGGAGACGGCGGGAGCGGTCGTCGTCCGCCCGGCCCCGTGGTTCCCCTGAGGCCCGCAGCCCGCCAGCGGCGCCAGCACCAGCGCGCTTACAGCGACCAGCGCGAAGCTGCGTATTCGAGGCACCACCGCGGCACACACCCCATCCGTATCCATCGGTATCCCGGGAACCAGCCGCCTCATCATGCTCCTGCCAGGCGCATGGGCCAATGGTTGCGCGGTGCGTAATGGCCCACGTGCTCGTAGCTTCGTGCACGCGGAGCCGGCGATGACAGAACAGACAGGGTCGGAGACGACAGAGCGGGCGGGGCCGGTGATGGCAGAGCAGGCACGGCCGGTGACGACAGAACAGACAGGGCCGGATACGACAGAAGCGGCCGGTCCTGCCCCCGAGGCAGATCCGGCCGCTCACTGGTTTTCTACGAAGACGACTACTTCACGGGTTCCGGTTCCGGAGCCGGCTCGGCCTCCGTGTCACCGGACCCCGGGTCCACGGGGGTCCTGACCGAGTCGAGCAGGAGCTGCGCCACGTCCACGACCTGGAGCGACTCCTTCGCCTTGCCCTCGCCCTTCTTCCCGTTGACCGAGTCGGAGAGCATGACGAGGCAGAACGGGCAGGCGGTGGAGACGATGTCCGGGTTCAGGGACAGCGCCTCGTCCACGCGCTCGGTGTTGATGCGCTTGCCGATCCGCTCTTCCATCCACATCCGCGCACCACCGGCGCCGCAGCAGAAGCCGCGCTCCTTGTGGCGGTGCATCTCCTGCTGGCGCAGGCCCGGGACCTTGTCCATGATCTCGCGCGGCGGCGTGTAGACCTTGTTGTGGCGGCCCAGGTAGCAGGGGTCGTGGTACGTGATCAGGCCCTCGACCGGCGTCACCGGGACGAGGCGGCCCTCGTCGATGAGGTGCTGGAGCAGCTGGGTGTGGTGGATGACCTCGTACTCGCCGCCCAGCTGCGGGTACTCGTTCGCGATGGTGTTGAAGCAGTGCGGACAGGTCGCGACGATCTTCTTCGAAGCCTTCGGCTTCTTCGTCGACTCGTCCTCGTCGTCCTCGCCGAACGCCATGTTCAGCATCGCCACGTTCTCCTGGCCGAGCTGCTGGAACAGCGGCTCGTTGCCGAGGCGGCGGGCGGAGTCACCGGTGCACTTCTCGTCGCCGCCCATGATCGCGAACTTGACGTCCGCCATGTGCAGCAGCTCCGCGAAGGCCTTGGTGGTCTTCTTGGCGCGGTCCTCCAGGGCGCCCGCGCAGCCGACCCAGTAGAGGTAGTCGACCTCGGACAGGTCCTCGACGTCCTTGCCGACGACCGGGACCTCGAAGTCGACCTCCTTGGTCCACTCCAGGCGCTGCTTCTTGGCCAGGCCCCAGGGGTTGCCCTTCTTCTCCAGGTTCTTGAGCATCGTGCCCGCCTCGGACGGGAAGGAGCTCTCGATCATCACCTGGTAGCGGCGCATGTCGACGATGTGGTCGATGTGCTCGATGTCGACCGGGCACTGCTCCACGCAGGCACCGCAGGTGGTGCAGGACCACAGGACGTCCGGGTCGATGACGCCGTTCTCCTCGACCGTGCCGATCAGCGGGCGCTCGGCCTCGGCCAGAGCGGCAGCCGGGACGTCCTTCAGCTGCTCCTCGGACGCCTTCTCCTCGCCCTCCATCGTCTTGCCGCCGCCGGCCAGCAGGTACGGGGCCTTGGCGTGCGCGTGGTCGCGCAGCGACATGATGAGCAGCTTCGGGGAGAGCGGCTTCCCGGTGTTCCAGGCGGGGCACTGCGACTGGCAGCGGCCGCACTCCGTACACGTCGAGAAGTCGAGGATGCCCTTCCAGGAGAACTGCTCGACCTGGCTGACGCCGAAGACGTCGTCCTCGCCCGGGTCCTCGAAGTCGATCTCCTTGCCGCCGCTGGTCATCGGCTGGAGCGCGCCCAGAGCGGTGGAGCCGTCCGCGTTGCGCTTGAACCAGATGTTCGGGAAGCCGAGGAAGCGGTGCCAGGCCACACCCATGTTGGTGTTGAGCGAGACGGTGATCATCCAGATCAGCGACGTACCGATCTTGATCATCGCGACGAAGTAGACCAGCGTCTGGAGGGTCGGGACGCTCAGCCCCTTGAAGGCCAGGACCAGCGGGTACGACGCGAAGTACGCCGCCTCGTAGTGCTCCACGTGGTGGAGCGCGCCTTCCAGGCCGCGCAGTACGTAGATCGCCAGGCCGATGGTGAGGATGACGTACTCGACGAAGTACGCCTGCCAGGCCTTGGAGCCCGCGAACCGCGACTTGCGACCGGCGCGCGAGGGCAGGTTCAGCAGCCGGATCGCCATCAGCACGACGATGCCGACGACCGTCATCACGCCGATGAACTCTGTGTACATCTCGAACGGCAGGAAGCCGCCGATGATCGGCAGGGTCCAGTCGGCCTGGAAGAGCTGGCCGTACGCCTGTGCGAGCGTCGGGGGCAGCGTCAGGAAGCCGATGGCGACGAACCAGTGGGCGAAGCCCACGATCCCCCAGCGGTTCATCCGCGTGTGGCCGAGGAACTCCCTGACAAGGGTGATCGTGCGGGCCTTGGGGTTGTCGGTGCGGCTGCCCGCAGGCACGGGCTGACCGAGCTTGACGAACCGGTAGATCTGCGCGACGGCTCGGGCGATGAGCGCAACGCCGACCACGGTCAGGACCAGCGACACGATGATCGCGGCGAGTTGCATTGGGGGCTCCTCGGGCCTGCGAGGTGGGGAATCAGCACTTACTAAGCGGTAACTTATTCAGTCCGTGCTGAGACTACCCACTTATTCCGCCGCACTGTAGCCAGGCAAGCGGTGATCTGCGTCGCTCAGGTCACCCTGAGTGCGAGCCGGTCGCAGGGCTGGAATCGTACGCAGGAGAACGGCCAGATCCAGCCCGATCCAATAGTGCTCCACATAGTGCTGATCGAGCAGTTCGGACTCGTCCCACGGGAGCGTGGAATGCCGGCGGAGCTGTGCGGGGCCGGTCAGCCCCGGTTTGACGGTCTGCCGCCAGGGCCGTGCCGCGCGAGGGTCGTCGGGCGCCAGTGCCGCCGGGCCGACCAGGGACATCTCGCCCCGTACGACATGGGGCAGCCGGGACAGCAGATCCAGCCGGAGGCGACGGGTGCGCAGTGAGCGGACCGTGAACGGGTAGCCGTGCTGTCCGGTCTTGAGTTCCCGTACGAATACGCCGCCGGGCCGGCGCTTCAGTGCCGTCGAGCAGGCCGCCGCGGCCAGCAGGGGCGCGGCGAGCATCAGCAGGGCGGTGCCGAGGGTCAGATCGAGAAGGCGCTTGGGCTGCACGGCGTGCACGGCTCTCACCTGACCGTTCTGTCGTTCTCTGACGTTCTCTGTTGATGTATGCCGCGTCTGTGAACTTTTCGCATGCTTTGTAGAACGATGGCATGGTGGGGGCGGAGGAGAGCGCAGGCCGCGCCGGACAGGTGTCTCTTGGGCGGCGCACCATAGTTGAGTCGCCTCGACTCAGGTCTGTTGACTCGATGGGATCCGTGATGCATCCTTGAGCGTGTCCCGCTCAGGTTTATCCCCGGAAGACCGGGTGGGGGCGCCTCAGCCGCAATGTTTTTCCGGCTGGGATCCGGGTGGCCCGCGGCGAAGTCGCCGATGTCACGGTCCCCGGGAAGTGCAGTACTCAAGTCCAGCCCACTGGAGGAATCGAAATGGCACGTGCGGTCGGCATCGACCTGGGCACGACTAACTCCGTCGTCAGCGTTCTGGAGGGCGGTGAGCCCACCGTCATCACCAACGCCGAGGGCGCCAGGACCACGCCGTCCGTCGTCGCCTTCGCCAAGAACGGTGAGGTGCTCGTCGGAGAGGTCGCGAAGCGTCAGGCGGTCACCAACGTGGACCGGACCATCCGGTCCGTGAAGCGTCACATGGGTACGGACTGGAAGATCGAGCTGGACGGGAAGAACTTCAACCCGCAGCAGATCTCCGCGTTCATCCTGCAGAAGCTGAAGCGGGACGCCGAGTCGTACCTGGGCGAGAAGGTCACGGACGCGGTCATCACCGTCCCGGCGTACTTCAACGACTCCGAGCGTCAGGCCACCAAGGAGGCCGGCGAGATCGCGGGCCTCAACGTCCTGCGCATCGTCAACGAGCCGACGGCCGCCGCCCTGGCCTACGGCCTCGACAAGGACGACCAGACCATCCTCGTCTTCGACCTCGGTGGCGGTACCTTCGACGTCTCGCTGCTGGAGATCGGCGACGGTGTCGTCGAGGTGAAGGCCACCAACGGTGACAACCACCTCGGTGGTGACGACTGGGACCAGCGCGTCGTCGACTACCTGGTGAAGCAGTTCGCCAACGGTCACGGGGTCGACCTGTCCAAGGACAAGATGGCTCTCCAGCGTCTCCGCGAGGCTGCGGAGAAGGCGAAGATCGAGCTGTCGTCCTCGACCGAGACGACGATCAACCTGCCCTACATCACGGCGTCCGCCGAGGGCCCGCTGCACCTGGACGAGAAGCTCACGCGCGCCCAGTTCCAGCAGCTGACCGCCGACCTGCTGGAGCGCTGCAAGACGCCGTTCCACAACGTCATCAAGGACGCGGGCATCCAGCTCTCCGAGATCGACCACGTCGTTCTCGTCGGTGGTTCGACCCGTATGCCGGCCGTCGCCGAGCTCGTCAAGGAGCTGACCGGCGGCAAGGAGGCCAACAAGGGTGTGAACCCGGACGAGGTCGTCGCCATCGGCGCCACCCTCCAGGCCGGTGTCCTCAAGGGTGAGGTCAAGGACGTCCTGCTCCTCGACGTGACCCCGCTGTCCCTCGGTATCGAGACCAAGGGCGGCATCATGACCAAGCTCATCGAGCGCAACACCACGATCCCGACCAAGCGGTCCGAGATCTTCACGACGGCCGAGGACAACCAGCCGTCCGTGCAGATCCAGGTCTACCAGGGCGAGCGCGAGATCGCGGCGTACAACAAGAAGCTCGGCATGTTCGAGCTGACCGGCCTTCCGCCGGCCCCGCGCGGCGTCCCGCAGATCGAGGTCTCCTTCGACATCGACGCCAACGGCATCATGCACGTGACCGCGAAGGACCTGGGCACGGGCAAGGAGCAGAAGATGACCGTCACCGGCGGCTCTTCGCTCGCCAAGGACGAGGTCGACCGGATGCGCCAGGAGGCCGAGCAGTATGCGGAGGAGGACCACCGCCGCCGCGAGGCCGCCGAGACCCGCAACCAGGCCGAGCAGCTCGTCTACCAGACCGAGAAGTTCCTCAAGGACAACGAGGACAAGGTCCCGGGCGACGTCAAGACCGAGGTCGAGACGGCGGTGACCGAGCTCAAGGAGAAGCTGAAGGGCGAGGACACCGCGGAGATCCGTACCGCCACCGAGAAGGTCGCGGCCGTCTCCCAGAAGCTCGGCCAGGCCATGTACGCCGACGCGCAGGCCCAGCAGGCCGCGGGCGGCGGTGACGCACCGGGCGCCGGTGCCGGCGCGCAGGCCGAGGACGATGTCGTCGACGCCGAGATCGTCGACGACGAGAAGCCGAAGGGCGGCGCTGCCTGATGACGGAGGAGACCCCGGGCTTCGAGGAGAAGCCCGACGTCCCCTCCGGCGCCACTCCCGACGAAGCGGCGCAGGCCGCCTCCCCCTCCGTCGAGGAGGGGGCGGCCCCGGCCGGGGACGCAGCACAGACCGCAGCTCAGGCAGGCCTGACGGCCCAGCTGGACCAGGTCCGTACCGCGCTCAACGAGCGCACGATGGACCTCCAGCGGCTCCAGGCCGAGTACCAGAACTACCGTCGCCGCGTGGAGCGGGACCGGATCACGGTCAAGGAGATCGCCGTCGCGCAGCTCCTGACCGAGCTCCTGCCCGTCCTCGACGACATCGGCCGCGCCCGGGAGCACGGCGAACTGGTGGGCGGCTTCAAGTCGGTGGCCGAATCGCTGGAGACGGTCGCCGCCAAGATGGGCCTGCAGCAGTTCGGCAAGGAGGGCGAGCCCTTCGACCCGACGATCCACGAAGCCCTGATGCACTCGTACGCGCCGGACGTCACCGAGACGACCTGCGTCGCGATCCTGCAGCCGGGGTACCGGATCGGCGAGCGGACCATCCGCCCCGCCCGCGTCGCGGTGGCCGAGCCCCAGCCCGGGGCCCAGCCGAAGGACCAGGCGGAGCAGGCACCGGACGAGGAGAGCGGTGGCCCGGACGAGGGCTGACGCAGTGACCGACGCAGTGACGTACCGGAAGGAGGGACGTCGATGAGCACGAAGGACTTCGTCGAGAAGGACTACTACAAGGTCCTCGGCGTCCCCAAGGACGCCACCGACGCGGAGATCAAGAAGGCGTACCGGAAGCTCGCCCGCGAGAACCACCCGGACGCCAACAAGGGCGACGCCAAGGCCGAGGAGCGCTTCAAGGAGATCTCCGAGGCCAACGACGTGCTCGGCGACCCCAAGCGGCGCAAGGAGTACGACGAGGCGCGGTCCCTCTTCGGCAACGGTGGCTTCCGGGCCGGGCCCGGCGCCGGCGGCAGCTTCAACTTCGACCTGGGTGACCTCTTCGGGGGCACCCAGGGCGGAGGGGGCGGTGCCGGAGGTGCCGGCGGCTTCGGCGGCGGACTCGGGGATGTCTTCGGCGGGCTGTTCAACCGCGGTGCCGGTACCGGTACGCGTACGCAGCCGCGCCGTGGCCAGGACATCGAGTCCGAGGTGACGCTCAGCTTCACCGAGGCCGTCGACGGGGCCACGGTCCCGCTCCGGATGTCCAGTCAGCAGCCCTGCAAGGCCTGTTCGGGCACCGGCGACAAGAACGGCACACCGCGCGTGTGCCCGACCTGTGTCGGCACCGGCCAGGTCTCGCGCGGCGGCAGCGGCTCGTTCTCGCTGACCGACCCGTGCGTGGACTGCAAGGGCCGCGGGCTCATCGCCCAGGACCCCTGCGAGGTCTGCCACGGCAGCGGCCGTGCCAAGTCGTCCCGGACCATGCAGGTCCGCATCCCCGCGGGGGTGAGTGACGGCCAGCGGATCCGGCTGCGCGGCAAGGGCGCCCCGGGCGAGCGCGGCGGACCGGCCGGCGATCTCTACGTCGTGGTCCATGTCGACTCCCACCCGGTCTTCGGCCGCAGGGACGACAACCTCACCGTGACCGTGCCGGTCTCCTTCGCGGAGGCGGCGCTCGGCGGCGAGGTGAAGGTCCCGACGCTCGGCGGCCCTCCGGTCACGCTGAAACTGCCCGCCGGTACGCCGAACGGCCGTACGATGCGGGCCCGTGGCAAGGGTGCGGTCCGCAAGGACGGCACCCGCGGCGATCTGCTCATCACCGTGGAGGTGGCGGTGCCGAAGGAGCTCGGAGACGAGGCCCGTGAGGCGCTGGAGGCCTACCGCAAGGTGACTGAGGGCGAGGATCCGCGGGCAGAACTGTTCCAGGCTGCGAAGGGAGCATGACGCGATGGACGGTCGACGTCGACAGCCCGGATTCGGTAGCAGGGCCTATGAACTGACCGACGAGACGCCGGTGTACGTCATCTCGGTCGCGGCTCAGCTGTCCGGTCTGCACCCGCAGACCCTGCGGCAGTACGACCGCCTCGGTCTTGTCTCCCCGGACCGCACCGCCGGCCGCGGCCGGCGCTACTCGGCCCGTGACATCGAACTGCTCCGGCAGGTGCAGGCGCTGTCGCAGGACGAGGGCATCAACCTGGCGGGTATCAAGCGCATCATCGAGCTGGAGAACCAGGTCGCGGCGCTCCAGCAGCGCGTCGCGGAGCTCTCGGCGGCGGTGGAGAGCGCGGCGGCGGCGATGCAGCAGCGTGAGGCGCAGGTGCACGCGTCGTACCGGCGCGATCTGGTGCCGTACCAGGATGTGCAGCAGACGAGCGCGCTGGTGGTGTGGCGGCCGAAGCGGGACCAGTAGCAGGCCAGTCGGACAACGGCCCTCCCCGCGACCGCGGGGAGGGCCGTTGTGCTGTGTGCCGTACGGCTCACTCCTCCGGCGCCGGCTCCCCGGGCTCGGTGGCGGTGACATAGCCGCCGGGGACGGTCTGCCAGGGCAGTGCGTTGCCGTACGTGTCGACGGCCACGACGAAGAACGCCCAGGTCTCGCCGTCCGGTACGGGCTGGTAGAGGAACTCCGAGGTGCCGGCGCCGAGGTACTCGGTCGTCACGACCTCCAGGACCGTGCCGTCCTCGTCCTCGTGGACGCGGGCGCGGCGCAGCTCGTAGCGCAGGAGGTCCGGCTCAAGGCTGTCGTTCCAGTCGACCTTGATGGCGCCGCCGTCGGTGAGGGCGGCGGTCAGGCCGGTGACGGCGGCCGGTGGGTCGGAGTCGCCGGGCCGGGTGAAGGTGACCTGGTTGGACCGGGGCGACTCCACGCCGTCGACGTTCACCTGGGTGATGACGTAGTGGTAGGTCGTGCCGCGCTCCAGGTCGCCCTCGTCGACGCAGGACCTGGTCAGATGATCCACCCGGCAGGTGGTGATCGGGGTGGCGCCGGCCGGGACGGGCGACCCGGTGGAGCGGTAGACGCGGATGTCCCTTCCGCTGTCCCCGGCGGGCACGGTCCAGCGCAGCTGTACGCCGTCCCAGGAGCCGTAGGGCTGAGCCGTAAGGGTGGGGGCGGAGGGCACCCGGTGGTCCCCGCGCCGGATCTCCTGGGTGGCGCTGCGGACGGACTCGTTGCCGTATCCGTCGAGGGCCTGGACCGCGTAGTGGTAGACGGTGTTGTCCTTGACCGCGGTGTCCGTGAAGGTGGGCGTCGGGCTGGTGCCGACCGCCTGCAGGAAGGACACGTCGGTGCCCCGGTAGACGCGGTAGGAGGTGGCGCGGTCGGATGCCGCCCAGCCGAGGGTGATGCCCTTGGCGGTGTCCGTGGCCGCCAGCCCCTCCGGTACGGCGGGGTCGGGCAGATCGGTGGTGACGGCGTACTTGGCGCCGCCCAGGGGCGATTCGTTGCCCGCCTTGTCGACGGCCGCGACGGCGTAGGAGTACAGCCGTCCGTTCGCCAGCGGCACGTCCGTGAACGAGGTGCCGGTCAGCAGGGCGGGACCGCTGACGGTCTGCCAGCTGCACGGCTCCGTGCAGCGCTTGACCCGGTATCCGGCGATGTCCATCTCGCGGTTGCGGGTCCAGGTGACGGTCGGCCGGTACGTCGTGGCCGAGTACGCGGTATTCCCGCCCGTCGGGGCGAGCGGCTTGACCTTGTCGGCCGCGGCGGTGGTGACCGGGTTGTACGCGAAGCCGATGTTGGCCGCGCCGGTCCAGGCGGCGAAGTCGACCTGGAGGGTGTGGCGGCCCTTGGGCATGGTGAGGTTGAGGGTCCTCGTCTGCGTGGTGCTGACGTTCTTCCAGGCGTCGATCCTGCGGACGCCGTCGACGTAGACCCGTACGCCGTCCTGCGCCGCGGCGGTGAGGGTGAACGGTCCGCCCGAGCCGAAGTCGCGGGCGGTGGTCCAGCGGACGGAGAAGTTGTCCTTGGGCAGGGTGGTGCCGGCGGGGGCGCCGGTGCCGTACTTCTCGTTGATGGACGTGTCGCACACGGTCCGCCTGGGCGTGCCGGTGAGGGTGGTGTTGGCGTAGTACGAGGCCTTCCACACGCCGTCCGCGCAGGTGACGGTGGCGGCGTGGGCGGTGGCCGGCAGGGCAAGTGCGGCGGAGGCTGCGCCGATGGCGGCGGCAGCCGTCGCGCAGGCAGCGCGGAGACGCTGATGCATGAGTATCGGGAGGTCGCTCTCGGTCCGGTGGGAGCGTGGGGGCGGCGCCAGGGGCGTGGGGGGAGCGCCGGGCGTGATGATCGCATGCCGGTGGGCCCGCTGTCAGCACCGATGGCGCAGGTCAGGGGAGGAGCTCTGCCGCCGGTCCGGGCCGGCCCGGCCGCCCCATCGGCTCCGGGGCGGCGGTGGGCTGATACATGGTCAGTGGTCCTGCTGCTCCAGGATTCCGGAGTGGTCCTGCTCCAGGATCCCGGACTGGGCGATGAGATAGCCGAGTTGCGCACGCGAACCACTGCCGAGGGCGGAGGCGAGCTTGGCTATGTGGGCGCGGCAGGTGCGGACGTTCATGCCGAGGCGGCGCGCGATCGCCTCGTCGACATGGCCTTCGATGAGCAGTTTGGCGATGGAGCGCTGGACGCCGCTGATGCCGTCGGGGACGGGGGCGTACGCGACGACTTCCTCCTCCCACGGTATGCCGTGCAACCAGAACTGGTCGAAGACGCCGACGAGGTACTGGACGAGGCCTTCGTGCCGTAGTTCGAGGGCGACACGGCGGTCGCTGCGCGCGGGTACGAAGGCAACTTTCCGGTCAACGATGATCAGCCGGTCGATGATCTCCTCGAGGGTGCGCACCTCGAGGCCGAACGGGGAGATCCGTTCCACGTAGGCCAGCGTCGAGGAGTGGTGGCGGGCCGTGTGCTGGTACAGGGTGCGCATCCGGATGCCACGGTCGAGCAGGGGCTCGACGCGGCGGAGGGCCTCCTGCAGGATGTGCGGTCGGCGACCGCTGCCCGGCTGCACCGTGAGCATCTCCTCGGTGCACTCGGACGTCACGCGGTCGAGCGTCGCGTTGATGAGTTCGAGGCCCTCCAGAACGGTGATCGCGCTGGTCGAGGGCGGATCCTGGGCGGTGATGGCCATGAATGGCTCAAACGTGTCGGCCAGCGCAATAGTGCGCTGCCGCCGCTGCTGGATCTCCCGCTCTATTGGGTGTATCAGCTGATTGAGCGCGATGGACGGAGCGACCGGCCGCAGCAGTTCCGGATCGTCCGGATCCGGGTGCAACAGTGCGAGATCGACGAGGCAGGGAGCGGCCCCGATCTCGGACCGGGTCGTCCGTCCCGTGCGCAGAGCGGCCGCGTAGAGGTCCTTGCCGGCCGGGCAGAGCTCATCCGGACCATGCTGATGTCGGTGATCGCCCCTCTTTGACATCATTTGCACCCCCCTCAGGGTCCTGAATTACAGGAACATGATGCCTGCCTCCGCTGGTGGAAGCGTTCTGAGTGAGCCATCGTCTTAGGCGCGGGGGAGGAGGTAAGGACCAAAAGAGGTGGAGATCGGTCATGACCAGGATGGTTCGCGCACTTAGCGCTATAGCCGTTGCGGCTGCTCTCGGTGCTCTCGGTGCTCTGGGCGGCAGCGAGGAGCCCTCGTGGGACACTGCACCGGCGCTCAAGGTGATCGCGGCTCCAGGTGAGCCTTCATGGGACATCGCTCCGGCTGGTACCGACGCATGAGCGTTCCCCCGGACGACCGTGTCTTCCGGCGTGAGATGGCGACCGCGTACCGATCCGGGTGGCACTTCATCGATCTCGTCACGGCCATCCCCCACCGTGGTGATTCGTTGATGGTCACTCTCTTCGGGGAGCCGATCGTCGTCGCCCGCGAGGACGACGAGGACGTCCGCGCCTACCGGTGCCTTCGCCGGCCCCGGGGAGCCCCACGACCCGTTCGCTGTGCCATCAGGTACGGAATGATCTTCGTCAACCTCGATCAGCGTGACCATCAGCTGGTCGAGCCAGAGACCACCACCGCCACCCCCCGCAGTGCCTGAGCGGTTCCCCCGTCGTTCAAGATCGCTCAGGCGCTTCCCCCACACAGCGGCGCCATCGTGGACCTGAAACACGATGGCGCCGCTGTGCTTTGCTCTTTCTCCGGGGCCGACGCCCCCTTCTCCGGGGCCGACGCCCCCGGTCAGGCCCGGCCCATCGCGCGGGTGAGCGCGATCTCGATGACCACCCGGTCCGGGTTGGGGGCCGGGGTGCGTCCGTAGCGCTCCGCGTAGCGGGCGACGGCGTCCGCGACCACCTCCGGCTCCGTACGGACCGTGGCGCGGCCCTCCAGGGTCGCCCAGCGACCCTTGTCCACCTGGCAGACGGCGACCCGTGCCCCCTCCGAGCCCGCGGCCAGCACGTTCGCGACCTTGTGGCTGTGCTTGTTGGTGATCACGCGGGCGATGCCCTTCTCGCCGCCCTCCGGGTCGTAGGTGACGCCCACCGCGACGACGTGCGGGCTGCCGTCGGGACGCGGGGTCGTGAGCGTGCACATGTGGTACTCGCGCCAGAAGCTGAGATAGGACGTGTCGGGGTGTCGCGGGTCGATGGCCATGCCCGGAACCTACCTGCGGGCGGCTTCGGCGTACTACCCTGACAGTGCCTTGAGTGGAATAGGCTCAACTTTATGTACGTTGTGTGAGTCAAAGGCGATTCGGAGGAGGAGAGACCGCACGTGGACGCAGAGCTGACCAACAGGAGCCGGGACGCGCTCAACGCCGCCACCACCCGGGCCGTGTCCGAGGGGCACCCAGACCTGACCCCCGCGCATCTGCTGCTGGCACTGCTCGCGGGCCAGGACAACGAGAACATCACCGATCTGCTGGCCGCGACCGACGCGGACCAGGCCGCGGTACGGTCCGGGGCGGAGCGGGTGCTCGCCGACCAGCCCAGCGTGACCGGGTCCACCGTCGCCCCGCCGCAGCCCAACCGCGAGCTGCTCGCCGTCATCGCCGATGCCGCGCAGCGCGCCAAGGAGCTCGGCGACGACTACCTCTCCACCGAGCATCTGCTCATCGGTGTCGCCGCCAAGGGCGGGCGGGCGGGCGAGGTGCTGTCCCGGCAGGGCGCCACCGCGGAGAAGCTTCAGGAAGCGTTCGAGAAGGCAAGAGGAGGGCGCCGGGTGACCACACCCGACCCCGAGGGGCAGTACAAGGCCCTGGAGAAGTTCGGCACCGACCTCACGGCAGCGGCGAGGGACGGAAAGCTCGACCCCGTCATCGGCCGTGACCACGAGATCCGCCGCGTCGTCCAGGTCCTGTCGCGCCGCACCAAGAACAACCCCGTGCTGATCGGTGAGCCCGGCGTGGGCAAGACCGCCGTCGTCGAGGGCCTCGCCCAGCGGATCGTGAAGGGCGACGTCCCCGAATCGCTGCGGAACAAGCGACTGGTCTCCCTCGACCTGGGCGCGATGGTTGCGGGTGCGAAGTACCGGGGCGAGTTCGAGGAGCGCCTGAAGACCGTCCTCTCCGAGATCAAGGAGAGCGAGGGCCAGATCATCACGTTCATCGACGAGCTGCACACCGTCGTCGGCGCGGGCGCCGGCGGCGACTCCGCGATGGACGCGGGCAACATGCTGAAGCCGATGCTCGCGCGCGGGGAGCTGCGCATGGTCGGCGCCACGACGCTCGACGAGTACCGCGAGCGGATCGAGAAGGACGCGGCGCTGGAGCGGCGCTTCCAGCAGGTGCTGGTCGCCGAACCGACGGTCGAGGACACGATCGCGATCCTGCGCGGGCTCAAGGGCCGTTACGAGGCCCACCACAAGGTGCAGATCGCGGACAGCGCCCTGGTCGCCGCCGCGACCCTGTCCGACCGGTACATCACCTCCCGCTTCCTGCCCGACAAGGCCATCGACCTCGTCGACGAGTCCGCGTCCCGGCTCCGTATGGAGATCGACTCCTCGCCGGTCGAGATCGACGAGCTGCAGCGCTCCGTCGACCGCCTCCGGATGGAGGAGCTCGCGCTCTCCAAGGAGACCGACGAGGCGAGCAAGCAGCGCCTGGAGAAGCTGCGCCGCGACCTCGCCGACAAGGAGGAGGAGCTGCGCGGGCTCACCGCACGCTGGGAGAAGGAGAAGGAGTCCCTCAACCGTGTCGGTGAGCTGAAGGAGAGGCTCGACGAGCTGCGCGGCCAGGCCGAACGTGCCCAGCGCGACGGTGACTTCGACACCGCGTCCAAGCTGCTGTACGGGGAGATCCCCACGCTGGAGCGGGAGCTGGAGGCGGCCAGCGAGGCCGAGGCCCGGCAGGAGGCCGCGAAGGACACCATGGTCAAGGAGGAGGTCGGCCCGGACGACATCGCGGACGTGGTCGCCTCCTGGACCGGGATCCCCGCCGGCCGGCTGCTGGAGGGCGAGACCCAGAAGCTGCTCCGCATGGAGTCCGAGCTCGGCAAGCGGCTCATCGGCCAGACCGAGGCGGTACGGGCCGTGTCGGACGCGGTGCGCCGCTCGCGGGCCGGTATCGCCGACACCGACCGCCCGACGGGCTCCTTCCTCTTCCTCGGCCCGACCGGTGTCGGCAAGACCGAACTGGCGAAGGCCCTCGCGGACTTCCTCTTCGACGACGAGCGGGCGATGGTCCGCATCGACATGAGCGAGTACGGCGAGAAGCACAGCGTCGCCCGCCTGGTCGGCGCGCCTCCCGGTTACGTCGGCTACGAGGAGGGCGGCCAGCTCACCGAGGCGGTGCGGCGCCGGCCGTACAGCGTGGTGCTGCTCGACGAGGTGGAGAAGGCGCACCCCGAGGCCTTCGACATCCTGCTGCAGGTCCTCGACGACGGCCGGCTGACCGACGGCCAGGGCCGGACGGTGGACTTCCGCAACACCATCCTGATCCTGACCTCCAACCTCGGCAGCCAGTTCCTGGTCGAGCCGCTGACGAGCGAGGAGGAGAAGAAGCAGCAGGTCCTGGAGGTCGTGCGGGTCTCGTTCAAGCCCGAGTTCCTCAACCGACTGGACGACATCGTCGTCTTCTCGGCCCTGTCGAAGGACGAGCTGGTGCATATCGCCGAGCTGCAGATCGGGCGCCTCGCGAAGCGGCTCGCCGAGCGCCGGCTGACCCTGGACGTCACCCCGGAGGCACTGGAGTGGCTGGCCGAGGAGGGCAACGACCCGGCCTACGGCGCGCGGCCCCTGCGCCGTCTCGTCCAGACCGCGATCGGCGACCGGCTCGCCAGGGAAATCCTCTCGGGAGAGATCGAGGACGGCGACACGGTCCGTGTGGACCGCTTCGAGAACGGCCTGATCGTGGGCCCCGCGCAGTGACGCCCCGGGGCGCGGGGCTCCGTCCCGCGCCCCGGCCCGGCGCAGAGATCCGGACACGTCGTGCCGAAGGCCCGGCGGGGGTTGCCAGCCCCCGCCCGGGATGGGGGAGGATGGCCGTATCCGTACGAAGGGAAACACCCGGTGAGCATCGACCCGTCCTCGATTCCGAATTTCGGGGGCCAGCCCCAGCCTCAGGCCGCAGGACCGGCGGGCCCGGTCATCCCCGACCAGGACCTGGTCAAGCAGCTTCTCGACCAGATGGAACTGAAGTACGTCGTCGACGACGAGGGTGACCTCGCGGCGCCGTGGGAGGAGTTCCGTACGTACTTCATGTTCCGCGGCGAGGAGGAGCAGCAGGTCTTCTCGGTGCGGACGTTCTACGACCGTCCCCACGCGCTCGAGGACCGGGCGAAGATCCTCGACGCGATCGACGACTGGAACCGCCGCACGCTGTGGCCGAAGGTCTACACGCACACCCACGAGGAGGAGGGCCAGCCCGCCTCGGTCCGTCTCATCGGCGAGGCCCAGATGCTGATCGGCACCGGCGTCAGCCTGGAGCACTTCGTGTCCTCGACGGTCAGCTGGGTGCGCGCGGCGATCGAGTTCGACAAGTGGCTGGCGGAGCAGCTCGGCCTGGCCACGGCCGAGGAGAAGCCGGCGGACGAGAAGCCCGCCGACGAGGCCTGAGCGGGCCGCTAAGCCCGCAGCAGGACTCACAGCGCCATCGGGGCGAGCGTCAGGACGTACGCCCCGTAGCTGAACGACAGCCCGGCCAGGGCGACGATCACGGTGATCGCCGCCCTGGGCCGGGCTTTCGTCAGTGCGGACGCCAGCGGCAGCAGCAGCGGGAACGCCGGCAGCAGGAAACGCGGTTTGGACTCGAAGAAGCCGGATCCACCGACCGTGATCACCACCAGTACCGCGGTGTACACGAACAGCGCAGGCGGCGGCCGGTCCAGCGTGAACAGGGCGAAGAGCAGTACCCCCGCGCCGGTGATCACCAGTGCCATCGGGAAGCCGAAGTAGGCGGGCTCGGTCACGATGCTGCGCACCACCTCCAGCGAGCCGCGCCCCAGGTCGAACCGCGACGTCCAGCCGCTCTGCACCGCGAAGTACCCGCCGAGCGGATCGCCCTTGCGCACCCCCACCCACAGCAGATAGCCGAGCCACCCGGCGGGCGCCAGCACGGCAGCCGCCCAGATCCTGCCCCGGCCGGCGGCCGCCGTGCCGCGCCGCCGCCACAGCTGCCGCCCCGCCATGACGCACACCGCCGCCGCGACCGCGATGCCGTTGGGCCGGGTCAGTCCGGCGAGCGCCGCCAGCGTGGCGGCCCACATCCAGCGGCCCGTCAGCAGCGCGTACAGCGACCACGCGGCGAACGCCGTCAACAGCGGCTCGGTGTACGCCATGGACAGCACGATCGAGTGCGGCAGCAGCCCCCACAGCAGCACGACGAGGGTCGCGACGGTCCGGCCGTGCAGCCGCTCGACGACCGCGTAGATGCCCCACGCCGCGGCCCCCGCGGCGATCCACGACAGCACCAGACCCGCCGTGCCCCCCGCCACCGGGACGACCGCCGTCACGGCCCGGACGAGACCCGGGTAGAGCGGGAAGAACGCCAGGTCGGACTGGACGGCGCCGTCCGGCCAGTACAGCGTCCGCCCATAGCCGTGCGCGGCGATACGGGCGTACCAGTCGGAGTCCCAGGAGGTGGCGAGCAGTGCCCTGGGGGACTGGCCGATGTGCCAGGCCCACAGCGCCAGCAGCACCATCCCGGTGAGCCGGGCCGCCGCGAACAGCCCGAGCGCGGGGGCGGCCCGGAGCAGGGCGGCACGCAGCGGCGGAACGGACCGGGAGGTGTCGACGGGCGGTGCTGTCTTGTCGCAGGTCTCGGCGGACAGGGGGCACCTCCGTGCGCGCGCGTGATCGGTCAACCCGACCATCGTCGGCGCACGTACGCGGCGCGAGCTCTGGGCAGCCGCCCGGGTGGAATGCGCGCGCGGGCCGCCGCGTGCACGCGTGTCGCCGTGACAGCGGCCTGGTCAGCCGCTACGGGGTGCCGGTGCGGATCGTGCCGGGCCGATCCACAAGGCGCTCCCGGTCCGCAGTCCCGGCCCGCGGTCCCGGTCCTCGGTCCCGGTCCGCAGTCCCGGTCCGCAGTCCCGGTCCTCGGCCCCGGTCCGGGGCCTTCAGCCCGCCGCCAGACCCTTCAGCCGGGAGACCGCCTCCTCCAGCACCTCCACCTGCTTGCAGAAGGCGAACCGCACGAAGGGCGCGCCCTGTTCGCGGTGGTCGTAGAAGACGGCGTTCGGGATCGCGACGACCCCGCAGCGCTCCGGCAGGGCGCGGCAGAACGCGAAGCCGTCGTCCTCGCCGAGCGGGCGGATGTCGGTGGTGACGAAGTACGTCCCGGCCGGCCGGTAGACCTCGAATCCGGCCGCTGCGAGCCCCGAGCCCAGCAGATCCCGCTTGGCGCGCAGATCGTCCCGGAGCCCGTCGAAGTACGTCTGCGGCAGCGCGAGCGCCTCGGCGACCGCGTACTGGAAGGGTCCCGACGACACATACGTGAGGAACTGCTTGGCCGAGCGCACGGCGGTCACCAGCGGGGCGGACGCCGTCACCCAGCCGACCTTCCAGCCGGTGAACGAGAACGTCTTGCCGGCCGAGCCGATGGTGACCGTGCGCTCGCGCATCCCGGGGAAGGACGCGATCGGCGTGTGCGCGCCGTCGAAGACCAGGTGCTCGTACACCTCGTCGGTGACGACCAGCAGATCGCGTTCGACGGCGAGCGCCGCGACGGCCGCCAGCTCCTCGTGGGTGAGGACGGTCCCGGTCGGGTTGTGCGGGGTGTTGAGCAGAATGAGGCGCGTGCGGTCGGTGACGGCGTCCCGCAGCTCGTCCAGGTCCAGGTGGTACGCCCCGTCCCGGGGGCGGAGCGTCACCGGTACGCGCGTTCCGCCCGCCATCGCGATACAGGCGGCGTACGAGTCGTAGTACGGCTCCAGCGCGATCACCTCGTCGCCGGGCTCGACGAAGGCGAGCAGCGCGGCCGCGATCGCCTCGGTCGCGCCGGCCGTGACCAGCACCTCGGTGTCGGGGTCGTGGCCGAGGCCGTACCGCTCCTGCTGGTGACCGGCGATCGCGGTGCGCAGCTCGGGGACACCGGGGCCGGGCGGGTACTGGTTGCCGCGGCCGTCGCGCAGCGCGCGCACCGCCGCCTCCCGCACCTCCTCCGGTCCGTCGGTGTCCGGGAAGCCCTGCCCGAGGTTGATCGAGCCCGTCCGCACGGCCAGCGCGGACATCTCCGCGAAGATCGTCGTCCCGAATGCGGCGAGGCGGCGGTTGAGGAGGGGGCGCGCGCTGGAGGTCATGGCGGCCATCCTGCGCGCAACCTCTGGACTAGCTCAAGTCTGCTTTGGGCCGCCCGGGCCGGGGGCATCCCCCAGGCACACCAGAAGCAGCCTCGCTTCGGGGGACGAAGGAAAGGTGAGGTCGATGGAATTCATTCTCATCGTGCTCGTGCTGATCACGGTCGTCGTGCTGGCGAACGCCGCCTCGGTCAGGAGCGCGCGCCGGCGGAGGTCGGGGCGGAGCAGCGGGAGCGGCGGGAGCAGCTGGTGGGCCGGGGGCGGCGGCGACGGTGGGGGTGGCTGCGGCGGTTCGTCGTCGTGCGGTGGCAGCAGCAGCTGTGGTGGCGGTGGCGGTGGCGGGGGCGGCTGCGGCGGGGGCGGCGGCAGCTGAGGCAGTGGCGGAGGCGGCTGACACGGGGCAGCCGGTCCGCCTGACCGAAGGCGCCCGATGGGACGAACTCCCGTCGGGCGCCTTTCTGTTGACGCGCGATGCACGTATCAGGCGTGGTTGTGCACCGTCTCGATGGGTTTCTGTTGAACAGTTGAACCGTCAGGCCCCCGAGGGGATGGAAACCACGTCAACTTGGGTAAAAGCGCTGTGAGTGCCGCGCACTTCATGATTCCCTCGCTGTTGAGAACATCCAGCCCTCGGGCCTCCTGCGGACCCGAGCAGGCGATCCATCCCCATCTCCTCTGTGCATCCTCCGAGGCGCCCCGGATCGCCCTGTCAATCCCGTTACACGTGCTTTGCGGAGCCGACCCATGCTCACGACCCTGAAGACCTCCTACACCGATACCCGCGCGGCCGATCTGGCCTGGGCGCTGGGTCGGGAGCCGCTGCCCGCCCTTGCCGCGCTCGACCTCGAACTGGCGGGCGCAAAGCTGCAGTTGAGACTTCTGGGCGCCTCGCATCAGGTGCTGCTCGAGGAGGATCGCGGCACCTGCTCCGAGACCGTCGCCTGCATGCCGGGCAGCAGCACTCCGCTGCCGCTGGGGGTCGCCAAGCGCCTCGGGGAGTGGGACTACGAGTTCGCGGCGCGTGTCGAGACGCTGTCGAAGGGCTCGTTCGCGGGGCGCGCGCAGGAGCTCCTCGCGCTGGTCGCGGACCATCCGAACGGGCTCGCCGGTACGTTTCCCGGCTCGCCGCACGCGTTCACGGCGATGGTGGCGCAGCGGCTCGAAGGCCAGGTGCGGTGGCGGACTTGGCACGCGTACCCGCAGGAGGGCCAGCTCGTCGTGACCCGTACACGCGTCGGCGCACGAATGCCCGCTGCGCGCTGAGTCCATGCATCTCTGCGGCATTTTGCGGCAGTTGCACCCATGTGGGTGACATGATGCGACGGATGCGTGACGTAGCGTTACGACATGATCGACCCGCCAGTGACAAAACCGGTCCAGGGCGGGGTGCGGCTGCCCGTCCGTCCGGGGGCGGGCCGGTTCCTCGTCCTCCTCGTGGTCTTCGTCTGCGCCGCCTGCGGACTGGTGTACGAGCTCGAACTCGTGGCCCTCGCCTCGTACTTGATCGGTGACTCGGTCACCCAGGCCTCCGTGGTGCTCTCCGTCATGGTCTTCGCGATGGGTCTCGGCTCCCTGCTCGCCAAGCGGATGCGCTGCCACGCGGCCGTCGGCTTCGGTCTGGTGGAGGCGGCACTCGCGCTGATCGGCGGCTGTTCGGCGCTCGTGCTGTACGCGGCGTTCGCCTGGCTCGGCGAGGCGCGGTACGCGCTGGTGGCGTTCTCGCTCGCCATCGGCGTACTGATCGGCGCGGAGATCCCCTTGCTGATGACGCTGATCCAGCGGGCGTCCCGGCGCGGTGGCCGGGCCGACGAGGATGCCGCGGGCACGGTCGCGGACCTGTTCGCGGCGGACTACGTGGGCGCGCTCGTCGGCGGGCTCGCCTTTCCCTTCCTGCTGCTGCCGTGGCTCGGCCAGCTCACGGGCGCACTGCTCACCGGCGCGGTGAACGCGGTGGCGGGCGGGGCTCTCGTGCTGTGGCTGTTCCGGCGGGATCTGTCGGCGCGGGAGCGCTGGTGGCTGCTCGCGGCGAATCTGACGGTGCTGGCCGTCCTGGCCACCGCGACCGCGCTGGTGGCCGACTTCGAGGCGGCCGCGCGCCGGGCGGTGTACGGCGAGCCGGTGCGGGTCGCCGTACGGACCGAGGTCCAGGAAGTCGTGCTGACCGGGGCGGAGCACGGTCCGGTCGATCTCTTCCTGGACGGCCGGCTGCAGGTCAGCGGGGGCCGCGAGGGCCGGCACCACAGGGCGCTGGTGAACCCCGCGATGAGCCGGGGACCGCACACACGCGTGCTGATCCTCGGCGGGGGCGACGGGCTGGCGGCGCGCGAAGTGCTCCGGCACCCGGGAGTGCGGTCGGTGACCGTCGTCGAGCTCGATCCCGGCATGGTGCGGCTGGCCCGTACGGACCCGGCGCTGGCGGCGCTCAACGGGCATGTGTACCGGGACCCGCGGCTCAAGGTCGTGTACGCGGACGCCTTCCGCTGGCTGAGGGGGCCCGAGGCGGCGCAGAGCGCGTACGACGTGGTGATCTCGGACCTGCCCGATCCGGGCGAAACGGCTAGCACCAAGCTGTACTCACAGGAGTTCTACGGTCTCGCGGCGGGTGTCCTCGCGGACGGCGGGCGGCTCGCGGTGCACGCCGGACCGCCGGCGGAGGGGTCGCGTACGTACTGGACCGTGGAGTCCACGATCCGCGCGGCCGGGTTCGCGACCCGCCCGTACCGCGCACCGGGCCCGCCCGACCGGGGGTTCGTCCTCGGGGTCCTCGCGGTGCGCGGCACCCCGGCGCCCGCGCCGGGGCCCGGGGTGGTGGGCATGGAGCGCGAACGGCCGCGGGGTGTGCCGCCGTCGACGCTGCTGCGCCCGCGGTACGCCGAGTGAGCGCCGTGAACTGTGCCGGTTCCGCGCAGAAGGGCGCAGAAGGGCGCAGAAGGGCTCCGTCCGGGCCCGGGCTGAGTAGGCTCGGTTCCCATGGAGCATGAGGTGTTCGTTCCGGTTCCGGCAGAGACCCTCCGGCAGACGCTGGCCGACCCCGCACGCGTCGCGCGCTGCGTGCCAGGGCTCCAACAGGACGCCGACGCGTCAGCGGGCCCGCTCGCCGGCCGGCTGAAGATCCGCGTGGGCGGCCACACCATCACCTACCGCGGCGCCCTGCGGATCACCGAGCAGGGCGGCGACTTCGCGGTCGAGGGCGAGGGAACCGAGGCCCGCGGTACGGGCTCCGCCAAGCTCGCCCTGACGCTCCGCCTCACCCCGGTCGAGGGCGGCACGACCCTCACGTTCACCGGAACGGCACACGCCGACGGGCGCCTCGCGGAGGCCGCCCCCACCACGGCGCAGCAGGCGGCGACGCGCCTCCTCGACCGTTTCACCTCCTCCCTCGTGTCCGCGGGACCGGACGTGGGCGGTGGCGACGAGGCGCCCGACGTCTCGGGCACGCCCGAGGGCGACACCCCGACGCGGGACGCGGAGCCCGGCCCCACCGGAGCGCCGGCGGAGCACGGGGCCGGTGCCGGTGGCACGACGGATGCGCAGGGCGACCTGCCCGGCTCGTCCGTGGGTGACTCCGGCGCGGAGGCGGTGGAGGCGGGGGACGCGGCGGAGGCGGTGGACGCGACGGACCAGTCGGCGCAGGCCGGCGGTACGGCGGACGATGCGGCTGCGGCGTCGGCGGACGGCATGTCCGGCGACGCAGACGACGAGGACGACGGCGCCGCGTCCGTGTTCGATGTGGATGTGCCGTCGTCGGCGTTGGATCCGCTCGCCGATGAGGGGTTCGGTGCGGGCGACGAGCCCCCGGCAGAGGCGGCACACGCGCGGCGGACGATGATCGGGCGGAGCGCGGAAGAGGTCGACCATGCGCCGCCGCGCGGGCGGTACGCGCCGGTTCCGCCGCCTCAGGCCGCCGCAGCGGGCGGCACGCTGCGCTGGGTCGCGCCGGCCGCCGCGCTCGCGATCGCCTCCGCCGTGGTGGTCGGACGCGCCCTGCGACGCCGCAGGTAGCGTCCACAGCGCCAGTAGGGTTCGGGTGTGAGTAGCGAAGAGAGCGTCCGGCTCACCGCCGGAGACGTCGAGTTGACCGTGGACCCGGCGAACGGCTGCCGCATCAGCAGCTTCCGTATCGGCGGGACCGAGCTGCTGCGGCAGGGCGAGCACTACGGCTGCTTCCCGATGGTGCCGTGGTGCGGACGGACCGCGAACGGCCGCTTCAGCACGGGCGGCGTCACCCACGAGCTGCCCGTCAACTCGCCGCCGCACGCCATCCACGGCACTGGCCGCGACGCTGCCTGGCGCACCGCCCGCACCGGTCCGGCCGAGGCCGTGTTCACCTACGTACTCGGCGATCCCTGGCCGTACACCGGAATCGTCACCCAGATGTTCGTGCTGACCGAGGACTCCCTCACGCTCCAGCTCGGCATCGAGACGTACGACGTGTCGTTCCCCGCCCAGGCGGGCTGGCACCCCTGGTTCCTGCGCAACGCCTTCCCCGGCGGCAATCCGGTCCAGCTGGACTTCATCCCCGACTGGCAGGAGGAGCGCGGCGAGGACCACCTCCCCACCGGGCACCGGATCGGTCCCACTCCCGGGCCCTGGGACGACTGCTTCGGCATGGAGGACGGCGTCGACGTCACCCTCACCTGGCCGGAGCACCTGGAACTCACCGTGAAGAGCCGCGCCCAGTGGGTCGTCATCTACGACGAGCTGGAGGATGCGGTCTGCGTCGAGCCGCAGTCCGGCCCGCCGAACGGGCTCAACACCCTCCCGCGTCTGGTCACGCCCATCGACCCCCTCGAAGTCGCCACGACGTGGAGCTGGCGGAGGCGGGCCTAGCCCGGCAAGATCCGGAAGACAGGCCCTAAGCTGCTGAGCATGACTGACGTACGCGCTGAGCTGCTCCAGCAGATCAAGGACAAGGCCGTGGTGCACGGCAAGGTGACCCTCTCCTCGGGTCGTGAGGCCGACTACTACATCGACCTGCGCCGGATCACGCTGGACGGCGAGGCCGCACCGCTGGTCGGTCAGGTCATGCTCGACCTGACCAAGGAGCTGGACTACGACTGCGTGGGCGGCCTCACGCTGGGCGCCGACCCCGTCGCGACGTCGATGCTGCACGCCTCGGCCGCCCGCGGTGAGCGCCTGGACGCCTTCGTCGTACGGAAGGCCCAGAAGGCGCACGGCATGCAGCGCCGGATCGAGGGTGCCGACGTCAAGGGCCGTCGCTGCCTCGTCGTCGAGGACACCTCGACGACCGGCGGCTCCCCGCTGACCGCGGTCGAGGCGGTTCGCGAGGCGGGCGGTGAGGTCGTAGCCGTGGCGACGATCGTGGACCGTGGCGCCGCCGGTGCCATCGCCGAGGCCGGGCTGAGCTATCTGACCGGCTACCGGCTCGCGGACCTCGACCTCGACTGACACCGGGCGCCGGTCACAGTTTGACCTGCGGTTTCTCTGGGCGGCGGGAGTTTCACGTGAAACGTCCCGCTCTCACACCTGGAGCCCCTCTCGGCGTCTGGAAAGATAGGTGCGACGATGACGTCGCCCCCAGGTCAGGGCCAAGCAACTCAAACCGCACATCACAAGGAGCGGACAGATGCCCATCGCAACCCCCGAGGTCTACAACGAGATGCTCGACCGGGCGAAGGCAGGCAAGTTCGCCTACCCGGCCATCAACGTCACCTCGTCCCAGACCCTGCACGCTGCGCTGCGCGGCTTCGCGGAGGCCGAGAGCGACGGCATCATCCAGATCTCGACCGGTGGTGCGGAGTTCCTGGGTGGCCAGTACAGCAAGGACATGGTGACCGGCGCGGTCGCCCTCGCCGAGTTCGCGCACATCGTCGCCGCCAAGTACGACATCACCGTCGCGCTGCACACGGACCACTGCCCCAAGGACAAGCTGGACGGCTACGTACGTCCGCTCCTCGCGGTCTCGGCCGAGCGCGTTGCCAAGGGCCAGAACCCGCTCTTCCAGTCGCACATGTGGGACGGCTCCGCCGAGACCCTCGCCGACAACCTGGCCATCGGCCAGGAGCTGCTGGCCCAGGCCGCCGCCGCCAAGATCATCCTTGAGGTCGAGATCACCCCGACCGGTGGCGAGGAGGACGGCGTCACCCACGAGATCAACGACGAGCTCTACACCACCGTCGAGGACGCCATCCGCACCGCCGAGGCGCTCGGTCTGGGTGAGAAGGGCCGCTACCTGCTGGCCGCGTCCTTCGGCAACGTCCACGGTGTCTACAAGCCGGGCAACGTCGTGCTCCGCCCCGAGCTGCTCAAGGACCTGCAGGCCGGCGTCGCCGCCAAGTACGGCAAAGCCGACCCGTTCGACTTCGTCTTCCACGGCGGCTCCGGCTCCACGGCCGAGGAGATCGCCACCGCGCTGGAGAACGGCGTCGTGAAGATGAACCTCGACACCGACACCCAGTACGCCTTCACCCGCCCCGTCGCGGACCACATGTTCAAGAACTACGACGGTGTGCTGAAGGTCGACGGCGAGGTCGGCTCGAAGAAGACCTACGACCCGCGCAGCTGGGGCAAGCTGGCCGAGGCGGGCATGGCGAAGCGCGTGACCGAGGCGTGTGCGGCGCTGCGCTCGACGGGCACGAAGCTCAAGTAAGCGTTCATGGTCCGACGGGCCCGGCACCACCTCGGTGCCGGGCCCTCGGCATGTCCTTCGGAGGATCATCGTGGAGCACGGCTACGAGCACGGCTACGAGCGCGGCTACGACGACGAGTACGACTTCGACAGTGCAGTCGACCGGCGCGGCACCGCGTCTGTGCAGTGGGACGGTGTCGCCGATCGCTTCGGAGTGGACGGGCTGCTGCCGTTCACCATCTCCGACATGGACTTTCCCTCGCCGCCGCAGGTGCTGGACGCGCTGCGGGAGCGCCTCGCGCACGGGGTGTTCGGGTACACGGACTGGCGGCTGGGCGATTTCCGCGAGGCGATACGCGAGTGGTACGCGACGCGGTACGACACCACGCTCGACCGGGAGCGGATCGTGTACGGGCCGTCGGTGCTCAACCAGCTCTCGCAGCTGCTGCGGATGTGGACGGAGCCCGGTGACGGCGTGGTCGTGCACACCCCCACGTACGACGGTTTCCGCAAGGCGGTCACCGGTCTCGGACGGGAGCTGCGCGGGGTGCCGGTGGGTGACCCCGTGGGTCTTGAGCGGGAGCTGGCCCGGCCGGACGCGAAGGTCCTGATCCTGTGCTCGCCCCACAACCCGACGGGGCGGGTGTGGACGGAGAACGAGCTGGTGGAGACGGCACGGCTGGCGGAGGCGTACGGCGTCGCCGTGATATCCGACGAGATCCACGCGGACTTCGTGCACGACGGGTACCGGCATCTGCCGTGGACACGGTTCGCGCGTGACGGGCGGTGGGCGGTGATCACGTCCGCGTCGAAGGCCTTCAACTTTCCCGCGCTGACGGGTTCGTACGGGATCATCGGCGATCCGGAGGAGCGTGCGGCGTTCATCCGCCGCATGGAGACGGGTGAGGGGCTCGCCTCGCCGTCGGTGCTCTCGCTGACCGCGCACATCGCCGCGTACAGGGAGGGCGCGGCATGGCTGGACGCGGCGCGGGGGTACGTCGCCGGGAATCTGGCGATGCTGGCGGAGCGGCTGGACTCCGCGTTCCCCGCGCTCGGCTGGGAGCCGCCGCAGGCCGGGTATCTGGCGTGGGTCGACCTGCGGGCGCTGGGGGTGAGCGGCGACGCGCTGCAGCGGGAGCTGATCGAACGGGAGAAGGTCGCGATCATGCCGGGCGCGGTGTACGGAGCGGAGGGTTTCGTCCGCCTGAACCTGGGCTGCCCCCGGTCCAAGGCGGAGGCGGGCACGGACGCGCTGATCCGCGCGCTGTCCCGGCTGACCTGACGGGGCGCCTCTGTGCGCGGTGGCGCCGGGCCCCGAAGCGGTCCGGCGCCGCGGGGGCTCGATGTGTACCCGGTACCGCGGGGTCGGCTTCGTGTGTACCCGGTACCGCGGGGTCGGCTTCGTGTGTACCCGGTACCGCGGGGTCGGCTTCGTGTGTACCCGGTACCGCAGGGTCGGCTTCGTGTGTACCCGGTACCGCCGGGTGCGCCCGCCTGTCCGTCCTCAATCGCCGGCGGGCTTGATGTGGGCCGGTACCGCGTGCTTGTGAGCGGGGGCGTCTCCGGACGCGGACGGCCTGATGTGGGTGACCGGGTCGCCAGGGGGCCCGGGGGAGACGATGATCCCCCTATGGACATCAGGCTCGCGTCGGCCACGGGGCGGTGGGTGGTCCTGACGACCGTCCTCGGGTCCGGCATGGCCATGCTCGACTCGACCGTCGTCAACGTGGCCCTGCCCCATATCGGCGACGACCTCGACGCCGACCTGGCCGTGCTGCAGTGGACCGTCAACGCGTACACGCTGACGCTCGCCGGGCTGATTCTGCTCGGTGGGGCGCTCGGGGACCGGTACGGGCGGCGGCGGGTGTTCGTCATCGGCGTCGTGTGGTTCGCGCTGGCCTCGCTGGCGTGCGGGCTGGCGCCCGACGCGGTCACGCTGATCATCGCGCGGGCCCTGCAAGGCGTCGGCGGGGCGCTGCTGACACCGGGGTCGCTGGCACTGATCCAGGCGAGCTTCCATCCGGACGACCGGGCGCGGGCCGTGGGCCTTTGGTCCGGATTCGGGGGCATCGGCGCGGCGATCGGGCCGTTCGTCGGCGGATGGCTGGTCGACGGCCCCGGCTGGCGCTGGGTGTTTCTGCTGAACGTGCCGTTGGCCGCGCTCTGCGTACCCGTGGCGCTGCGGCACGTTCCCGAATCGCGTGATCCGCACGCGCACGGCCGCTTCGACGTGCTCGGCGCGGTGCTCGGCGCGGTGAGCCTGGGGCTCGTGACGTATGCGCTGATCGATGTGTCGCTGTGGACCGGGCTCGCCGGCGTCGTCATCGGTGCCGCCTTCGTGGTCGTCGAGCGCCGCCGCCGCGACCCGATGGTGCCGCCGTCGATCTTCGCGTCCCGGCAGTTCACGTCCGTCAACGTGGTGACCTTGTGCGTGTACGCCGCGTTCAGCGGGTTCTTCTTCCTCGCCGCGCTGCAACTCCAGGTCGTTGCCGGCTATTCGGCCCTCGCCGCGGGCACCGCCTTCCTGCCCGCCACCGTGCTGATGCTGCTGCTCTCGGCGCGCTCGGGCGAACTCAGTGAGCGGATCGGCCCGCGCATCCCGCTCACCGTCGGCCCGCTGCTGTGCGCCGCCGGGGTGCTGCTGATGCTGCGGGTGGGCCCCGGCGCGTCGGTCGCCTCGTACGTCAGCGACGTGCTGCCCGCGATGCTGGTGCTCGGCCTCGGCATGGTGACCCTGGTGGCGCCGCTGACCGCGACCGTCCTGGCGTCCGTGGACACCGCGCAGGCCGGCATCGCCAGTGGCATCAACAACGCGGCGGCCCGCGCGGCGGGACTGCTCGCGGTGGCCGCGCTGCCGCTGCTCGCCGGGATGGGGCCGGAGGCGTACCGGATCCCGGAGGAGTTCGCGGCGACCTTCCGGCGGGCGATGCCGATCTGCGCGGGCCTGCTGGTGCTGGGCGCGGCGATCGCGTGGGCGACCGTACGGCGGCCGTCCCCGACCTGCCGGCACCCCGAGTGCAAGGTCCACTGCGGGGTGGGGGCTCCGCCGCTCGAACCGGCGGAGTCGGAGGGCGGGCCGGACGCGTCGGACGAGTCGGCTACGGGCGGTCGATCTGGTTGAAGATCCAGATGAGGTCGTCGCCCGCCGTCTGGTAGTGGAAGACCAGCCGTTTCCGCTGCTCCGCGGAGAGCTGGTCGTAGCGCCGGAAGAGCTCGCCGACCGTCATCGCCCTGCGGGTGCCGGGCGGGACGAACGGGGCCGTGACCGTGATGTGCGCGGCGTCCTCGACGCCCATGGTGTGGTACGTCCCGGTCGGCACCCACACGGCGTCCTCCGGCCCGTCGCCGTCACGGCACTCGAAGTGGCCCTCGCGCACGCCGAGGCTGATCGCATTGCCCTGGCCGCGGCCGCCGACCTGGAGATACGGGCCGTGGTCGGTGGCGCAGAGGTCGCCGTCGTACGGGAAACCGTCCGAGCCGCCCGCCGGGGCCTCCTGGGACGGCGGCGCCGGGGCGGTGGGGCGGCCGGGCTCCCCGCTGGAGCCACCCGACCCGGAGCCACCCGACCCGGAGCCACCCGAGCCGGTCCCGCCACTTCCCGAACCCCCGGTGCCTGAGCCCGATCCGGAGCCGTTCGGCGCGGACGGGCCCGGCGCGGCCCCGGACGGGCCGGGTGACGAAGGCCGGGACGCCGAGGGGGACGAAGACGGCGCCGCGGAACCGGTCACCGACGGCGAGGCCGGCGGTGAGAACGACGGGGGAAGGGAAGAACTCGCCACCGCGGGCGGCGAAGGCGGCACCGGCGCGCCCCGGTCCGGCCCGTGTCGCTCCCCGCAACCGGTGAGCACCGTCAGCGCCACCGCACCCATGAGCGCGAGAACCCGGCCCCGTCGCACAGAAACGCCCCGTCCCCCGCTCCCCGTTCACGGTCGTGAGGATGATGCCCGCCGTCCCGACGGCCCGCACCGACTCCTCTGATTCCACACCGACCTGTGACACTTGAACCCATGACCATCCACGAGAACCTGCTGGGGGGACCGCCCCCCACCCACCTGCCGGACGACCCGGAGCCGCGGGAGATGCTCGCGACCGGCACGGCGCCCGCCGATGTCGCCGCGAAGTACCCGACCTCCTCGCTGGCCTGGGCCCAGCTCGCCGACGACGCGTTCGAGGCCGGCCGCGTCGTCGAGTCGTACGCATACGCCCGGACGGGCTACCACCGTGGCCTCGACGCGCTGCGCCGCAGCGGCTGGAAGGGGCACGGTCCGGTGCCGTGGGAGCACGAGCCGAACCGCGGCTTCCTGCGCGCCCTGCACGCTCTCGCCCGCGCGGCGCAGGCGATCGGTGAGCAGGACGAGTACGAACGCTGCACGACGTTCCTGCGGGACTCGTCCCAGACGGCGGCGGACATGCTGAAGTGACGGATTCCTTTTCTGCGACGGGCGGGCACCCTTTCCGGTGCCCGCCCGTTGGCGTCATGTGCGTGCCATAAGATCTCGCACGAACCATCGAACAGGTCATCGAAAAGCTCGGGGGGAATGCGTGGGCAAGCGTTCAGCGGGCCGGAAACGACCCCGCTTACTCCTGCTCGGCGCCGCGCTGGTCGCCGTGTCCCTCGGCGCGGGTGCGGCCGTCGCCCACTGGGAGAGGACCGCCGCGGTTCCGCCGTCCGAGGCCCTGCCGCCCGCCGCCCCGGACCTGACGCCCGCTCCCCGGCCGACGCCCCCCGCGGGCCCGCCCGAGCCCACCGCCCGCCCTGGCAGCCCGTCCCGGGCCACCGGCGGCAGCAGCAGCGCCGGGGCGGCCCCCGACGCCTCGGCCAGGCCCTCCACCCCACCGCCGCGGAAGCCGGCGCCCCGCGCCGACGTGCCCGTATCGGGCGCCGGTACGTTCACCACCGCCCGGTCCTCCGGCAGCCCGGTCGGCTCGGGCCCGCTGCGCCGCTACCGGGTCGAGGTCGAGAACGGTATCGACGTGGTCCCCGGCGCGAGCGTCTCGGCGGCCGAGGCCGCAGCCGAGATCGAGCAGATCCTCGCCCACCCCCGCTCCTGGGCGGCGCACGGCCGAGGCTCCTTCCAGCTGGTCTCCGCCGGTGCCGAGGCCGATTTCGTCATCCGTATCGCCACCCCGGACACCGCCGACGAGCTCTGTCTCGCCGAGGGGCTGAACACCGGCGGCCAGCTGAACTGCGAGACCACCGACGGCGTCGTGGTCAATCTGCGGCGCTGGGTGCTCGGTTCGCCGACGTTCGCCGGGCCGCCCTCCGAGTACCGGCATCTGATCATCAACCACGAGGTCGGTCACGAGATCGGCATCCGGGACCACATGGGCTGCCCGGGCACGGGCGAGCCGGCCCCGGTGATGATGCAGCAGATCAAGGGCCTGAAGGGCTGCGTCTCCAATGCCTGGCCGTACGACAGTGACGGAAGCTACATCACAGGCCCTGCCATCCCCTGAACTGCGGATTATGATGCCCGCAGGGGACCGGAGCTCCGAGACCACCAACGGAAAGGGGCGGACCGCTACCCGGACACCCGTGTCAGGAGACAGCGATGTCGCAGTATCCCGATGCCTCCGGAGCCGGTTCGGTCACCCCGAATCTCGACTTCGCGGGCACTACCCCGTACGAGGACTATGTCCAGGCGGACGTCCTCACCCATCTCCAGCACCCCCTCTCCGACGATCCCGGAGAAATGGTCTTCCTGGTCACCACCCAGGTGATGGAGCTCTGGTTCACCGTCATCGTGCATGAGTGGGAGACCGCCTCCCAGGCTCTGCGCCGCGACGATCTGCCCGTCGCGATGGACGCCCTGAAGCGTTCCGTACGAGAGCTGGACGCGCTGAACGCCTCGTGGCGGCCGCTCGCGCAGCTCACCCCCATGCAGTTCAACGCGTACCGCAGCGCGCTCGGCGAGGGCTCCGGCTTCCAGTCCGCCATGTACCGGCGTATGGAGTTCCTGCTCGGCGAGAAGTCCGCGTCGATGCTGGTCCCGCACCGCGCCGCCCCGCGTGTCCACGCCGAGCTGGAGAAGGCCCTGCAGGAGCCGAGCCTCTACGACGAGGTGCTCAGGCTGCTCGCCCGCCGCGGGCTGCCCGTGCCGGACGCGGTCCTCGACCGTGATCCCTCGCAGCGCTACGAGCCGTCGCCCGAGGTCGAGGCCGTCTGGGCCGCCGTGTACGCCACCGACGACCAGGACAGCGAACTGGTACGGCTCGGCGAGGCGTTGACCGACGTCGGCGAACTGGTGTGGCGCTGGCGCAACGACCATCTCGTCGCCACCCGGCGGGCCATGGGCGCCAAGGCGGGCACCGGCGGCTCGGCGGGCGTCGCCTGGCTGGAGAAGCGGGCCGCCAAGAACGTGTTCCCCGAGCTGTGGACTGCGAGGAGCCATGTCTGACGTGTCGACGGACCTCGCGGAGAAGGCGGCGGCGCTGGACGCCGCGGACGAACTCGCCAAGCAGCGCGAGCTGTTCGCGCTCGACGAGGACACGGTGTACCTGGACGGGAACTCGCTCGGCGCGCTGCCGCGCCACGTCCCGGACCGGCTGGCCGACGTCATCACCCGGGAATGGGGCGAGCTGCGCATACGCTCCTGGGGCGAGAGCGGCTGGTGGACCGCGCCCGAGCGGATCGGCGACCGGATCGCGCCGCTCGTCGGCGCGGCACCCGGCCAGATCGTGGTCGGCGACTCGACCAGCGTCAACGTCTTCAAGGCGCTGGTCGCGGCGGTCCGTATGGCCCCGGACGACCGGGACGAGATCGTCGTCGACGCGACGACCTTTCCCACGGACGGGTACATCGCCGAGTCCGCGGCCCGGCTGACCGGCCGCCGTCTCGTGCCCGTCACCCCGGCGGAGCTGCCCGCCGCGCTCGGCCCCCGCACGGCCGTCGCGCTGGTCAACCACGTCGACTACCGCACCGGCCGGCTGCACGATCTGCCGGCGCTCACCGCGGCCGTGCACGAGGCGGGCGCCCTGGCCGTCTGGGACCTGTGCCACAGCGCGGGCGCGCTGCCCGTCGGGCTCGACGCGCACGGCGTGGACCTCGCGGTCGGCTGTACGTACAAGTACCTGAACGGAGGCCCGGGTTCACCGGCGTATCTGTACGTCGCCGAGCGCCACCAGGGCCGGTTCGACTCGCCGCTGCCCGGCTGGAACTCGCACGCGGACCCGTTCGCCATGACTTCTGGGTTCTCGGCGGCGGACGGGGCTCTTCGGGGCCGGGTCGGTACGCCCGACATCCTGTCGATGCTGGCACTGGAGGCGGCCCTGGACGTGTGGGACGGGGTCGCGGTGGAGAAGGTACGGGCCAAGTCGCTCGCCCTCACCGACTTCTTCCTGGAGTGCGTGCATGCGTACGTACCGGACGGGAGGGTCAGCCCGCTCACGCCGGCGGCACACGCCGAACGGGGCAGTCAGGTGGCGCTGTCCTGCCCGGACGCGCCCGCCGTCATGGAGGCCCTGATCGCGCGTGGAGTGGTCGGCGATCTGCGCCGCCCCGACGTGCTGCGGTTCGGGTTCACTCCGCTGTATGTCGGATTCGCGGACACCGAGCGCGCGGCACGCATCCTCGCGGACGTGCTCGCGGAGGTTCCTGCCTCGCCGCGCGGCTGATCGCAGGGGGCCAGGGCCAGGGGCCTGTCCAGTGGATCTTGCATTGGATCCGAGCCGCATGACGCGGCTCGCTGATCCAGCCTGATCCACCGGGCAGACCCCAGGCCCTGTCCAGCGGATCGGGCCGGACCGGGCCTGGTACCGTCCCCGCTGGTCAGGCCAATTCGGCCCCCTCACCGAAAGGTTGGAGCAGCATGCCGGACTCCGCCGCCGCCCGCGACGCTGCCGAGGAAGCCTCGGCCCTGTCGCATCCGGCCGTTGCCCCTGACGCCTCGGCCTCGTACGGCGAACACCCCGACCAGGTCGTCGACTTCTACGCGCCGCGCGGCGGCCGGGACCGGGCGCCGCTCGTGGTGGTGCTGCACGGCGGGGCGTGGCGGGCGCCGTACGACCGGCAGCACATCACCCCGTTCGCGGACTTCCTGGCGCGGCGCGGTTTCGCCGTGGCCAATGTGGAGTACCGCAGGGGCAGCTCGCTGCCCCAGCGGCGGGACGGTGGCGATGCGGGCAGCGAGGGCGGTGGTGCGGTCGCGGGCCGCTGGCCGGAGACGTTCGACGACGTAGCCGCCGCGCTCGACGCGCTGCCCGAGCTGACCCGTACGGCGCTGCCGCAGGCCGACCCGAGCCGGATGGTCGTCACCGGCCACTCGGCGGGCGGACACCTCGCGCTCTGGGCGGCCGCCCGGCATGTCCTGCCCGCAGACGCGCCGTGGCGGCTGCCGGCACCACCGCTGCTGCGCGGTGTCGTCGCGCTCGCCCCGATCGCGGATCTCGGCCGGGCGGCCGAGATGTCCGTGTGCGACGGCGCGGTGTACCAGCTCCTCGGCGGGGAGCAGGGGTACGAGGAGCGGGCAGGGCACGCGGACCCGGCGCTGCTGCTGCCGACCGGTATCGCGACGACCGTCGTCCAGGGCCGGGAGGACACCGTCGTCCCACAGGCCGTCGCCGAGGCGTACGTCGACGCGGCGGCGAAGGCGGGCGAGACGGTCGGGCTCACGCTGCTGGAGGACGTCGGCCACTTCCCGCTGATCGATCCGGCGGCGGACGCGTGCGCGGTGGTGGCGGAGGAGATCGCCCAGCTCGCCTGGTGAGACGCCCGAGGCTCCGCCCCGGCCCGGTCCGGGAACGCACGGAGCCTTGCGGACAGAAGCTGACCGCAAAGCTCTCTACGGTCGTCCCCATGACGAACACCCAGAAGGTCCTTGTCACCGGAGCCACCGGAACCGTCGGCCGCCAGGTCGTCGCCGAGCTGCTCGACCGCGGCCACGCGGTCCGCGCCCTCACCCGGGACGCCGCCAAGGCCGCGTTCCCCGACGGCGTGGAGGTCTTCCAGGGCGACCTCACCGACCCCGCGACCCTGGTCCCCGCCCTGGAAGGGGTCACCGGCCTGCATCTGATCACCTTCGGCGGGGCGTATTTCGCCCCGCTGGAGACCGGCCCCCGCGTCCTGGAGCTGGCCCGCGCGGCCGGCGTGCGCAGGACCACCGTGCTGCACGGGGGCGGCCCGTCCCTGCTGGAGGACGCCGTACGCGCGGACGACGGCCTGGACTGGACGGTGCTCATGCCGGTCGAGTTCATGAGCAACGCCCTGGAGTGGGTGGACGGAATCCGGAGCAGGGGCGAGGTCCGCGAGCCGTTCACCGCGCGGCTGAGCGCCATGGTCCATGAAGGCGACATCGGCGCCGTCGCCGCGGTCGCGCTCACCGAGGAGGGCCACGGAGGCCGGGAGTACGTGATCACCGGCCCCGAACTGCTCACCGTGGGCGACAAGGTCGCGGCGATAGCGGCCGCCCGGGGCGAGGACGTCGCGCTCGTCGAGCTGACCGAGGAGGAGGCCGTCGCGCAGTGGCGGGCGGGGGGCCATCCGGAGGACGTGATCGGCTTCCTGTTGGAGGCGTACGGGAACACGCCGGAGGTGGGCCGCACCGTCGTCGACACCGTGGAGAAGGTCACGGGACGCCCAGCGCGTACGTTCGCGAAGTGGGCGGCCGACCACGCGGCCGCGTTCCGGGCCTGAGCAGGGACGATCCACGCAGGCCCGCGTAGTACCTGGGACGGACGCGGAAGGATCCGCATCACAGGTGACGACCGCGTCCGCCGCCCCCCGTACCGTGGCTCGCGTGACCGATACGCAGACCACGCAGCGCATGCCGCGGACCGACGACCAGAGCCGCAGCCCGGAGATCCGCCTGGTCATGGGCGCGATCCAGGGCCTGCGCGAAGACCTCACCCACGACGTGCTCGCCTACCGGCCGCTGCCGCCGCTCGACCGGAACGGCTTCCTGATACGGCGGCTGCCGGGCCGGCTGCGTGACTGGGCGACCTGGACCCGGCACGCCCTCGTGGTGTTCGGCGCGCTCGTCGTCCTCTTCGTCGCCGCCAACGTGGCCGCGGTCGACGGCGACGAGATCGTGTTCATGCTGGTCGCCTTCGTGCCGGCGCTCGCGGTTCTGCTCACGCTCGTCAGGCCGGTGGCGGCGTTCTGGCTGTCCCTGCTCTCCGCGCCGTTCGTCGGGCTGACGGAGGGGGATTTCTGGCCCTTCTCGCCGACCTCCTTCGTCGCCCACCTCATCGTCCTCACCGTCGTCGCCGCCCGGACCCGGCCGCGCACCGCCGCCTGGATGTGGGTCCTGACCGCGGGGTGCGGGCTCTTCGGCGACAGCGTCGTCCACGGCGGGTTCGGTTCGAACACCGCGCCGCTGCTGTTCATCTCCGCGCTGTCCCTGCTCGTGGTTGCCGTGCGGCACATCCGCCGCGAGGCGCGCGAGGAGGTCGCCGTCCAGCAGAGCGTGACCGCAGTCGAGCGCGACCGGCGCACCCTGCTGGAGGAGCGCACCACCATCGCCCGCGAGCTGCACGACGTGGTCGCCCACCACATGTCGGTGGTCGCGATCCAGGCGGAGGCCGCGCCGTACCGGGTGGAGAACCCGCCGCCGGAGCTGGAGCAGGCCTTCGCCACGATCCGCGAGAACGCGGTGGCGGCGCTCACCGAACTGCGCCGTGTCCTCGGTGTCGTACGGGCGGAGGACTACGAGGCGCCCGACGCGCCGCAGCCGACGCTCGCCGACCTCGACGGGCTGATCGGCAACGTCCGCGACACCGGCCTCGACGTCGAACTCGCGGTCACGGGCGCGGCGCGCGAACTGCCTCAGGGTGTCGAGCTGTCGGCGTACCGGATCATCCAGGAGGCCCTGAGCAACGCACTGCGCCACGCGCCCGGCGCGCCCGCGAAGGTGGAAGTGTCGTACGTCCTCGGCGGTCTCGGCCTGCGGATCGTCAACGGCCCGGCGCGCGGGCTCGTGAATCCCGCCCGTCACCCGGCCGCCACCCCTCAACGAGGGCTTCGCCCGCCCCTCTCGATGGGCGCCGGTCACGGGATCACCGGCATGCGCGAGCGTGTGACCATGCTGAACGGCGAGATGACCGCCGAGCCGACGGAGGACGGCGGGTACGAGGTCGCCGTGTTCCTCCCCGTTGCGAAGGACGAGACCGCATGACCATCCGGGTCCTGATCGTCGACGACCAGATGATGGTCCGCGAGGGCTTCTCCGTCCTGCTGAACGCCATGCCCGACATCGAGGTCGTCGGCGAGGCGGTCAACGGCCGGGAGGCGATCGCGCAGGTCACCGCTCTCAACCCGGACGTCGTCCTGATGGACATCCGGATGCCCGAGCTCAACGGCATCGAGGCGACCCGCGAGATCGTCGCGGCCGACGCCGACGCGAAGGTGCTGGTCCTGACGACCTTCGACCTCGACGAGTACGTGTACCAGGCGCTGCGCGCCGGGGCCTCCGGCTTCCTCCTCAAGGACGCGTCGGCGCGACAGCTCGCCGACGGGGTACGCGTGGTGGCGGCGGGCGAGGCGCTTCTCGCACCGACGGTCACACGCCGTCTGATCACCGAGTTCTCCCGTATCTCCACCGCCCCGCGGCCCCCGGCACTGGCGCAGATCGGCGATCTGACCGAGCGCGAGACGGAGGTCCTGGTCCTCATCGCGCAGGGCTTGTCGAACGCGGAGATCGCCTCCCACCTCGTCGTCGCCGAGTCCACGATCAAGACGCACGTCAGCCGCATCCTGGTGAAGCTGGGGCTGCGGGACCGCACGCAGGCGGCGGTGTTCGCGTACGAGGCGAGGCTGGTCACGCCGGGGTAGCCGGGCTAGCGTCCGCACATGGCCGAACTCTTCCAGCCCTGGTCGCCCGCCTTCGTCGCCGACCCCTACCCCGCGTACGCGGAGCTGCGTGCCCGGGGCCGGGTGCACTGGTTCGAGCCGACGCGGCAGTGGCTGGTGCCGCACCATGCCGACGTGTCGGCGCTGCTGCGGGACCGCCGTCTGGGCCGTACCTATCTGCACCGCTTCACGCACGAGGAGTTCGGGCGGAGGCCCCCGCCGGCCGCGCACGAGCCGTTCCACACGCTCAATGACAACGGCCTGCTCGATCTCGAGGCGCCGGACCACACCCGGATCCGGCGGCTGGTGACGAAGGCCTTCACGCCGCGTACGGTCGAGGCGCTCGCGCCGACCGTGCGGCGGCTCGCGGCCGGGCTGGTGGGCGAGCTGGTGAAGGCGGGCGGTGGCGATCTGCTCGCGGACGTCGCCGAGCCACTGCCGGTGGCCGTCATCGCGGAGATGCTGGGGATTCCGGAGGCGGACCGGGGGCTGCTGCGGCCCTGGTCGGCGGACATCTGCGGGATGTACGAGCTGAACCCGTCGGAGGAGACCGCGGCGCGGGCCGTCCGCTCGTCGCTCGAATTCTCCGCGTATCTCAGGGAGTTGATCGCCGACCGGCGCAAGGCTCCGGGCGAGGACCTGATCTCCGCCCTGATCGCCGCGTACGAGGAGGGCGACAGGCTCAGCGAACAGGAGATGATCTCCACGTGTGTGCTGCTGCTGAACGCCGGCCATGAGGCGACCGTCAACACCACCGCGAACGGCTGGTGGACGCTGTTGCGCCACCCCGAGCAGCTCGCCGCCCTCCGTGCCGACCACACGATGCTGTCCACAGCTGTGGAGGAACTGATGCGGTACGACACCCCGCTGCAGATGTTCGAGCGCTGGGTCCTCGACGACATCGAGATCGGCGGCACCGTCGTCCCGCGCGGCTCGGAACTGGCCCTCCTCTTCGGCTCCGCCAACCGCGACCCGGCCCGCTTCGAGCGCGCCGACGAGCTGGACCTGTCCCGCCCCGACAACCCGCACATCACCTTCGGCGCGGGCATCCACTACTGCCTGGGTGCTCCGCTCGCCCGCATCGAACTGGCGGCGTCTTTCGGTGAGTTGCTGCGCGAGGCACCGACGATGCGGTTGGCGGCGGAGCCGCAGTGGAGGCCGGGGTACGTGATCCGGGGGGTGCGGGAGCTGCGCGTGGAGCTGTGACCGGGGCGCCGTCCCGGCCCCCGCGCAGGCCCCCGCGCCGGGCCCCGTCGGGCCGCCCCCCGTGGTCAGGTCGTCAGGTCCCGGCGCCGCAGGCCCGCCAGGCCCGCCGTCACCAGGGCGGCGGCCAGCGCCGTCAGCACGAGCACCGGCGCCCAGCGCATCTCAGGACCCGGCAGCGACGGCAGGTGCTCGAACGGCGACAGGTTCAGCACCGCCTGCGGCAGATCCAGCGCCGGGCCGATCCACCCGAGCCCCAGAGAGAGGCCCGCCACCGCCCACGCGATCACCACCGCCTTCGGGAAGGCGCCGTGCAGCAGCACCGCGACACCTCCCAGCGTCCAGATCGCCGGGAGTTGCACCAGGCAGGCGCCCAGGACCGGGCCGAGGTCCTGCCCGTACCCGATGGCCAGACCCGCACCGGCGAGCAGCATCATCAGCGCCGCCCCGCCGAAGGCGATGAGCAGATGGCCCACCGCCCACCGCACGCGTCCCACCGCGGCGGCCAGCAGCGGCTCGGCGCGCTGCCCGGTCTCCTCGCCGTGCAGCCGCAGCACCGACTGCACGATGTACAGCGCGGTCACCATGCCGAGCATGCCGACCATGCCCGCGAGGAAGGCGTTGGTGAGTCCCGACTGCCCGCCCATCCGCTCGACGATCTCGCGGGTCCGCTCGGAGCCGCCGACCAGTTCGGTCGCGCCCTCGGTCATCGCGCCGAACATGACGCCGGTGGCCAGCAGGCCGATGCCCCAGCCGAGCACGCTGCCGCGCTGCAGCCGCCAGGCAAGGCCGCCGGCCGTGGCGATGCGCCCGGCGGCGGGACCCGGTCGGGTCGGCAGGAAGCTCATGCCGATGTCCCGCCGCCCGGCCAGGCTGAACGCCACGGCGCCCTGCGCCACGACCGCCCCGGCGAACAGCAGCAGGATCCACCAGCGTTCGTCGGCGAAGGAGCGCAGGTTCTCGGCCCAGCCGATCGGCGACAGCCAGGTCAGCACGGACGAGCCGTCGTTGGTCCCGGCGTCGCCCGCGGCCCGCAGCACGAAAGCGAACCCGAGCACGGCCCCGGTCAGGCCCTTGGCCAGCCGCGCGCTCTCGGTGAGCTGCGCGACGATCCCTGCCATGGTGGCGAAGAGCATGCCGGCGCCACCGACGGCGAGCCCGAGCGCCAGCGCGCCGGCTCCGCCCTCACCCCGCAGACCGGCCGCGATGACCAGTGCCAGCGCCGCGTCGGCGATGAGCGCGGTGAGCAGTGCCGCGGTCAGGGGGGCGCGTCGCCCCACCACCGCCGAGGACAGGAGCTCCTGGCGCCCCGTCTCCTCCTCCTCGCGGGTGTGCCGGATCACGACGATCAGGCTCATGATGCCGGCCAGCAGCGCGCCGAAGGTGACGTAGCGCCAGGCGACGATGCCGCCGACCGAGTCGCTGAAAGCCGGACCGTACACCGCGCGCAGCGAGCCGTTGCCGGCCATGGTGCTGACGACATCGGCCCGGTCGGCGGCGGTGGCGTAGAGGGTCTTGAGGGAACTCGGGGCGCCGGCGATCACGCCGCCGGTCACGAGCACCCAGACGGGCAGCATGATCCGGTCGCGGCGCAGCGCGAGCCGCAGGAGCGCCCCCGTGCCGGCCAGCGGTCGTGAGCCGCCGGTCCGCCGGGTGAACGCCGCGGTCTGTGCGACGGCGGTCATCGTGACATCGCCTCTTCCGCCTCTTCCGCGTCTTCCGCGCGTACGTCGTCCTGGTAGTGGCGGAGGAACAGCTCCTCCAGGGTCGGCGGGGTACTGGTCAGCGACCGCACGCCCGACTCGGACAGCGTCTTCAGGACTGCGTCCAGCTTGTCCGTGTCGACCTGGAGCCTGACGCGCTTGCCCTGACCCCTCTCAATTGTCTGAATGGCCAGGTCGTGCACACCGGGCAGCTGGGTGAGGCCGTTGGGTGGGCCCGCGAGCTCGGCGGTCACGCTCGTACGGGTGAGATGGCGCAGATCGGCGAGCGAGCCGGTCTCCACGGTGACGCCCCTGCGGATGATGCTGACCCGGTCGCACAGCGCCTCGACCTCGCTCAGCACATGGCTGGAGAGCAGGACGGTCCGGCCGCGGTCGCGCTCCTCGGCGACGCACTGCTGGAAGACCTCCTCCATCAGCGGGTCGAGTCCGCTCGTCGGCTCGTCGAGGATGAGCAGCCGGACGTCGGACGCGAAGGCGGCGACCAGGGCGACCTTCTGCCGGTTGCCCTTGGAGTACGTACGTCCCTTCTTGGTGGGGTCCAGCTCGAACCGCTCGATCAGCCGGTTCCGCCGCTGTTTGTCCAGGCCTCCGCGGAGCCGGCCGTAGAGGTCGATGACCTCGCCGCCGGAGAGATTGCGCCAGAGGGTCACGTCGCCGGGGACGTAAGCGATCTGCCGGTGCAGTTCGACCGCGTCCTTCCAGGGATCCTTGCCGAGCACCTGGGCGGCGCCGGAGTCGGCGCGCAGCAGGCCCAGCAGGACCCGGATGGCGGTGGACTTCCCGGCGCCGTTGGGGCCGAGGAAGCCGTGGACCTCACCGGTCTCGACCGCGAGGTCGAGGCCGTCCAGCGCGTGGGTACGCCCGAACGACTTGTGCAGTCCGGCGACCGTGATTGCCTTCGTCATGGTTCAGAACGTACGCTAGCTTCACAAATTTGTGAAGTTAAGGAAGCATATAAACTCGGGACAGGGTCGTGAGCAGCGGAGAGGATTCGGTGGTGACCGGACAGACCGAGTACGAGCAAGTCGAGCGGAACGAGCAGGACGAGCGGGGTGGGCGGGACGCAGCGGCGGTCTCCGACTTCGTCGAACGCTTCGCCGCGCAGCTCGTCGAGGCAGGCATGACCCGGATGCCGGCTCGCGTCTTCGCCGCCCTGCTCGCCTCCGACTCCGGCACCCTGACCTCGGCCGAGCTCGGCGAACGACTCCAGGTCAGCCCCGCCGCGGTCTCCGGTGCGGTGCGCTATCTGGCGCAGCAGCACATGGTCTCGCGGGAGCGCGAGCCCGGTTCGCGGCGCGAGCGCTACCGCGTGCACAGCAATCAGTGGTACGAGGCGCTGACCAACCGTGACGCGGTCCTGAAGCGCTGGTCGGACGCACTGCGCGAGGGCGTCGTCAGCCTCGGCCCCGACACCCCGGCCGGGCGCCGGCTGGCGGAGACCGTCGCGTTCTTCGACTTCATCCAGGACGAGCTGGCCGGGATGATGGAGCGCTGGCGCGAGCACCGCGAGCGGACCTTCGGCGCGTCCTGACGGCTCCCCGGACTACCCCGGCAGCGTCAGCGACCACGCCTTCGGTCGCAGAGTCCACGTCCGGTGCCTGACCGGGCCCGTGATCAGCGCGTCCGCGCGGTAGCGGAAGTCCGCGCCCGAGACCGTCACCACCTTCGCCAGCGTGCGCAGCGGCTCCGCCGCCGCGTGGCGGTGGACGATCACCTCCGCGGCCCCCTCGGCCGCGCGCACCCGTACGTCCTCCACCGGATCGTCCAGGTCGCTCAGCACCACCCCGTCCGCCTCCACCCGCAGCCGGTGCGCGTGCACGGAGGGCGGGGTGGGCGGCGCCTGGCGGACGAGCGTACGGACCAGGGAGCGGCAGGTGTGCCACACCGAGCCCGCGTGCGCCGCCGGTACCGCGGCCGCCGACGAGGCCGGGATGCGCAGGTCCCCCAGCACCACCCCGTCGCTGTCGTCGACGAGCAGATCCAGATGGTGCGCGACCCCGTCCAGGACCGCTCGCGCGGCCGCCACCGCGCCGGTCGGTACGCCGAGCGAGCGCGCGAGTTCCACGGATGCGCCGACCCCGACCGGGACGAACGACAGTGCGTCGTCGGCAAGCTCACGCCCCCGGTGCAATGCGGCTACGGCGCGTAGCAGCGCACGGTCGTCACCGACCACGACAGGCCGCCGCGAACCCCTTCTGGCCAGGGCCCGGGAAAATTCCTCGGGCCCGTCGGGCAGGCAGATTTTCGCCGCCGACCCGGCACACAACACATCCTTCACGATCCGAACGGACTCGCCGTCGATACGGCGGGCGACCGGGTCGATGACCACCAGGAGCTGGTCGTGAGCCGACACCTCGGTCCTTCCTCGGGTAGCATCTTTGTGCAAGAGCCCCTTGCGCTATTGCGCCAGGGGCTTCGTCTATTCCGGGGCACACCGGTTTGGCGGCTCAGGCCCCCTGACCTTGGACATGCCCCGCCCGGAAGGGGTGTACGCCTGTGCCCGCACTTGTGCTGCTCGGTGCTCAGTGGGGTGACGAAGGCAAGGGAAAGGCCACCGACCTCCTCGGTGGGTCTGTTGATTACGTGGTGCGTTACCAGGGCGGTAACAATGCCGGCCACACGGTTGTCGTCGGCGACCAGAAGTATGCGCTCCACCTCCTCCCTTCCGGAATCCTCTCGCCGGGGTGCACCCCGGTCATCGGCAACGGAGTCGTCGTCGACCCGGCGGTCCTGCTCTCCGAGCTGAGCGGGCTGAACGAGCGCGGCGTCGATACGTCCAAGCTCCTGATCAGCGGTAATGCTCATCTGATCACCCCGTACAACGTCACCCTCGACAAGGTGACGGAACGGTTCCTCGGTAAGCGCAAGATCGGCACGACCGGCCGCGGAATCGGCCCGACGTACGCCGACAAGATCAACCGCGTCGGCATCCGCGTCCAGGACCTCTACGACGAGTCGATCCTGACCCAGAAGGTCGAGGCGGCGCTGGAGAACAAGAACCAGCTCCTCGCCAAGGTCTTCAACCGCCGCGCGATCGAGGCGGACCGGATCGTCGAGGAGATGCTCCAGTACGCGGAGCAGATCAAGCCGTACGTCGCCGACACCACGCTGATCCTGAACAACGCCATCGACGAGGGCAAGGTCGTCCTCTTCGAGGGCGGCCAGGGCACGCTCCTCGACGTCGACCACGGCACGTACCCCTTCGTCACCTCCTCGAACCCGACCGCGGGCGGCGCCTGCACGGGCGCGGGCGTGGGCCCGACGAAGATCAGCCGTGTCATCGGCATCCTCAAGGCGTACACGACCCGCGTCGGCGCCGGCCCGTTCCCGACGGAGCTCTTCGACGACGACGGCGAGGCGCTGCGCCGCATCGGCGGCGAGCGCGGAGTCACCACCGGCCGCGACCGCCGCTGCGGCTGGTTCGACGCGGTCATCGCCCGCTACGCGACCCGCGTCAACGGCCTGACGGACTTCTTCCTCACCAAGCTGGACGTGCTGACCGGCTGGGAGCAGATCCCGGTCTGTGTCGCGTACGAGATCGACGGCAAGCGCGTCGAGGAGCTGCCGTACTCGCAGACCGACTTCCACCACGCGAAGCCGGTGTACGAGTACCTGCCGGGCTGGTCCGAGGACATCACCAAGGCCAAGACCTTCGCCGACCTGCCGAAGAACGCGCAGGGCTACGTGAAGGCGCTGGAGGAGATGTCCGGCGCGCCGATCTCGGCGATCGGTGTCGGCCCGGGCCGTACCGAGACGATCGAGATCAACTCCTTCCTGTAGCGCGCACGGGGTTCAGGGGACATACGAGGCGGCCTGTGGGACAGCGTTCCCACAGGCCGCTTCCCCTTCCGCTTTCACCTTCGCTTCGACTGCCGCTCGAACACCGCCCGTCCTGCGGCTGACCCGACGCGACCGCCCGCGTCAGTCCTCCCCGCACACCCGCAGCCCCTTCGGCGTCGCACACGGCAGATGCCCGTGCGTGCTGATGACGTCCTGCCCGCTGCCCAGCCTCATGTAGCCGAGGAAGCTGGAGGCCAGCGAGTCGGCCGGCGGCTGGCCGTAGGTGTACGCGTACTCGATCTCCCGGTACGGGTACGCGCTCGTGCCGATCGTCTCGACCGACGGGGGCTCGCCGTCGATGTCGATGCGGTGGGCGCCCTTCAGGCCCGTGCCGCCGCGCAGTTCGCTGTAGCCAATGGCGCCCGGCAGCTTGGCCACGGTGGTCAGGACCTGTTCCGTGCTGTCGAGTTCGCAGCGGACGACCTTCGACTCCGGGTCGTCGGTGTTCACGCAGTCGCGGGAGGAGTTGGCGGGCTCGTTGCGGCTGAGGACGCGGCGCTGGAAGACCTCGCGGGTCCCGGAGTTGGCGTCGCGGCTGACCAGCAGGATGCGCAGGTTCGTCCTGCCGTCGAGCTGCTTCCAGTTGGTGATCTCGCCGCGGTAGATCCTGCGGATGTCGTCGAGGGACAGGTTCCGCACCGGCGCCTTCTCGTTGACGACGAGTGCGAAGGCGGAGACGGCGACCCGGTTCTCGCGCAGCTGCGGGAAGCCGCCCGGTTTGGGCCCGTCGGACAGGGCGATCAGAGCCGGGGAGCCCTTCTTCGTCTGCTCACCCAGGTCGGCGAGGTCCCGTATCCCGGCGGCGCTGCCGTGGGCGTCCACGGTGATCTTCGATCCCTCGCAGTCCTTCTCGTACTTCTTCGCCAACTCCCGTACGACGGGCGCGAAGGCGGTCGACCCGGTGATGGTCAGCTCGCCCTTGGCGCAGCCGATCGGCGGCCGGGTGTCGTCCCGTACGACGATGATCGTGGCGAGCGCGACGACGCAGAGGGTCAGCAGCACGGTGATGTTGCGGGCCGCTCTGCTGAAGAGCGGGGGCTTGTCGTCGGGCAGGACGGCGCGGTTGGGCATCACCTCGCCGTCCCGGATGCCGCCGGTGATCCGTACCTCGCAGCCCACCGGGCCGCCGGAGAGCAGCACCAGCAGCTTGTAGTGCTCGCCGCGGTTGAGCGGGACGCGCGGGATGTAGATGGTGTTGCCGACGAACCGCAGACCCGCGGCCGGGGTGAAGTGCTCGGCGAGATGCTCCGCGTCGGACGGCTGGGTCACTGCGAGGCCGCGGACGAAGCGGTCGGTGAAATCCACTGTGAGGCCGTGCAGTTCACGGCCGGTGTAATCGGAGTCGCCGATGCTCTGGGAGCCGTCGTTCTCGATGCGCAGGAGGACGAGCGTCCCGTCGGACATGTCCGGCGTCTCGTTGAACAGCCCGAGCCGGATGTTGGACCGGACGTTGGGTCGGCCGTTGCGCGCGTTGCTGCCGATCGGGGTGTCCAGCTGGATGCGGTAGCCGATCCGTTTCCTGGTCGGCACGCGGCGCTCGTACCAGAGCACGGCGACGGAGGCCAGGACACCGAGCACGGCCGTACCTACGGCCACGACGTTTTCTGCGCTCACCCACTCCACGGAGAGTCACCGTACGTGCGTGCGAAGTGAGTGTGGCCGGATGGGCTATTCCGTCGGCCGATGTTCGCCGCCCGTTCAGACGCTGTGGGCGTCAAACTGTCGGGCGTTGTCCCGTTCCATGGTCGTGGTCCGGACGGTCCGAGTGGTCCGGACGGGGCTCCGGGTGGTGAGGACGGTCCGGGTGGTCCGGTCGGGGGTCCGGGCGGTCGGGGCGGTCCGAGTGGTCGGGACGGTCCGGGTGGTCCGGACGGTCCTCGCAACGGCCGGGCCCGTCGTGGCCGGTCCAGCCGTCGTCCGGCACGACGGTGTGGACGAGGACGGGGGACGTGGATTCGGCGTACGTCGCGCCGCCGCTGTAGTGGGCGGTGAGGGAGTGGTCCCCGACGGGCAGGGCGGGGATGACGAGGACCGCCCTGCCGTCGCCGAGGGGGACGGTACCCAGGGCCGTGGTGCCGTCGAAGAAGGTGACGGTCCCGTCGGCGGGCGTATCGCCGTCGGCGCCGGACACGGTCGCGGCGAGGGTCACTCGCTGACGGCACGTGGACGGAAGGGGATTCGAGGCGATCGTTGTCGTGGTGGCCGTGTTGTGCACGCGCACGGTGCCGAAGGCGACGTCCAGCGGTACGGAGCCTACCTGGATGGTGATGACGACCTGGTCGGTGGCGGTGTTGATGACCGACACCGTGTTGTCGTTGCCGTTGGTGACGTAGGCCTTCGCGCCGTCGGGAGTGACGGCGGCACCGATCGGTCCGGCGCCGACCGGGACGGTGGTGGTGACCTGGTCGGTGGCGGTGTTGATGACCGACACCGTGTTGTCGTTGCCGTTGGTGACGTAGGCCTTCGCGCCGTCGGGAGTGACCGCGACGTCGAGCGGTCCGGTACCGACCGGGATGGTGGTGGTGACCTGGTCGGTGGCGGTGTCGACGACCGACACCGAACCGCCGATCGAGTTTGTGACGTAGAGCTTCGTGCCGTCCGGAGTGATTCCGGCCCCGAACGGCGCCGCGCCGACCGGGATGGTGGCGGTGACCTGGCCCGTCCCGGTGTTGATCACCGAGACGGTGTCGCCGTTCGAGTTGACGACGTAGGCCTTCGTGCCGTCCGGAGAAACGACGACCGCGAGCGGTCCGGCGCCGACCGGGATGGTGGCGGTGACCTGATCGGTCGCTGTGCTGATCACCGAGACGGAGTTGTCGATCGCGTTGGTGACATAGACATTGGCGCCGTCGGGTGAGACGGCGACACCGACAGGGAGCGCCCCGACCTGGATGGTGGAACTGACCGTGTTGGTCGCGGTGTCGATCACCGACACCGTGTTGCCGTTCTGGTTGGTGACGTAGGCCTTGGCGCCGTCGGGGGTGACCGCCACTCTGACCGGCCCGGCGCCGACCGGGACGGGGCTGCCGGCAACGGGAGCGGCCGGATTGGCGATGTCGATCACGGACACCGTGTTGTCGGCTTCGTTGGTGACGTAGGCGTAGGTCCCGGAGGGGACGGGCTCGGCGGCCGTCGCCCGGACCTGGGGGAGCAGGGCCGGGGAGACGACGGCGAGGACCAGGGCGAGCAGCGCGGCCGCGGCGCGGCCCACGGGGCCGGATGCGGTGCGGGCCACGGTGCGGGCCGCTTGCCGCCCGCCTGGTACCGGGCGCCGGTGACGGTCCGTCCGAACCCCAGGGATCATGCCTGGTCCACCTCTCTTCACAGCATCCCGCCGGCGGACGTCGCATCAGGGATGCGGGAGGGACGGAACCGGCGCGGCACGGGACCGCGGCCGGCACACGACAAGCCACACTCACTGCATACCATCATCAAATGACTGAGACTCGGGCATATCCGTCTACGACCTGAATGGCCGTCACCGCGGCAGAGCAACTGAGTTGCCGCCGCCGTGGGGCCGTTCCGGTGCCGGTCCCGTGTGTGCGAGGGCGGGGCTGTGGTTCGGGTGGCGTACTGGTTCAGGTGACGTACTGGTACGGGATGCCCGGGCTGGTGCCCGCCGGGGTGCGCACGACAACCGACACCGTCCCCGGAGCCCCTGCGGGGGCCATGGCGACGACCTGGGTGTTGGAGACCGCGGCGAAGGGCACCGAAACGCTCCCGAAGCGCACTTCGTCGGCGTAGGTCAGGTTGCTGCCGGTGATGGTGACGGTGGTTCCGCCGAGGGCGGGACCCGACGAGGGGGTGAGGCTGCTGAGGGACGGATTCGCGACGTAGGTATAGAAGGCGTTTCCCAGCCCGTTGGTGCTGGTGCCGCCCGGCGTGGTGACGGTGACGGCCACGGTGCCCGACCCGCTGGGGGCCAGTGCCGTGACCTCGCTGTCGGAGCCGATGCTGACACCGGTGGCCGCAGTGGCTCCGAAACGGACGGTGCTGGTGAGAGTCAGGTTGCTGCCGGTGATGGTGACGGAGTTTCCGCCGGCGAGCGGGCCCTTGTCCGGGCTGACCAGGCTGACGGTCGGAGCCGGGATGTAGAAGTAGGGCAAGGGATTGCTGACGCCGCCCGGCGTGGTGACCGTGACGTCGGCGGGGGCGGCCGGTCCCGCCGGCGCCGTGACGGTGACCAGGGTGGAGGTGTTGCCGGTGATGACGGCCGGACTCGTGTCGAACTCCACCCCGGTGGCCCCTGACAGGCCGGTACCGGTGAGGGTCACCGTGTTCCCCCCCGCGGTCGGTCCCCGGCCCGGTGCCACGGAGCTGAGCACCGGGGCCGCGACGTAGGTGTAGGCGACGCCGTTGCTCGTGCCCGACGTCGCGACGACCGTGACGCTGACCGTCCCGGAGCCCGCCGGCGAGGTGGCGGTGATCTGGCTGGTGCTGATCACCGTGAACGCGGCCGAGACCGTTCCGAACCTCACGGCGGTGACCCCGGTGAAGCCGCTGCCGTTGATCGTCACCGAGGTCCCTCCCGCGGTCGGTCCCGCGTTGGGATTGAGACTGCTCACTACCGGGGCCATGAGACCTGTTCCTTCCTGCGCTCCTCAGGATGCTGCGCCCTGACTGACGTGTGTCGGCCAGGGCGCAGCGGGTTCACGCTCGGCGGTCATCAGGTCGTGCCCGACTGGCCGGCGAGGTGCTGACGACCCGTTGGCGCTGAGCCGGTGGGGCCGGGGGATCAGATGACGGTGAACACGTCACCGGCGACGATCGCGGTCTGGCCGCCTGGAGTGGTGGCCCGGACGTCGTACGTGCCCGCGGTGAGCCCCGGGGGGACGGTGGCGACCAGCGTGGTGGCCGAGAAGCTCGAGAAGTCGGCCTCGACCGCGGCACCGCCGCCCGTGGGGGTGAAGGTCACGCTGCTGACATCCACCAGGTTGGTTCCGGTGACCGTGGTGTCCGAACCGACCGCACCCGAGGTGGGAGCCAGGCTGGTGACGGTCGGGACGTCGTAGTAGGTGTACTGGGTGGGGGCGCCGAGAGAGATGCTGGTGCCTCCGGCCGTGGTGACGGTGCAGTCCACCGTGTCGGTGCTGCCGGTGAACGCGCCGTGTGCGGGACAGGTGACGGTCAGCTCGCTGTCCGACACGACCGTCAGTGCGGTCCCGGCGCCCACGGCACCGAACGTCACCCCGGTCGCGGTCAGCAGGCCACTGCCGAAGACACTCAGGGAAGTGGCGGTCGCCGGACCGGTGTTGGCACTGAGGCCGGTGGGTTCCGGGGGATCGATGTAGAAGAACGACAGCGAATTGCTGGTCGAAGTACCCGCGGTGACACTGACGTTGACCTGGCCGGGGCACAGCACCGGGATGACGACGGTGACGGTCGTGGCGCCGACCGTGGCGGGGTTGACCTTCTTCGTTCCGAAGTTCACCTTGGTCGTGCCCGACAGGCCCGTGCCGGTGAGGGTGAGCGTTATTCCGTTGTGGCTCTGGGTGGGTGTCAGCGAGGTGAGAGTTGCCATGGCGGGTCTCCTTGAGCTCGTTGTGCTCCCGTGGCAGGAGTCGTGCGGCTGACCGCGTGCGGTACGAATCCGCGACTTCACGGCAAGTCCCGGGCGTTCGCGGCGGGATGTGAAGCCGGGTGAGGGAGCCGATGGGCTGCCGCAGCGCTTCGAGCGCACGCAGCGCGACCGGTTGACGCAGGCGAGTGGGGCGTCTCGAAGCCATGAGGCTGGCATCGCACGGTGGAACGGTCCGCGTCTTGCCGGGACGGTCTGCTGGCCATCGTGCGGAGGGCCGGCCATCCGGAGCGAAGTGCCGACGGATCGATTGATCCTGACGGATCGATTGATCCGGGCGGTCCGTCTCGCCTGAATCTGATTCAACCCGATGGATGCCGGCACCGGCAGAGCGCATTTCGGGGTATCAGTGGCTTATGCGATTGTCATATTAACGTCGAATAGCTCTATTTGTGCGCGGGGGTACGCCGCTGTGCATTCTTGCCGAGAGTCGATCTCCAGCAGTCGTGAATCGCCGGGCTTTTGCTCCCCTGGTGCCCTGACTTTCCTCGAGGTTCTGAGCTGCGCATCTGTCCGGGGCTGAGCCCCGCCGTCGGTGGCGTCCGCGGTGGCTTCGACGAATTCATGCCCCGTAACGCGCCGCTTTTGCCGGAGTTTATGAACTCGCAATCAGACATGGGTTGTTGGCCGAGCGGGCAAGGCTCGGTCGCCATTCTCGCCCGGCGCCGGGGCCTGGCGCCGGGGCCTGGCGCCGCTGAGTGCTCGGGGCGGAGTGGGGCATGCTCGGCCCATGCCGCCGGCCCATGTCGTCGGTGTAGTCGCCGGCTTTCGCCGTTCGACAATCATGGTCTAGACCCTTGACAGGTCCAGACCATTCCCGGTTCAGTGCTCTCGTACCCCGCGGCACTCCCAGCACGGCGTTACCACCCCAACACCCCCCACACGGAAGGCTGATAACGTTGTCACGTCGCATAACGGCCTTACTCGCCGCCATGGTCGCGATCCTCGGACTCGCGGTGTTCCTGCCCGCCTCCACCGCCGCGGCGGCGGACTGCGCCGCCGCCTGGAACTCGTCCTCCGTCTACACCGGCGGCATGGTCGCCTCCCACAACGGCCGTAACTGGCAGGCCAAGTGGTGGACCCAGAACGAGACCCCTGGTTCCTCCGACGTCTGGGCCGACCAGGGCTCCTGCGGCGGCGGTGGCGGCAATCCGGACCCCTCGGGCTTCGTCGTCAGCGAGGCGCAGTTCAACCAGATGTTCCCTAGCCGGAATTCGTTCTACACGTACAGCGGCCTGACCGCGGCCCTGAGCGCGTACCCCGCCTTCGCCAACACCGGCAGTGACACGGTGAAGAAGCAGGAGGCCGCGGCCTTCCTCGCGAACGTGGCACATGAGACGGGCGGCCTGGTCCACATCGTCGAGCAGAACACCGCCAACTACCCCCACTACTGCGACTGGAGCCAGCCCTACGGCTGTCCGGCCGGCCAGGCCGCGTACTACGGCCGCGGCCCGATACAGCTCAGCTGGAACTTCAACTACAAGGCCGCGGGTGACGCACTCGGCATCGACCTGCTGAACAACCCCTGGCGCGTCGAGCGCGAGTCGGCCGTCGCCTGGAAGACCGGCCTCTGGTACTGGAACACCCAGAACGGCCCCGGCACGATGACCGGCCACAACGCGATGGTCAACCAGGCCGGCTTCGGTCAGACCATCCGCTCGATCAACGGCTCGCTGGAGTGCGACGGCAAGAACCCGGCGCAGGTCCAGAGCCGCGTGAACAACTACCAGCGGTTCACGCAGATCCTGGGTGTCCCGACGGGCGGGAATCTGTACTGCTGATTCCCTGATTCCTTGATTCCCGTCGGACGGGGACGGGGGTGGTACGGCGTCGGCCGCACCACCCCCGCTCAGCGGAGCGAACTGCCCGCACGCTGCGTTCCCTACGCCATCAGGGCGAGCAAAACACGTTTGCGGCGATATTTCCGTCGCCGGCGGTCGGCTTGTCGCCGCGGACGGTCCAGCTGTCTCCGGGGTCGTCGGTCGTGAACCGATCGGAGAGACCTGGGATGACCCCGGGGCTGGCGGCCCAGCCGCCGGAGATCGCTTTCTGGCCCTCTGGGCATTCGGCGACGCTGGCCATGGAACCGCCCCCAGGCACAGCGACGGTCGGTCCCTCTACTCGAGTGACAACGATGGAGCCTGTAGCTCCTGTGTCGCCTGTAGCTCCTGTGTCGCCTGTAGGGCCGGTGTCTCCCGTGGGGCCCGTGTCGCCTGTAGGGCCGGTGTCTCCTGTGGGGCCCGTGTCGCCCGTCGGTCCGGTGTCGCCCGTCGGTCCGGTGTCGCCGGTGGGGCCCGTGTCGCCGGTGGGGCCCGTGTCGCCCGTGGGGCCGGTCGGCCCTGTGGGACCCGTCGGGCCTGTCGCTCCCTTCTTGCACTTGTCCTTGTCGCCGCCGGACGAGTTCAGAACGGTCAGCGGTCTGTCGTGGCGCGGCCGGTCCGCGCACTTGTCGCCTCCGCCGCTCGCGCGGCTCGACGCGCTCACCCGTTCACCCATGCCCTGAGCTGCGGCCGCGGCAGCGAAAGGGCTCACCAGCCCGGCGGTCAGGACCAGCGCGAGCGAGGCGATCGTGCCGCTGGTCATCCACTTGTCCCGACGGGGAAGCGGCCCCAGTCGGAACCCGGTCCTGTTGTCAGACCTCATGCATTTCTCCTCGGATCGATCGGTTTGCAAGTCCTTGTCCGGACCCAACGGCGAGCTTGGTCCGTACGCATCCGATCGACCGTCACGCTGGGCCGGAAACGCAACAATTGTCAGTAAGCCGGACTAATTGATGACGTGCGAGGACGGATCTCAGCCGTCGAGGACCGTCAGGACCTTCAGGGCCGCCAGGGCCGGCCCCCGCAGCCGCTCCGCGTCGGCATGGAGCCGGGGCCACGGCAGGTGCCCGGCCCCCGCGTACGGGTAGGCGCGGCTATCGCCGGTCGACGAGGATCATCGCCACGTCGTCCGTCAGGTGACCCTCGGCGTGGCGGAGCAATGCCTGGTGCAGTTCGTCCAGGAACTCCGACGGGGTGGTGCCTGCGCGGATCCCCTCCATGGTCTCGGGCAGGGCGAAGAAGTCGTTGTCGCGGTTGCGGGCTTCGATCACGCCGTCGGTGTACAGCAGCAGACGGTCGCCGGGTACGAACGGATAGCTCTCGGGCTTGGCGGGAGGGCCGTCGACGAGGTCTTCCATGCCGAGAGGCGGCAGTGGCGAGGTGGGCATCAGGGCCTGGGTCCTGCCGTGGTGCAGTACCAGCGGAGGCGGATGGCCACGGTTGACGAGTTGCACCACGGGTTCGTCCGTCACCTGGGCCATGAGCGCGGTGGTGAATCCCTCCATCAGGACTTCCTGGGGGTACGTGTCCGGGACGTCGAGCTCCCGTCGCAGCGCGGCCCCGCAGTGGTTCATGACCTCCACCAGGTCGTCCTCGTAGTGCGCGGCCTCACGAAACGCACCCAGCGCCACCGAGACCGCGCGCATGGCGGACAGCCCCTTGCCCCGGACGTCCCCCACGATCAGCCGGACGCCGTACCGCGTCTCCACGGCCTCGTACAGGTCGCCGCCGACCTGTGCCTCAGTCCCGGCCGCGAGGCACATGCTGGCCACCCGCACCGGACCCAGCCGCGGGGGTACGGGCCGCAGTACGACCTCCTGTGCTGCCACGGCGATCCGGCGGACCTGGTCGAGCTCGCTCTGTCTGCGCGCCTGCACGGCACTGCTCATGATGAATCCGGCCACGGACACCAGGGCCAGAGCCAGGAAGTTCGTATAGACCTGCAGGGTGCCCCAGGCCTGGTTGTACGTGGCCGTGGCCACGCTGACCGCCAACGCGAGAGCCGCCGCCGAGGCGGTGCCCTTGGGGCCCATCATCACCGCGGCGAGCGCAGGCATCGCGGTGAGAAGGGGGCCCGTGTAGATGAAGTGCGCAGGCGTGAACTCGATGGCCAGAATGGCCAGCGCGATCGCGAACGGTACGCACTTCGCCAGCGTGAAGAGGACCCCGCTGTGACCGCCCGCTCCTGGTCGAGGAGGCGAGCGGAAGAGCGACCTCATGGGTACAGCCTGCCTCGCTGAGGTCGAGTGCTCCACTCAGTGCTCTTGTGCCTCCCAGGGGCCCGGAAGCGTTGGTCTGCCGGGCCCGGCGGTGGCCCCGGCGCCACGGTGCCCTCAAGCAAGCCGGTGAGCTCCGCCCGCGCCGGCCGGGTCACGGCAGCAGGATGATCTTTCCGTCGTTGCGGCGGGCTTCGAGGTCGGCGTGCGCCTGTGCCGCCTCCGCCAGCGGGTAGGTCCGCCAGACCGGCACGGTGAGCTTGCCGGACGCGGCCAGCTCGGCCAGCACCGGAAGGGACTCCGGGAAGCGGTCGGCCGGGTCCATTCCGGTGAAACGCACCCCGTGCTGTGCGAACGCCGGGTCGGCGATGGTGATGACGTGGTCCGCGTCGCCGACCAGGGCGACGGAGTCGGCAAGCACGCCCGCACCGGAGGCGTCGAAGACGAAGTCCACCCCGTTCGGGGCGGCGGCCTCGACCCGCTGCACCCAGCCGTCGCCGTAGCCGACGGCCGTGGCACCGAGCGCGGTGACGCGCTCGACGTCGTCCTCGGCGACCGTGCCGACGACGGTGATGCCCTGGGCGGAGGCCAGCTGGACGGCGATCATGCCGACGCTGCCTGCGGCGCCGTGGATGAGCAGCGTCCGGCCCGCCTGCACGCCCAGGTGCTTCAGGGCGCGGAACGCGGTCTCGCCGACGGTGGCCAGGCTTGCGGCGACCTCCCACGACACCGTCTCGGGCTTGACCACCGGCCGGTCGAGCAGCGCGTACTCGCTGTAGCCGCCGGCGGAGGCGACGCCGAAGACCTCGTCGCCCACGGCCGCGCTCGCGCCGTCGCCGACGGCGTCGACGACGCCCGCCACGTCCCAGCCCGGGACCATCGGGAACTCGACGGGGAAGAAGCCGTCCATCAGACCGGCGCGGATCCGCACGTCGATCGGGTTGACGGCGGCTGCCCGCACCCGGATCCGGACCTGTCCCGGCCCCGGATGGGGGGTCTCGACCTGCGAGACGGTGAGCACGTCCGGAGTGCCGTAGGCGGAGAAGGTGATCGCTGTGGACATCAGGAACTCCCTGAGGGGATGGAGACAGCACACGACCTGATTCATTCAGCTCGTATGATTGCCATCCCTGTGTATCACGCAGTGCGTATGATTGCGAGAGGGCCGTGCATCACGCAATGCGTATGATTGCTGTGGGATGATGCGCACATGCCGGAAGAGCCGACGCCCGCATGGGCCCGCCGCCCGTCGATCAGCAACCCCCGGGTCCAGCGCACCCGCGCCCGCGTTCTGGCCGTGGCCCGCGAACTGCTGCCGGAGGTCGGGCCCACCGGGCTGACGTATGCACTGCTGGCCGAACGGGCGTCCGTAACCCGGCAGACCCTCTACCGGCACTGGCCCACCCGCGCGGCCCTGCTCTTCGACCTGATCCTGGAAGGCCCCGACGTGGGCTACCCCGAGCCCGGCGACGACCTGCGCACCGTCGCCACCGCCTGGCTGACCAGCCTTCGCGCCGGCCTGAACGACCCGGCCACCCGCGCCGCAGTGCTGGCCGTCACCGCCGAGGCCGACTACGACCCCGACAGCGCCCAAGCCCTCACGCGCATCGGGGCCGACCGGCACGCAGCCCTCAGCAAGCTCCTGGAGCCGTCGGGCCGACAGATCACCGCCGACGAATACACGCTGCTGTACGGGCCGGTCATGTCCCGCCTCTTCCTCGACCGGCGTGACGTCACCGACGAGTTCATCGACGCCGTCGTCGCCCAATGGCTCACCACGGTCGACTCCGGCGTGTGACTCGGGCAGGCCCACGTCCATGCCCCGGCGGCCACCCGTCCGCGGAGATCATTCTCGCCGTAGTGAGACCGGCTTGAAGGCGTGGAGAGTGTCACCAGGAGCCCATGCCCACTCGGGATGCCCTCTCGTGACGCTTGCCCAGCTCCTGACTGCCGCTGTGCCTCAATCCGGCCCGAGGTCAGGCGTCCCCCTGAGGGGTGAACGAGGTGAACGGGAACGGGGGTGGTCGCACAGGGCGCGTCGCCCCTGTTCCGCGTGAACTCACAGGTCGGGGAGGGGGGATGGCGCAGCGTGTGCCCCAACTCCGGCTCTGGCCAATACCTTTGGCATGTGCCGCAATCACATTGTCCGGCCGTACAGTCATCGCCACCGAGGCGCGCGCCCAGACCCTTGAAGAGAAACGGAGCACCAATGACTGTCGTGCTCGAACGCCCCGAGGCGGTATACCGCCGGTATACTTTCGTCATGGCTGACACCACGATCAAGGTCGACCCCGCCGTCCGAGACCGCCTCCAGGAGCTCGCCCGGGACCGCGGCCTCACCATGCGCGATCTGGTGGCGCAGCTGGCTGGGGCCACGCCCACGAAGGAGGAGCTGGCCCAGCGGCGCGAGGAGACCAAGGCGTACGTCGAAGAGCACTTCCTCGGCAGGCCGTACACCGAAGAGGACGCCAAGGCCGGCAAGAAGCTGTGGTCCGACATCGTGTCCGGGCGCATCGGGGAGGTGCAGTGAAGAAGAGGGGCGACTACCCGCCGCCACGCGCCGTCGTCTTCGACGACACCGCCGCCCTCGCGCTCGGCGCAGGGAACCGTATGACCTCCACCCTCGTAGTGGAAGCGGAGAACGACCCGACGCTACGGATCTACATTCCCGCAGTGTGCCTGGCGGTCGCCGAGGGCGACCGCGCGGGCGTGGCCGAGCATGTCGGCTCGCTTCCCTCCGTGGACATCACAGAGCTGGACTTCGCCGGGGCTGCCGCTGTGGGCAAGCGTCTCCGGGCCCAGGGCGACGACTGGAGTGGCGCCCACGCGCTGCACCTCGCACAGCCGTCCGTCGAATGGCCACGTGGCCGCCCGATCCTCACCCGGTCGCCCGCGCGGTACGAGGGCACCGGCGTCCGGGCGATCCGGATCGTCGACTGAGCCGGGCCCCCACACACGGGGCGGGGCCCGGATCGCGCCCGGGCCCCGCGACACCGGCCCCCGGCGGCACGCCGTGCCCTGGATCAGGCTCAGGGCCCCTGGGAAAGACGGGGTGCAAGCGGGAATCGCGGCGGTCGGCAGGACAGGACCTGGCCGACCGCCGGGCTGTTTCTCTTCCCGGGTTCGAGCTTCCTACCCGTCGCCCAGGACCGTCAGGTCCAGACTCCGCAGGCGCTCCGGGTCGTTCAGGATGTCGAGCTGGACGATCTTGCCGCCGGAGACGGTGAAGGCCAGGACCGCGACCGGCTTGCCCTCGGGCAGGGAGACGAGGCCAGGCAGCCCGTTGATGAGAGCGAGGCGTCCGTACGGCGCGAAGCGCTGGTACATGAGCGCCTGGCCGGCCACCGACTCCGCGCCGCGGACCAGCTTCGTCGCGCCCGCGGCCAGGACGCCGCCGTCCACCCGCAGGACGACGTCCGGGTCGAGGAGCGAGAGCAGGGCGTCGAATTCGCCGGCTTGCGTGGCGGCGACCCACGCGTCCACGACCTCGCGCTGCCGCGCCACATCCGGGTCCGGCGCCGGCGCCGCGCCCACCCGGCGCCGGGCCCGGCTCGCGAGCTGCCGGGTCGCGGTCGGGGTGCGCCCCACGATGGGGGCGATCTCGTCGAAGGACACGGCGAACATGTCGTGCAGGACGAACGCGAGCCGCTCGGCGGGCGACAACGTGTCGAGTACGACGAGCATCGCGAGCCCGACGGAGTCGCTGACGAGGGCCTCCTGCTCCGGGTCCGTGCCGCTGATGCTGCTGATGATCGGGTCCGGTACGTAGACCTCCATCGGATCCTCGCGCCTTGCCGTCCGTGACCGCAGCATGTCCAGGCATACGCGGCCCACGACCGTGGTCAGCCAGCCGCCCAGGTTCTGCACGTCGTCCGTGTCCGAGCGGCTGAGCCGCAGCCAGGCCTCCTGGACGGCGTCGTCGGCCTCGGCGAGGGAACCGAGCATCCGGTACGCCACCGAGCGCAGATGGGTCCGATGCGCCTCGAAGCGCTCCGCCAGAAATTCTTCTTCGTCCACCGGTCACATTCTCCCGTCGCGATCCGTCAGTGCAGTGACGATCCAAACCGAACAGCTGAGACTCGATCTTGAGGAGAGAACCATGGAAGCACGGATGAAGCACCCCGCTTTCGTCGTCCCGTCCGCCATGCAGGCGCTGCTGGCGCTGGGCAAGTCGACCAAGTCGACGGGCCTTTCGGACGAGCTGCTGGAGCTGGTCAACCTGCGGGCGAGCCAGATCAACGGCTGCGGCGTGTGCCTCCACATGCACGCCCGCGACCTGCGCAAGACCGGTACGAGCGACGAGCGCATCGACACCGTGGCGGGCTGGCGCGACGCCCCGTACTTCACGGACGCCGAGCGCGCGGCCCTGGCGCTGACCGAGGCCGTCACCCGCATCGCCGACTCCTCGGACCCGGTGCCGGACGAGATCTGGAACGAGGCGGCCAAGCACTACGACGAGGCGCAGCTCAGCGCGCTGCTGCTGGCGATCGCCACGATCAACGTCTGGAACCGGCTCAACGCGGCGACCCGCCAGGTCGCGGGCTCCCTGGGAGCCTGACGTGTTCGATGCGGTACGGGCCCGGTGCACGGCCGGGCCCGTACCGCCGGCTCATTCCGCCCAGGCGAGGAACGTCGTCCAGGCGGAGGGGGCGACGGCGAAGGTGGGGCCGTCGGTGACCTTGGAGTCGCGGATGTGGATGGTGTGGGGGCAGGTGGCGACCTCGACGCAGTCGCCGCCGCTGGGGCTGCTGTACGAGGACTTGCGCCAGTCGAAGGCCACTTCGATGCAGTCACCGCCGCTAGAGCTGCTGTAGCTGGACTTGAACCAGCGCAGACTGTTGGTCATCTCTGCTCTCCCGCCAACCGCTCGATGAGGCCCAGCGATTCGCGAGGGCCCAGGGCCTGTGCCCGGATCTTCGCATATCGCTGGGCGTACGTACTCACCTTTGAAGGGTCCTTGATCAGCAGGCTCTCGTCCTGTGGTTCCAGATAAACCAGGTGGTCATGTTCCGGGGTCTCCACCAGGTTCAACTCGCCACGGTCGCCTGCGTGTTCGCCACCAGTACCGCAGTCCATTGGTAATACCTGAAGCGTCACGTTACGCCGCCTCGCGCACTCCGCAAGGTGCCGCATCTGGCCACGCATGACATCCTTGTTGCCGATCGTCCGCCGTAGCGCCGACTCCTCCAGCACCAGCTCGATCAGCGCCACCGGCTCCCGCTCGAACAGCACCTTGCGTGCCATCCGCGCCTCGACCAGCTCCTCCACCCTCTGCTCCGACAGCGGCGGATACCCGCCGCCGATCAGTGCCCGCGCGTACTCCTCCGTCTGGAAGAGCCCGTGCACGACGAACGTCGCGTACAGATGCAGCCCCACTGCCTTCTGCTCCAGTAGCGCGTAGTCCTTGAACTGCGCCGGATACTTCTCCATCCGGATGTACAGCCGCGCCTGCTCGAAGATCTCCAGCCCGTCCCCGAGCACCCGCTCCAGCTGCACGAGCATCTCGTCGCTCGCCGGCTGGGCGCACGTCTCCATCGCGCTCACCGCCGATGCCGTGAAGCCGATCTCCTTGCCGAGCTGCTCCTGTGTCCACCCCTTCCGTACGCGCAACTTGCGTGCGACATCCGCCACCAGCCGTGCCGTCGGACCCGCCAATTGCTTGTTTTCCGCTCGCGCCATTGCGATCACCATTCGACTCAACCGGTCTCAACCGGTCACTACTCGTCCCCGCCGAATTCGACCCGACTCAAGGCACGTTTACGCAGGTCAACCGACCTGCGACGCCTCGGCCCGGTCATGGAAAACGCTAACTGCAAGCGGTCAGACTGGCGTTGTGAATACGCGAACTGGCGAGGTGAACCTCGACTGGATTCCCGCCTCCGGATTCCAGCTCCGCAAGGCCGGCGTGCATTTCGACGCCGTACGCGTCGACGGCGACGACGGGCGTCGGCTGGCCGACCTGATGGATCGCATGACGGGCGGCGACCCGGGCCCCGTCGTGACCGAGGCGAACGGTTGCCGGGGCGTCTACTTCCTCCTCCCGGCCGCCAGCACGGTGATGCGCCCCTGGCCGCGCGGGGTGACCCGCTACAACTCGGTGAGCGGCTCCGCCAGTTACGTACCGGTTCCCGCTTTGGACGGGCCGACCTGGCCGCTCGCCTGGCGCTTCCCGCCCGCCGCCGCGGACCGCTTCGTACACCCGGTCCTCCTGCGCACGGCGGCCATCGAGCTGCTGGGCTGACTCAGGACGAGCTGGTCCACGCGAGCGCGGCCGTCCCTCGCGTCATGTACAGGAGTAGCGGAAGGTGCCCTCGGCCTCGATCGGAGGGCCGGTGGGACGCAAAACCTGGAGGCGGGCGGTGCCCTGGAACAGGCCGGGGCCACGGACCGTCCAGCGGAGGTGGACGCTGACCTCGCGGTCGCCGCGGCGGGCCGTGTGGGTCAGCTCGCCGGACTCCTGACCGTCGCTGCGCAGCCAGCGGTAGGTTATCGGCCCGCCGCGACCGTCGGTGGTCATGACGCCGATCACATCAGCGGTCTGGCCGCAGCTCAACCGCTCCGTGGGGGCCTCGACTTCGGCCGCCGTCACCGTCGGGCCGGACGTCGGGCGCAGCAGCAGCCACAGTACGACGGCGACCACGGTCAGTACCGCGGCCGTCCCGAGCCAGGCGGCTCGCCGCCGGCGTGTGTGCGCGCGTGTGTGCGCGGGTTCGGCGGTCGGCCACAGGGCGCGGAGGCTTTCCTCTTCACCAAGGGGAATGCCGGGGCCGAAGCGCAGCACGATGTCGCTGTCATCGACTCCGGCGGGTGTCGGGGCGGTGGGGCGATTCCGTTTGCCGAGGACGGTGACCTGTTCGTCCGAGGCGGTGGCGGGCTGCGGGGACCGACCGCGCCGGCCGAGGACGGTGGCGTCGCTGTCGGCCGCCTCGGGCTCGGTCGCCTCGCCTTCGACAGTCGGACCACCGATCACCTCCGGGTCGGTGGCCTCGCCTTCGACAGTCGCACCACCCACCACCTCCGGGTCGGTGGCCTTGGAAGCGGACGCCACACCGTCCGTCTCCTCCGTCCCGATCGCGCTGCGCCCCGGCGCCTCCATGAGGTCCGTCAAGGCGGTGGCTGCCGCCGCCCGCAGTGCGGTCCGGCGCAGGAAGTCCTGGGGAAGTGCCGCACGCCCCGAAGTAAGAGTGGCACGTGCCGCGGCGAGACCGTCGGACACGGCGGCGCCGGAGCAGCGGGCGAAGAGGTCGGCCGCCGGTGTGCCGGGCGATGCCCAGGCGGTGCCGAGAGTACGGGCGAGCGCCGCCCACGCGGTGATGTCGTCGTGCTGGGCGGAGGCCGTCGAGGCGTCGTCGGCCAGCGCCGTGGCCAGCGAGGCCTCGGCGAGCAGGGCGGTGCCGTCCGGGGCGAGTACAACACGGTCGGCGGTGAGCGATCCGTGGGCGAGGCCGGCAGCGTGCAGCGCGAGCAGGGTCTGCGCGGTCTCGTTGAGGACGCTCGCCGCGCTGCCCGCGTCCGGTCCGGGCGCGCCCGGACCGGACGCGCCCGCGGCCAGAAGGTCGGCGACCGTGGGAGCCGACGGGCGCGCGACGATCAGCCAGACGTCACCGGCCTCGGCCACGAGGTCGACCGTCGCCGGTACACCCGGCAGCCGGAGCTTCGCCACGGCGAGCACCGCGGCCGCAAGCCGCTCCCGCGCACCCTGCGGAGCGAGCAGCGCGCGGTCGATCCGCAGCACGCCGAGAGGAGACTCGTCGGCGGGGCCCGGCTTCAGGGCGTGCCAGGTGCCGAAGCGCCCTTCGCGTGACCAGTCCGACAGGGCACGCCCGGCGACCGTCGCGGGTGTCGCGACCGTCGGGGGTGTCGGGGGTGTCGGGGGTGTCGTCATCGCGTTCTGCTCTCCTAGAGGGGCGCTCAGCACGGCGGCGCGTCCATGGAAGCCGTCTGACGTCCGCTCGCGGACTGCGGGTTGCTGGTGACGGCGACGTTCCAGGTGCCCCTGCACGGGTGGTTCGAGAAGTCGGCCTCGAAGGTCACGGTGTACTCCGTGGCGCCTGACAGCCGACGGGACTGCGTACCGTACGGCTGAGCGGGCGTGTTGACGTAGAAGTCCGCGGAGAGCGTCAGCGGACCCGTGCCCGTGGTGCGGACGGTCACATCGGCGATGAGGGTGCTCGGTCGCTGCCCCCGGCGCCAGGAGTCGATGACGATCGTGATCGTGCCTGCGGTCGGCGGAACCGGGGCTTCGGTCGTCCGGGACGGTGCGGGGGCCGTGGGGGCCGGTCCAGTGGTCACGGGCGGTGTGTCGCCCGTGGCCGGGGTGGTCGTCGATGTGCTCGGCGACGGGTCGGCCGTGGCGCTGCCGGACGGCGACCCGCTCGGGGTCGGCGAGGTCGTACCCGCCGAGGGAGAGGAAGAGGGGGACGAGGAAGAGAGGGACGGGGCCGGGGTACCGGACGTGATGGTCCCGGACGGTACGGAACTGGCCACCGTCGTCGTCGTGTCGCCGGTACGGGCCGTCGCGACCGTCCACGTACCGGCGACCACCGCCAGCGCGGCCATCCCGGCAACCGCCTTCCACAGGCCGGGCTTCAGCCGGCCCAGTACGGTCAGCGCCGGGGTCGCCTGATAGATCGCCGGCACCGTCGCGAAGGGGAACAACAGGGCCAGCAGCGCGGTGAGTTCGGCGAGTCGGCGGCGCCCGCGCTCCTCCCAGTCGGCGCCGTACGCCTCGGTGGCGGCGCGTTCGAGCTCGGCGAGGAACGCCTCGATCCCGGGCCGGTCCGCCGGGTCCTTGGCCATGCCCGCGCGCAGCAGATCGCGTACCGGCTCGGGTACGTCGTCCAGCGCGACGGGTGCTCGCAGGTGTTGCAGCCGCAGCGCCGTCAGGTCGTCGCCGCGGAACGGTCGCCGGCCGGTCAGGCATTCGAAGAACACGGCCGCCGCGGCGTACACATCGCCCGCCGGGCCCGCCGGCTCGCCGCGCCACTGTTCGGGCGCCATGTAGGCGGGCGTGCCGGCGGCCTCCGTCTCGCGGCCGGTGCGTACGGCGATGCCGAAGTCGGCCAGCGCGCTCGAACCATCGGCGCGTACCAGCACGTTCTCCGGCTTGTAGTCACGGTGGACCACCCCGGCCTCATGGGCCGTGCCGAGTCCGAGCAGGGAGCCCTTGAGCAGGACCAGGGCCGCCTCCGGGCCGGTCGCCCCATGCGCGCGCAGCAGTTCGCGGAGGCTGACCCCGTCCACCGCCTCCATGACGATCGCGGCGCCTCGGCGGGCCTCCACGTACTCGTACAGCCGCACCACGCACGGGTGCCGCAGTTCACCGAGCAGCCGTGCCTCGGCGCGGAAGCGGGCCAGGAACTCCTGGTCGCCGCGGAGCCGCTCGCTCAGGTATTTGATGGCCACGGGGACGCCTGTCGCCTCGTGCCGGGCCAGTACGACACGGCCCCCGGCGCCCTCGCCGAGCGTCCGCACGGCCGTGTACTCAGGAACGCCCCACCCGCCGTCACACTGCGGAGAAGCGCTCGTACCGCCGTTCTGTGCGTCTCTCATGCCGCCCCCTCCACGGCCGCGCCGTCCACCAGGCGCGCCGGACGTCCACCCGCCGCGCGACGCCGCTTCACCACACGTATCAGCCACCGCACCGGCGCCGCCCACACGGGGAACGCCACCAGACCGACCACGACCGCCACGATCACCGTGTCCCACGGTGCGTCCACCCGCCCCTGCAGCCACTCCCCGAGCCGGGAGCGCCAGGCCAGCAGGGCCAGCACCAGGAAGCCGTACGTCCCGACGATCACCGCGAGTCCGTACGCGGCCATGCCCGCCTGGCGCGGCCCCGGCCGACGGCCTGCCCGCAGGTCCCGCCACAGCCCCTTGCGGAAGTACGCGCTCGCCTCCTCACGCAGCCGCGGCACGCGCAGCGCGTCGGTCAGCGCCTGATAACCGTCCAGAGGCATCAGCGGATTGAAGTTGTACAGGGTGTTCAGGTACAGCCCGAAGGCCAGGTGGAACAGGACGGCCGACACGGCGCCGACCGGCAGGTACGCCGCGCCCACGGCGCACCAGCCCGCCAGGGCCGCGGTCGAGACCGGACCGGACAGCGCCACCACGACCCGCGACCAGCGGGTGCCGAACCACATGTCGCTGGTGTCGACGAAGGCGAACGGCATCCCCATCATGAGCATGAAGCCGCCGCGCCGGACCTTGCGGCCGTACGACTTCACCGCCAGCGCGTGCGACAGCTCGTGCACCGCCAGGGCCGAGATGTATCCGGCGACGAGGACCACCGGGCCCAAGACCCCGGCTCCGCCGAAGTCGAGGAGATGCTGCCGCTGTTGGGCCGGGAAGAACGCCACCAGGCCACCGGCCACCGACAGCCAGACGAACGCCACTCCGGTACGGGTGAAGAACCGCCAGCCGAAGCGGTCGTAGAGGCGGCTCACCGCGCTGTCGAGGCCCGGTACGGACACCTCAAGCTTCATCAGCGCCCGGTACACCGCCCGCCAGAACCGGCGCCAGCGCGTGGCCTCCCGCTCGTCCGACTGGCCCGGCAGTCCGCGCAGCAGTCCCGCGCCGGCGAACGCCGCGAGAGCGGACTCGATCCGTGGCAGCGCCAGTTCGCCGAAACGGTCGGCGTAGGCGAAGAGCAGGTCGCGCACGGTGTTCTCGCCGTCGATGGCGTTCCAGAGGAACACCTCGCGCTCGTCGAGCTGGAGATACACGCCGGTGCGCGTGTTGTTCAGCACCCAGTGTGGTTCGCTCCGGCCGCTCGTGGGCGCCTGCTTGAGCGCCCACCCGCTGCGGCGGCGCGGGCGCGCGGTGAGCGGCCCGTTCGCCTCCGGGGCCTCCTGCTCGGGTGCGGCGGCGGACGGCAGTTCGGTGAGCTGGGTGCCGACCATCATGGTCCGGGAGCCGATCTTCGCGTCCCTCGGCTGCTCGAACACCATGCGGACGTCGCCGACGGACAGCTCGGCGCCGTCGGCGAGCCGCGCCGCGCCGCCGTGGAGCTGCACGCCGGCGACGGACGTGCCGTTGAACGAGTCCAGGTCCTCGATCCGGAAGCCCGAATCGTCGCGGATGATGCGGGCATGACGGCGTGACACGCTGCCGTCGGAGAGGACGACGTCGTTGTCCGCCGTGCGGCCCAGTGTCGTGATCTGGCCGGTCAGCGGTACGAGGAGCGTGGGGTCGTCGACGCCGCGCAGCTGGGGCGCGGCGTACGACGTCAGGGCCGCGCCGCGGCGGAGGGTGCCGCAGCGCAGGCAGTACGGGAAGTCGCGCCGTACGTGCACGCGACAGGCGTGGCAGAGCATTCCGGCAGGTCCGTCGGCTCAGGAACCCGTGGTGAACGTGCCGCCGGACAGGCCGTCGGGTGCGTCGTTCGCGGGATTCGCCGAGTGGAGGTGGCTGCCGAGGCGGTCGAAGCCCGGACGGAACAGGCCGGTGCCGCCGGTGCCGTCGGAGTCGGGGGCGGGGGTGTCGGCCTGGCCGCCGCCGCGTCCGCCGTCGCCGTCGTCGCCGCTGTCGCCGCCGGGGGTGGTGGGGCCGTGGCCGGGGCGGCGCTCGTTTTCCTGGCTGCCGCCGGTGTTGCCGCCGGTGCCGCCGTCGCGGCCACCGCCGCCGGAGTCACCGCCGCCGGTGTCGCCCCCGGTACCGCCAGTGTCGCCGCCTCCGCCCGTACCGCCGCCAGTGTCGCCGCCTCCGCCCGTGCCGCCGCCGGAGTCGCCACCGCCACCGGTGCCGCCGGAGTCACCGCCGCCGGTGCCGCCGCCGCTCCCGCCGGAATCGCCGCCGCCCTGGCCGCCGCCACCGCCGGTGTTCCCGCCGCTCTGGCCGCCGCTGCCACTGTTGCCGCCGCCCTGGCCACCGCTGTCGCCGCCCTGGCCGCCGCCACTGCTGCCGCCGTGGCCGGGGCGGCGCTCGTTTTCCTGGCTGCCGCCGCTGTTGCCGCTGCCGCCGGAGTCACCGCCGCTGCCGCTGCCACCGCCGGAGTCGCCGCCACTGCCGCCCCCGGAGTCACCGCCACTGCCGCCCCCGGAGTCACCGCCTTCGCCACGCCCGTAGACGCCTTCGTGCCCGAAGCCTCCGGGACCGCCGCCTTCGCCGCCGAAACCGTCGCCGAACCCGTCGCCGGGCCCGCCGTCGAAGCCACCGCCGATCCCACCGCCGATCCCACCGAAACCGTCGGAGCCGTCACCGCGGCCCCCGAAGCCGTCGCCGAACCCGTCGCCGCCGGGGCCGCCGTCGATGCCACCGCCGTGACCACCGAGGCCACCCCCGAGGCCGCCACCGCCGTGACCCTCGCCGAAGCCACCACCGAAATCGCCACCGGGACCGAAGCCGTCGCCACCGCCGCCGAATCCGCCGCCGCCGAACCCGCCGGGCCCGTGGTCGCCTCCCAGGCCGCCAGGCCCGTCCCCGAATCCGCCGAGCCCATCGCCGCCCAGGCCGCCGGGCCCGTGGTCGCCCAGGCCGCCGGGCCCGTCCCCGAACCCACCAGGACCGTCGGCCCCCAGCCCCCCGGGCCCGTGGTCGCCGAACCCGCCGGGGCCCTGGTCGCCGAACCCCGAACCGGTGTCGCCGAAGGAACCGAAGTCGCCGAAGTCGCCGAAGTCACCCGCGCTGCCGAGGCCACCCGCGTTTCCGAGGTCGCCCAGCAAGGAGCCCGCGTCACCGAAGGACGCACCGGCGCCCGCCTCGCCGAGCAGGCTGCGGAGTTCGTCCGTCGCGGCGTCGACCATGTCGGCCGTTTCCCGGACGTCGTCCGGTTCCGCCGCGTCCACCAGCGGCTCCGTACCGTCGGCGGCCACGACCTCCTGTGCGCCGGCATCATCCGCGACCGGCTCGATCGACACGTCGTGGTGGGCCAGGGCGCCCGCCCCGCTCCCGAAGAAGAGCGACGACTTGGAGAGCCGCGCGTCGAGCGTGGCCGGCCCCTCGGCCGTACCGGACTCCACACGGAGCCGGCGCAGTTCGGTGACCTGCTCGGGCGTCAGGCCGAGTCTTCGTGCCACCTCGTCGATGTCGCCGTCGAGTTGAGCCGCGAAGGTGGGGTCGACAGCCAGGCGGGTCATGGCATGGCGATAGGCGTTTTCGGTCATGTCCTCACGTTCTCCGTCGGTCTGCGCGCGCTGGTGGTGCTTCCGGCGGGAAGTGGAGGGTCCCCCTGGTCGGTGGCATGGCTGCCTATCCGGCCATCCCAACCGATGCCTGCACGATCCTTATAGGGGCAGTTGCCCGCTTCGCACAAGGCCTGAGCCGCGCATCGGCCCGGGTCTGGGCAACCCGCCTGCAACGATTTCCGGCCAGGGGTGCGGGCAGGCGGGTCACGCCGGGCCGGGGCTCAGCGGGCCGGAACGCCGGTGAACGCGTCCGTGCGTGCCGCGCCGTCCCAGCCGCCCTTGGGCTTGCCCAGCCCGTAGAGCGCGGCGACCGTCGGAGCCACGTCCACCGTGCGGGCCGGCGCCTCGCTCACCGTCCGTGCCCGTACGACGCTCGCGCCGCCGCCCACGAAGAACGGAATCGGGAGCGTGGCCGGGTGGCCGTGGTTGCCCGGGATCGGGTTGGAGAACACGGTCGGGTCGGAGAAGCGGTAGCCGGGGCGGACGTAGGCCACCAGTTCGCCGGCCTCGGGGCCGAGCCGCAGCTCCTGCGGGGTGTGCACGGAGAGCACGCCCTCCTGCGCGAGGACGACCTCCCGCATCCGCGCGACCGCCGACGCGCGGTCGGCGTCGGCGCCGGTCCAGTACAGCAGGTCCGCGCCGCCGTTCTGGGCGATGACGACCTGGTCCTTGAGCAGCGGGTCCTTGTCCAGCTCGGGCTGGAGGGTGACCACGTTGGTGGGCACGGACCAGTCCATGGAGTGGTCGGCGAGGACGATGACGACGCTGTTCTCCCAGCGCCCGGTGGACTTGAGGTGGTCGAGCACCTTGCCCACCTGGAGGTCCGCGGAGACGAGTGCGGCCTTGCGGCCGAGCTCCAGGGTGGTGCCGGTCAGGTCGCTGTGCCCCATCCGGTCCACGTCGCCGAAGTTCACGAACACGACGTCGGGGTCGGCGGAGTCGATCATCTTGATCGCCGCATCGGCGGTGTAGTGGTCCGGTGCGTGCCCGGTGACCGGGATCAGCGGCTCCGGCTTCCACTGGTAGTCGGCCTGGGTGCCGAAGATCCCGTGCAGATAGCGCTTGGAGAGCACGGTGCCGCTGCGGAGGCCCTTGTCCCGCAGGAGCTGGAAGAGCGTGGTCGTCTTCAGGTCGGAAGGCCGGTCCATGTCGCGCACGGTCCGCTCGGTGCGGTCGTAGAACGCGTTGGCCGGTACGCCCGAACGGTCGGGACGTACACCGGTCATCATCATCACGTGGTTCGGGATGGTTTCCATCACCGGGAGCGACTGGGCGGCCGGGTACGTCGTACCGGCGTCGCGCAGGGCGGAGAGGCGGGGCATCAGCAGCGGCCGGATCTCGTCGGGGCGGCAGCCGTCGATGACGAGGACGTACGTGCGCAGCCGCGTCTCGGCCGCGCCGGCGGTCAGGGCGCCGATTCCGGCACCGGCGACGATGACGCCGCCCGCGCCACCGGCGATGGTGGCGAGCAGTCTGCGGCGAGTCATGCGGGGCTGGGCGTGTCGGGACACGTGGGGACTCCAGGTGGCGAAAGGGCTGGGGCGGAGAGGCCGGGGCGGAAGGGCTGGAGCGGAGGGGGCGGTCAGTCGGCGAGCGGGGTGGCGGCGGGAGAGACGCGGTTGCTGCCCGCGAGGACCTGGTAGCCGGTGGCGCGGCGGGCGGTGGCGCCGGGGTCCGTGCGGTCGCTGATGTACACCCAGTCCATCTGGACGCGCTGGGGGGTGACTTCGAGCAGCGAGTAGCCGTGGGAGTCGAACTCCAGGTACTTCACGTGCCGGTTGGCGGTCCTGATGGCCGCCTCGACGGCGAGCGAGGTGGTGCGCGGCTGCGAGCCCGTGATGTCGTCCAGGTTGTCCGAGGTGACGGAGGTACCGACGAGCTCGGTGGCGACGGACGGCGATCCGAGCGGGTAGAGGGACGCATCCAGCGGGAGGTCGCACGCCCAGGAAGAGTGGATGTCGCCGGTGAGGAAGACCGTGTTGTCGATGTCGTTGTCGCGCAGGTGGGTGAGGAGTTCGCGCCGGTCGGCGGTGTAGCCGTCCCACTGGTCGACGTTGTACGGCAGGCCCTCGGGCGGCAGCAGTCCGGTGATGTCGGCGAGCGGGCGGGTGAGGTCCTGGGGCAGCGGCGGGAAGAGCACCGGCGCGATCATCATCGGGTTGCCGATCAGCTTCCACCGGGTCCTGGACGTGGCGAGCCCGTCCGCCGGAAGGACGGGTCGGTGGCCACCTCCCATTCCACGTCGGCCGTGGGCCCGGTGCCGGACCCGGGCAGGGCATCGGCGGTCGGGGTCAGCCGGGTCCAGAGCACGACGGCGTCGGGCAGCGGGTCGCCGGAGGCGACGCCGTGCAGGAAGCAGGGGCCGCCGTCCGGGGCCCCGGCGGCGGGCCGGGTGGCGATGACCCCGGCGGCGGTCACGGCGGCGGTGGTCCCGGCGGCGGCCAGGAAGCGGCGCCTGTTCAGGAATGGCATGTTCCACTTCCTAGGGGGCGCCGATGAACTCGAGGTGACTCGCGGGTAACTTGCGGCTCCGCGTGGGCGAGTGTGACGAGGCCGACATCTCAGTCGGGCGTTCGAGTGGCGTCGCCGACATGCCGGACTGCGTCGGTGGTGCGCGGCCTCAGCGGTGCGACGGTGTTCGCGATCACGGCCGGCCAACGGCTCAGCGACTGGCCGGAGTCCGGCCGCTGACTACCACTGCCGGAGCGAACACTCCCGGCGGGCGAAGTCGGGTCTGCGTCGAATCGGCGGTGTACACGAGGGACGCGGCGACGTGCTGAGACCGGCCGAGGAAGTTGAGCCGAGGCTTCTTTTCGCGGGAAGGAAACGACGGCACGATGCGCCGGACCCTAGCAGCGTCGGTGGCCTTGGCAGCCGTGGCGGTCTCCGCCTCGGCCGCCATGCCCGCACAGCACCCCATGGGCGACAAACTGGGCAGGATCCGCCACATCGTGGTGCTGTACCAGGAGAATCACAGCTTCGACAACCTCTACGGAGGGTGGGGCAAGGTCGGCGGTCAGCGGGTGAGGGGCTTGTCCGAGGCCACACCGGCCGTCACGGTTCAGGTGGGGCAGGACGGCAGGCCGCTGCACTGCCTGTACCAGAACGACGCCAACCTCACCTCGCCGTCCCCGCTGCCGACCACGTGCACGGACAGCGATCACCCGGCGAAGAAGGGCGACCCGCCCACGCCGCAGACGGTGCAAAGCGCCTTCACGAACCGGCCGTTCCGGATCGAGGACTACATTCCGCCCACCGCCACCACCTGCTACGGCGGTGTACCCGACGGCACCGGTGAGCCCGGCGGGTGCACCCAGGACCTGACCCACCGCTTCTACCAGCACCAGTACCAGATCGACGGCGGGAAGCTGGACCGCTTCGTCACCGGCAGCGAGGCCGCCGGGCTGACCATGGGAACGTACGACACCAAGCAGCTGCCGATCTACACCTATCTGCACGGCAGGCACGCCCCGGGCTACGTGGTCCTGGACAACTTCTTCCAAGCGGCCTTCGGCGGCTCGTTCCTGAACCACCAGTGGCTCGTCGCGGCTCAGACCCCGGTGTTCGCCGGAGCCGATCGCAGTGGCAGGACGACGGGCTGTGCCACGGGTACCGCCGACTGCGACCTGCATTCGGTGGTGGACGCCAATGGCATGCCCGACACCGGAAACAACGCGCCCTTCCTCTACCCGTACTACACCTCGCCGGGTGGTCGGGTGAGGGACCACCAGCTCACCGAGGCCGCCGACTCCTCGGGCCGATGTGCGCCGAGCTTCAGCGGGGCCGTTCCGGCGCCACCAGGCACGGTGTGCGGCGACTACGCGGTCAACACCATCGATCCGTTCACCCAGCCCTACAAGCCGGGCAGGGAGGTCGGCAGGCGCCTGCCGCCGCTGCACAGCGCCAACATCGGGGACTCGCTGTCGGCGCACGGCGTGTCCTGGGCCTGGTACGGCGGAGGCTGGGACAACGCCGCCGGCAACAACGGCCGGGACGACGCCCATCCGCTGGGGGCGGGCTGGACGGCGGGCCCGACCGGAACCTCCGACGGCCAGTGCGTCGGGCCGGTGCAGAAAGACGCGGTGTTCCCGAACTGTCCCGCACCGGACTACAGCTTCCATCACGCCCCGCTGGCCTACTTCGCCAACTACGCCGACGGAACTCGCGCGCGGGCGGAGCACCTTGCGGACGAACAGAAGTTCGTGCAGGACGCCGCGCGCCCCAACGGACTTCCCGCGGTCAGTTTCGTCAAGCCCCTGGAGAGCGAGCACCCCGGCGGCAGTGAGTACGTCGGCAACGCCCACCTCGTCGATCTCATCAAGGCGGTGGAGAACGGGCCGAACGCCGACAGCACGATGGTCATCGTCACCTATGACGAGTTCGGCGGGGCGTGGGACCACGTCCCACCGCCAGGAACGCCGGGCCACCCCGGACCGCACGACGCCTTCGGGCCCGGCAGCCGGATCCCGGCACTGGTCATCGCGCCGGGCATCAGGTCCGGGGTCGACCACACCCAGTACGACACGACGTCGATCCTGGCCACCATCGAGCACCGGTTCGGGCTGCCACCGCTGACCCTTCCGGACGGGCGCCCGGCCCGGGACGCGCGCGTAGCCGACCTGTTCACCGCCTTCCGCCACGACGACGACCACCGGCCGCGCGACGACGACGACCATCACCGGCCGGGCGACGACGACCACCGGCCGCGCCGAGGCGCGGGCAACGGCGGCTGACCCGGTTCGACCCACGGGGCGACGAGTTGCCGAGCTGAGACACGAAGGCGCCCCCGCCGCTCGTACCTGGCCGTGGCCGTGGCCGCGGACGAGGACGAGGGCGGGGGCGCCGGTGACGCGGTCGTCAGGCCTGCTTGCCCTGGTTCTTCTTGAACTGGTCGCTGAGGTTGGCCGTGTCGGAAGCCGGGGGAGCGGTCACGGTCTTGGCGGAGTCGAACTTGAGGAAGTCGGCCGTCACCTTCATGTTGCCCATCTCCTGGACGAGCCTGACCGGCAGGTCCTTGTCGTCCACCCAGATCTCGACGGTGATGGTGTCGGCGGGGCCGGTCAGGGACTTCAGGTTCGCGGGCATGTCCTCGTTGTCGAGGGTCGCCCGGTAGTGCTTGGTCTCCTTGCCCCGGATCGTCTCCTCTCCGAGGCTCTTCGTGTTCTTCGAGAAGCCGATGTAGCGCAGCCCCGCCGTCGGGTCGCCCTGGTCCTCGACCGTGCGCGCCCCTTCCTCGCCGAGGACCGCGGCCACGTCGACGCGCATCCAGTGCTTGCCCTGAAGCGGGCCGCTGGGCTGGGGGTCCACGTTGTAGTAGTAGGCGCCGTCGACCATCATGGTCCGCACCTTCGGGTCGTCCTGAACGGCCTGCATCTGCACCGCGGCCGTGTCCATGGTCACGTCGTACGCGACGCCCTTGCCCCAGGTGTACGTGCCCGTCATGGTGACCGGCTTGGCGAGGCCCGGCATGGTGGTGTTGAAGATGACGTCGGCCGAACCGATCTTCTCCGTCCGGTCCGTGACGCGCGCGAGTGCCGCGGCGATGGTGTCCGCCTGGCTCACCACCTTCGCGGCATCCTTTGTGGCCTCCCCCGCGGTCTGCGTTCCGCACCCCGCCGTGGCGGTCAGTGCGACGGCCGCCGCCCCCAGCGTGACAGCCGTGCGTATACGGCTCTTCGGACCCATGTCCTGTCCCACCCCTCGGTATCACGCGATCCACGCGTGAAAGCTGTGACTCTGCTGTGTGCCTTGCGGACATTAGCGGGTGGGACTGACGGGCTTCGTGCCGGAGGGCCCTCGGCCGGGCCCAGGCCGGGAACCCCGGGCCGGGAACCCCAGGCAGGAGCGGCTCGGCCGGTGGCGGCCCGGCTGGAACCGCGCCGTTGGTGGGAAAATGAGTCGCATGGGCGGTCAGGCGCTCGTGACGCTGTTCCTCTGCGGGGACGTCATGCCGGGCCGAGGTGTCGACCAGATCCTTCCGCACCCCGGTGACCCCGCCCTGCGGGAGGGGTACATCCGGGACGCCCGGGACTACGTGGCGCTCGCGGAGGCCATGAACGGGGCGATTCCACAGCCTGTGGACTACAGGTGGCCCTGGGGCGCCGCGCTCGACGTGCTTGAGGACATCGCGCCCGACGTGCGCGTCATCGACCTGGAGAGCAGTGTCACGACGAGCGACGACTTCGCCCCCGCCAAGGCCGTGACGTACCGGATGCACCCCGACAACCTGCCCTTCCTCGCCGCGGCGCATCCGGACGTATGCGCGCTGGCGAACAACCATGTGCTCGACTTCGGGCGGCGGGGCCTGGAGGAGACCGTGGAGGTGCTGCGGCGCGCCGGGCTGGGCCCGGCCGGTGCGGGGCGCGACGCGGGCGAGGCGCGGCGGCCCGTGGCGGTCGCCACGAAGAGCGGCGGGCGCGTCCTCGTGCTGTCGTGCGGGATGGCGTCCGCGGGGATCCCGTCACGCTGGGCGGCGGGCGAGCACCGGCCGGGCGTCGATTTCGTCCCCGACCTGTCCACCCGCAGCGCCGACGCCCTCGCACGACGGCTGAAGGCGCTGCGGAAGGAGGGCGACCTGACCGTCGTCTCGATCCACTGGGGATCGAACTGGGGCTACGGGGTGTCGCAGAGCCAGGCCACCTTCGCGCACCGCCTCATCGACGGCGGCGTCGACCTCGTCCACGGCCACTCCTCGCACCACCCGCGGCCCATGCAGGTGTACCGGGGGAAGCTCATCCTGTACGGCTGCGGCGACCTCATCGACGACTACGAGGGCATCTCGGGCTACGAGCGGTACCGCGACGATCTGCGGCTGCTGTACTTCCCGTCGCTGGACGCGGGTACGGGCGAGCTGGAGGAGCTTCGGATCGTGCCGATGCAGGCCCGGCAGATGAAGCTCCACCATGCTTCGGCGGCGGACGCGGGCTGGCTGTGCGAGGTGCTGAGCAGGGCGGGGCGCCCGTTCGGTACGCAGGTGGAGCCCGAGCTCGGCGGGGACGGCTTCCTGACGCTCCGCTGGTCCCGGTACTGAGGCCCGGTCCGGCTTCCGCGGCAGACCGGGGAACACCAGACCGTGCAGGCGCGCGGCCTGCAGCAGCGCGACCAGGCCGCACGTGCGCTCGTCCGGCTCCGCGTCGTCCAGGACCACCGCGGTCGGCCGACCGCGCAGCTCCTGCTCGACCGAGCCGTCGGCCTCCGGGTAGCGCCGTACCGGGAAGATGCCGAGCGCCCTGTGGACCTCCTCGACGACGAGGCTCAGTCCACCTTCGTGTACGTGAGCGGGGCCCCGCCCGAGCCGATCAGTTCGCGGACGATCGTGCGGTCGTCCGGCATGTCGAGGCGGCTCCACTGGCCGGGGGCGCAGCTCTGAGGATCACCGAAGGTGACCTGGGTCGGGCCGAGTTCGAGGGGCGGGCCAGGGGCGCGCAGCGCGGCGGACCAGCCGCAGTCGTAGGTGGCGCCCTGGCCGGTGAGGGTCATGACGGTGTCGCCGGTCGAGCCCGTGGTGATGGTCATGACGCGGGTGTTGGTGTTGCCGTCGGCGGTGGTGAAGTCGGCCTGCCAGGTGCCGACGTACTCCTGAGGCACGGTCCCGGAGCCGGTGGCGGGGGAGGACGCCGCGGCCGGGCTGCTGCTGATGGTCGAGGTGTCCGGGGTGTCCGGGCCGGCGGGCTCGGAGGCTCCGGGTGAGGTGGGCCCGGTCGCCGACGGGCCCGGCGCCGCAGGGGTCTGCGTGTGGCTGTTGTCGTTCATGAGCGCGTAGACGGAGGTGCCCGCGGCGATCGCGACGACGACGGCGACGGCGACGAGGGCCGCGGTGCCGCGGGTGTTGCGGCGCGGAGGTTCGGGGGCGGGCGGGCCGAAGGCGGTGTACGGGGGATACGGGGTGTGCGGGGCCGGGTGGGGCCACGCAGGTGCGGGCATCGGTCCGGGAGCCAGTCCCGGATTCGGTGCCGGAGCCGGGCCCGGGGGAGGCGTCGGCGGCGGGGTCGGGGGGCCGGTCAACGTGGGGAGGGCATGCACGCCCGGCGACCCCGGTGAACTCGGCGACCCGGGCGACCCCGGTGAACTCGGCGGCGCGTCCGGCGCGTTCGGAGCTTCCGGCGCGCCCGACTCAGCAGGCGCGTCCGACTCATCAGCCGCACCCGGCGCGTCCGGGAAGCTCTCCGGATGCTCGACCTCCAGCAACTTCACCGCGTGGCTGCCCAGTTGCGCGATGAGCGGTCCGGGCAGCCAGGGGAGCGTGGGGTCCTGCCCGTCCGTGCCGGTGCCGGCCTCGGTGCGGGCGAGGATCTGCTCAAGGGTGGGCCGGGCGGCGGGATCCTTGTGGAGGCAGTCCCGGATCAACTCCCGCAGCCCGTCCGGAACACCGGTCAGATCCGGCTCCTCCTGGGCGATCCGGAACATCATCGCGTGCGCCCCGCTGTCCGCCGAGCCGAACGGGAGCCGGCCGGTCGCCGCGTACGCGAGCACCGAGCCGAGGCAGAAGACGTCGCAGGCCGGGGTGATGCTGTCGCCGCGCAGCTGCTCGGGCGCCATGAATCCGGGCGAGCCGACGACCGCGCCCGTGCGGGTCAGCCCGCCGCCGTCCGTGACGGTCTCCAGAGCCTCCAGGGCGCGGGCGATACCGAAGTCGATGACGCGCGGCCCGTCGATGGTGACCAGAATGTTGGAGGGCTTGAGGTCGCGGTGGACGATGCCCGCGCGGTGGATGTCCCGCAGGGCGTGGGCGAGTCCGGCGGCGAGGGTGCGTACGGAGCGCTCGGGCAGCGGGCCGTGGCCCTGGCTGCGGCTGTGGCCGTTGGTCCCCGGGACGCTTCTGCCCGGGCCGCCGGAGACCACGGAGTGCAGGGACGGTCCGGCGACATAGCCGGTCGCGACCCACGGAACCTCCGCCTCCGTGTCCGCGTCCAGGACCGGTGCGGTCCAGGCCCCGCCCACTTTCCGGGCCGCCGCCACCTCGCGGCGGAAGCGGCTGCGGAACTCCTCCTGCTCGGCCAGCTCACGGCGGACCAGCTTGACCGCGACCGTACGGCCGCGGTCGGAGCGGGCGAGATAGACCTGGCCCATGCCGCCGGCCCCCAGGCGGGCCAGCAGACGGTAGGCGCCGATACGACGTGGATCTCCGGATGCCAGCTGCTCCATGGCCGAGTGGCCCTCCCCGACGTACATACGCGCGTGCGCGTGGCCCGATCGCCTGAGGATAGTGCGATCGGCGCCGGCGCCTGCAGGCGTTGCCCGTAGGACGGAATCCGACCTGATTCCTGCCTACGGCCGGTCTTGTTGCGATCCCGTACGCAAGGAGACAGCCATGACCGTCCAGCCGGTTCCCGAGAGCCGGCGCGGTCCCGTCCGGAGCCTCATGGCCCGTCCGGCGGATCGTGCCGGGCAGCATGAGCCGCCGGACGGGCGCTGGTGTCCCCGGGCTCCGCAGAGCTGATCGCGTCCATCGCGGCGCTGAGCTGCTCCAGTACCCGGACCGTCTCCGCGAAGCCGTCCTCGCCGAGCTGTGCCGCGAGGCGGGCGGCGAGGTCCGCGTGGCCGGGGTCGATCCTCTCGATCGCGGCCCGCCCCGCGTCGGTGGGCCGGAGCAGCTTGGCGCGGCGGTGCGCCGGGTTCGGTACGTACTCGGCGAGACCCTTGCCGGCCAGCAGATCGGCGATCCGCTGCACGCTCTGCCGGGTGATGCCCATGGCGCGGGCGATCCCGGCGACGGGCAGCGGATCGCGGAGCACGGCACCGAGGACCTGCCACCAGGCGGCGGTCAGCCCGGCCGGACGGGCCAGTTCCTCGGCGACGGAGAGGAACTGGCCGTTCAGCCGGAAGACGCCGAGCGCGGTGGAGCTGAGCAGGTCCTGCTGCTTGCGCTGCTTCTGCTGCTCGTGTCGCTCCTGCTGCTTGTGCTGTTCCCCGCTCATGCGTTGAGCTCTTCGAACGCGGCCGGGTCCGAGTCGTGGAACAGCCGGTACCAGGCGTCCAGCTTCGTTCCCTCGAACGCGCCGAGCTTGCCGAGCACTTCGCGTGCGAACGCGACCGGCTCGGTCGGCCCGGCCGTGATCAGGTCCCCGTCGGTGACGGCGTCCGCGTCGACGTAGTGCCCACCGCCCCGGTAGCCGGTGGCCGCGAGATAGAACGACACGGCGCTGGTGTGTTTCCTGTCGTCGAGCAGCCCCTCGCGCGCCAGCCCCGCCGTGGCCCCGCAGATCGCGGCGACGGGCACGCCCGCCTCCAGGAACTCCCGCGCCTTGCGCGCGAACGGCGCCAGATCGTCGCCCGTGTCCCACAGGTCGGCGCCCGCGAGGATGAGCAGTGCGCTGTCCTCGGCCCTCAGGTCGTCGAGCGCGAGATCGGGCTGGATGCGCATGCCGGCGATGGTGGTGACCGGCTTGTCCGCGGCCGGCCCGACCGTACGGACGGTGCGGCCGGAGCGTGCGAGCCAGGCGGTGGCATGGCCCGTCTCCCAGTCGGCGAGGGTGTCGTAGACGGCGAGATGCACAGTCTTGCTGCTGCTGCTGCTGCTGCTGGTGGGGGTGGTGGCGGCGGTCATGGCGGGCCTCCCGGGCCTCATGGATCCGGCTGATGACAGAAGGCTGTCATGTCGACAGGATACTGTCAATGCTCGCTCGTGGATGAGGAGTCGCCCCGCACCGCGACACCTTGCCCACGAAAGTGGCCGAGGCCATACAAGGTGGCCATGTCGGCCCCGACCTGCGCGTCCATACCCTTGCCGCATGACCCCTCATGTCGAACCCGATCCCCAGACCGGCGCCGCGGTGAAGGCCGCCGACCGCGCGCACGTTTTCCACTCGTGGTCCGCCCAGGGCCTGATCGACCCGCTCGCCGTGGCCGGCGCGGAGGGTTCGTACTTCTGGGACTACGACGGCAACCGCTACCTCGACTTCACCAGCGGTCTCGTCTACACCAACATCGGCTACCAGCACCCCCGGGTCGTCGCCGCGATCCAGGAGCAGGCGGGCCGGCTGGCGACCTTCGCGCCCGCCTTCGCCATCGACGTACGCTCCGAGGCCGCACGCCTCATCGCCGAGCGCACCCCCGGCGACCTGGACAAGATCTTCTTCACCAACGGCGGCGCCGAGGCGGTCGAGAACGCCGTGCGCATGGCCCGGCTGCACACGGGCCGTTCGAAGGTGCTGTCCGCCTACCGCTCCTACCACGGCGCCACCTCCACCGCGATCAACCTGACCGGTGACCCGCGCCGCTGGGCCTCCGACACCGCCTCCGCCGGTGTCGTCCACTTCTGGGCGCCGTTCCTGTACCGCTCGCCGTTCTACGCCACCACCGAGGCGGAGGAGTGCGCGCGGGCGCTGCAGCACCTGGAGGACACCATCGCCTTCGAGGGGCCGCAGACCATCGCGGCGATCATCCTCGAGACGGTCCCCGGCACCGCCGGCATCATGACCCCGCCGCCCGGCTATCTCGCGGGCGTCCGCGAGATCTGCGACCGGTACGGGATCGTGTTCGTCCTGGACGAGGTCATGGCGGGCTTCGGGCGCACCGGCAAGTGGTTCGCGGCGGACCACTTCGACGTCGTGCCCGACCTGATGACCTTCGCCAAGGGCGTGAACTCGGGCTACGTGCCGCTGGGCGGCGTCGCGATCTCCGCCGAGATCGCGGCGACCTTCGACAAGCGGCCCTACCCCGGCGGACTCACCTACTCCGGTCACCCGCTGGCGTGCGCGGCCGCCGTAGCCACGATCCAGGTGATGGAGGACGAGAAGGTCGTCGAGCACGCGGCCCACATCGGCGAGACCGTCCTCGGTCCCGGCCTGCGCGAGCTGGCCGAGCGCCACCCGTCGGTCGGCGAGGTCCGCGGTCTGGGCGCCTTCTGGGCCCTCGACCTCGTACGGAACAAGGAGACGCGCGAGCCGCTGGTCCCGTACAACGCGGCGGGCGAGGCGAACGCGCCGATGGCGGCGTTCGGCGCGGCCTGCAAGAAGAACGGCCTGTGGCCCTTCATCAACATGAACCGCACCCACGCCGTCCCGGCCTGCAACATCACCGAGGCGGAGGCGAAGGAGGGCCTGGCGGCGCTGGACGCGGCGCTGAGCGTGGCGGACGAGCACACGGTGTAACCGGACGCTCCGCCCCGGACCCGTCGGACCCCGTGCGCCCTTCGGCCGTGTCCTCGATTCGCCGGACGGGAATTCGCCAACTCGCCGGACGGGAACTCGCCGGAGGGGCTCAGAACGAGCCCCTCCGGAGTCCGAGGAGCGAGGTCCGGGGCGGAACCCCAGTTCGGGAAGGCGTCCCGAACAGCTCACGGCTCCCCTGGCTTAAGGTGTCCGCAACCGGACGGAGGGGACCGACACGATGCCCGCGAGCGGAGCTGTTACCCGCAACACCCTGCGGCAGCAGATCGCCGACGCGCTGCGTGACGAGGTGCTGGCCGGACGTCTTCAGCCCGGTGAGGAATTCACCGTCAAGCAGATCGCCGAGCAGTACGGCGTGTCCGCCACGCCCGTGCGCGAGGCGCTCGTCGACCTCGCCGGGCAGGGGCTCCTCGACTCCAACCAGCACCGTGGCTTCCAGGTGCACCGTTTCTCCGTCGAGAACTTCCGGGACATGATCGAGGCCCGTTCGCTCATCGTGGACGGCATCTTCCGCAAGGACGGCCCCCCGCGCGCCCACCCGGCGCGCGGCGAGGCCCTCGTCTCCGTACGCCGCCGGGCCGAGGAGGCCGCACGGGCCGCCCGCAGCGGTGACCTGGACATCCTCATCGGCTACGACCTGCGCTTCTGGCGGGAGCTCGGAGCCCTCGTCACCAACCGCTACATCGCCGAGTTCCTGCACCGGGTGCGCGTCCAGGCCTGGGTGTTCGCCGTGCCCCTGCTGCGTGCCGAGGCCGATGCTCGGGAATGGCTGTGGAGCGGCCACGAGGAGCTCATCGAGGCGATCACCCTCGGCGACCCCGAAGCGGCGCGCGCCGTGATCATGTCGCACGACGACCTCGCCCTGAAGTGGGCGGACCGCCTGGAGCGGCGACCGTCGTGACCTCGACGAACGTCACGAGCGCCGCTCCGGCCGCCACGTCCGACCCGGCAGTCGACCTGACCGTCGTCGTCCCGGCGTACAACGAGGAGGCCCGGCTCCGGCCCACGCTGGACGCGATCCGGGAGCATCTGACCGCCGACCCCGGCCGCTGGGGCACGTGGGAGCTCATCGTCGTCGACGACGGTTCGACGGACGGCACGGCGCGGGTCGCCCGCGAGGCGGCCGCCGAGGAGCCCCGTATCCAGATCGTCGGAGGCGGCGGCGCGAACCGCGGCAAGGGGCACGCGCTGCGGCTCGGCGTACTCGCCTCGTACGGCCGCCGCGTCCTCGTCACCGACGCCGACCTCGCCACCCCCATCGAGGAGCTGGACCGCCTCGACAAGCAGCTCACCGCGGAGGGCGGCGGCGCCGCGATCGGCTCGCGCGCCCACCCGGACTCCCGCATCGAGGTGCATCAGCGCCCGCTGCGCGAGTGGCTCGGCCGGATGGGCAACCGGCTGATACGCGCGGTCGCCGTGCCCGGCATCCACGACACCCAGTGCGGGTTCAAGCTCTTCGACGGCGACAAGGCGCGGGCGGCCTTCGCCGACGCACGGCTCGACGGATGGGGCATCGACGTCGAGATCCTCAGCTTCTTCCGGCGGGCCGGCTGGCAGGTCACCGAGGTCCCCGTGCGCTGGGCCCACCGCACGGGCTCCAAGGTGCGGCCCGTGGACTACGCGAAGGTGCTGCTGGAGCTCGTACGCCTCAAGGCGCGGACGGTGCGGCGGGCCGGCCTCGTGGTCCCGCTGCTCTTCCTCCTCGCCTCCGTACTGCTCTACAAGGATCTGTGGTCGGACCTCGGCCGCGGCTATCTCGCCGACTCGATGCAGGACCAGAACCAGTGGGAGTGGTTCTTCGCGGTGACGGCGGACAACGTGGCCCATCTGCGCAATCCGCTCTTCACCACGCTCCAGGGGCACCCCGACGGCGTGAACCTGATGGCCAACACGGTGATGCTGGGACTGTCCGTCCCGCTCACGCCCGTCACCCTGCTCCTCGGCCCGACCGTCACCTGGGCGCTCGTCCTCACCCTGGGTCTGACGGCGACGGCGACCGCCTGGTACTGGCTGATCGCGCGGTGGCTCGTCAGGGGCCGTGCGGTGCGAAGCCGCTGCGCGGCAGCGCTCGGTGCCGTGCTGTGCGCCTTCGCGCCGCCGATGATCTCCCACGGCAATGCCCACCCCAACTTCCTGGTCCTCTTCATGGTTCCGGTGATCATCGACCGGGCGCTGCGGCTGTGCGAGGGGCATCGGGTCGTGCGGGACGGGGTGCTCCTCGGCCTCTTCGCGGCGTACCAGATCTTCCTCGGCGAGGAGCCCCTGCTGCTCGCGGCGATGGGGATGCTGCTCTTCGCGCTGTCGTACGCGCTCGCGCGCCGTGACGTCGCCCGGGGGGCGCGGCGGCCGCTGCTGCGCGGCCTGGCGATCGGGGCGGCCGTCGCCCTCCCGCTGGTGTGCTTGCCCCTCTGGTGGCAGTTCTTCGGCCCGCAGAGCTACAAGGACGTGCTGCACGGGGACAACACGTTCAACAGCCCGCTCGCTTTCCTGGAGTTCTCGGGCAGGGCGCTGCTGGGGGACGAGGCGCGGGCGGACCAGCTCGCGATGAACCGCACGGAGCAGAACGCGTTCTACGGCTGGCCGTTGGTGGCGTTCGCGGTGGCCGTGGTGGTGCGTCTGTGGCGTCTGGCGGTCGTCAAGGCGCTGACGTTCACGGCGATCGCGGCGGGGCTCCTGTCGTTGGGTTCGCGCTTCCGCATCCCGTACACGGACATCGTGCTGACCGGCCCGTGGAAGTGGCTCGCCGACAAGCCGCTCTTCGAGTCGGTGATCGAGTCACGGGTGGCGATGATCTGCGCGCCGGTGCTGGGGATGCTGGTGGCGCTCGCGGCGGACCGCCTCCTCGCGACGCCCGTACGCACGTACCGCGTCGTGGGACTCGCCGGGCTGGCCGCGGCGCTCCTGCCGGTCCTGCCCACGCCCTACCCGGTCCGGGAACGCCCGGAGGTCCCGGCGTTCATCGCGGACGGCATGTACCGCGACCTCCTCGGCCCGGGCGAGACGCTGGTGCCGGTCCCGCTCCCCGACCCGGGCAACGCGGAGGCACTGCACTGGCAGTCGGCGACCGGCCTCGGCTTCCGGGTGCCCGGCGGGTACTTCAACGGGCCGTGGGGCCCGGACCGCATCGGCATCTACGGTGCCTCCCCGCGCCACACCTCCAACCTCCTCCGCGCCATCCGCTACGGCACGCCCGTCCCGCACATCGGCCCCAACTGGCAGGCGCAGGCCCGGGCGGACCTGGAGTTCTGGCGGGCGGGCCTGGTCGTCCTGCCCCCGCAGGACAACGACGGGCCGCTGTACACCGCGGTCGCAGAACTGCTGGGCAGCCCGGGGAAGCGGATCGGCGGAGTGTGGGTATGGGACCTGCACGACGCCGGTGCCGGCTGACCGTGGGCATGGGATCCGCGCACGCCGCACGAGCGCCGATGCCGGCTGACTGTGCGCGTTGTGCCAGTAGCACTACGCTGTCCCGACCATCGCACAACCTGCTACGACTCCGATGGAGAGCGAGCCCGTTTTGGCCTGTGACCTCTGGCTGGTCCCCCTCGTCGACGTTCTGTGCCACAGCCCCGACAATCCGTTCGCCGAGGAGATCGCCTCGTACGACAAGGCCCTCACCGAGGCCGGTCTGCCCACCGTTCCCGTCTTCGCCTACATGCCGGGCCTCTCGGGCGATGTCGCCCCCGTCGCCGGCTTCGACTACGACGCCCTGCACTTCCTGCGCCGGGCGTATCTCCTCCAGCTCTGCGGCCTCGCGGTGACGCCGGTCGACGAACTGGGCGGCGACTACGAGCAGCTCCTGGAGATGTTCGAGAGCACGGCCCAGCAGTCCCATCTGGTCTGGCACTACGACCACGCGGGCGCGTACGTCCCGGTCGACTTCGCCGCCCCTCTCTCCAACGAGGAACTCCTCGCCGCCGGCGGCCCCTTGGGCTCCTCCCAGGGCCTCCTCCGCGAACTCGAGCTCGTGGCCCCCTCCATCGGCATCGACCCCGCGAACCCCCCTGCCGCCCCGGCCCCTCCGTCCCGCCCCACCTCCCTCGAGGAGCCGGCGGGCCCGATCCCCTACGACGACAGCCCCTTCGCCCGCGAACGCCACGTCTGGCTGGGTCTGCACGCGGCGGCGACGCGGAGCCTGGGGCAGGGCTCGATGATCATCTTCAGCTGACCGGGGTCCCGGGGGCCCGAGGCCCGGGGTCTCCCGGCCCGCCTCAGGTGCCCCTGTCCTGGTCGCGCCCGCGCGTGGAAAGGCGGCCCGTGCGTGGTGCGCAGGGCCACCATTCCGAGCCGAGGTGGGCTGCTGATCGGCCGGCCGCTCCACCGGGGCGGCCGGCCGAACAGCGGCCCGAGCCCCGAGCCCCCACCCCCGCCGGAGGCGCTACCGCGCCTCCGGCGGCCGCTGCCGGGGCATGTTCGGCCGCGTCGGCGGGGGGAGCGGAACGCGGCCCGAGGGGTGGCCGTTGTCGGGGCGGGGCGGGGAGGGCGCCGATTGCATCAGCAGGGGCGCCGGGCCGGAGCGGAACTCGATCATCCAGTCGGTGGTCTCGGCGCGGACCAGGTCCGTGACGTCCTCCGAGAACCGGCGCAGCACGCTCAGGCACCGCTCCGCCGCCTCGCTCGCCGTGCCCTCCGCCGGGCCGAGGACCTCACGGACGCTCTCCGAGGCCCAGTCGAACTGGAGGATCTGCAGTCGGCGCTGCACCGCCTGGGCCGTCGCCACGTCCCTTATCCAGCCCGAGGTCAGACCGAAGTACCGGTCGCACGCCACGCACGCCGCGCCCAGCAGCAGCGAGAGATAGCCCCAGCCCGCCGCGCCCGCCAGCACGCCCGTCAGGTCCAGCAGCGGAAGCGCCGCGCCCGCGATCACGCCCAGGGCGGTGCCGGCCCGCAGCACCCGCGCGCCGCGGCGCTTGCGGACACGGTCGGCCAGATACCAGTCCGCGGTGCGCAGCGCGTTCCCCTCGACCCAGCGGTACAGCTCGTCGAGACGCTCCGCCGGCTCACCCCAGTCACCGAGCGGGAACGGTCGTCCGGCCAGGTCACGGTGCGGGGCGCTCCCGTTCACCGGGACCCCGTCCTCCTCCCGGGCCGACCCCCCAGGCTGCATCTCCGGCTGACTCACCGGGGCACTCCTCTGCGCTCTGCGTGACGACGTACGTATCCGTGCTAACCCTGCGTGACGTGCGATGCGCGCGTGGGTACCGGTGCGCATGGTCTTCCTACCGCCGAATGGTGGGCCGTGGGGGCGAAATCCCGGTACTTCCGCCCGCACGAGCGTCTTGATCGGGTAAAGGAGGGACGGTCGTTCCCGCCCGGAAGTCACCCGAAAGAGTTGGTGCCGACTGGGCGGGGCATGCCGCCCCACGACCACGTAGGCTCGGTTTACCGAACAACCGACGTCGAAATGCCAGGAGTGACCGTGATTCCCGGTGGTGGCCAGCCCAATATGCAGCAGTTGCTTCAGCAGGCCCAGAAGATGCAGCAGGACCTCGCCCGGGCGCAGGAGGAGCTGGCGGCGACCGAGGTCGAGGGGCAGGCGGGTGGCGGGCTCGTGAGGGCGACCGTCACCGGCTCCGGGGAGCTGCGCGCGCTCGTCATCGACCCCAAGGCGGTCGATCCGGAGGACACCGAGACCCTCGCCGATCTCGTCGTCGCCGCCGTCCAGGCCGCGAGCGAGAACGCGCAGCAGCTGCAGCAGCAGAAGCTCGGCCCGCTCGCCCAGGGGCTCGGAGGCGGCAGCGGAATCCCCGGTCTGCCCTTCTAGACCCCGGTAGAGCCCGGTGGTCCCCGGCCGGGTCCCTGGAACCGGATCCTGGCCGGGCCCCTGGAACCGGATCCTGGCCGGGTCCGGGGCCGGGGCCGCCGCTCCGGGCCTTTCGAGCCGTCAAGTCTTCAAAGGCGAAGGCGGACCAACTACCGTAACCATCGAAGCAATTCCCAGAGAGGCGTTCCGTTGTACGAAGGCGTGGTTCAGGACCTCATCGACGAACTGGGCAGGCTGCCCGGCGTCGGTCCCAAGAGCGCGCAGCGGATCGCCTTCCACATCCTCCAGGCCGAACCGACCGACGTCCGCCGCCTCGCCCACGCACTCCTCGAGGTGAAGGACAAGGTCCGCTTCTGCGCCGTGTGCGGCAACGTCGCGCAGCAGGAGCAGTGCAACATCTGCCGGGACGCGCGCCGTGACCCGGCGGTCATCTGTGTCGTCGAGGAGCCCAAGGACGTCGTGGCGATCGAGCGGACCCGTGAGTTCCGCGGGCGCTACCACGTCCTCGGCGGTGCGATCAGCCCGATCGAAGGCGTCGGCCCGGACGACCTGCGCATCCGGGAGCTGCTCGCGCGGCTCGCCGACGGCGCGGTCACCGAGCTGATCCTGGCGACCGACCCCAATCTCGAGGGCGAGGCCACTGCCACGTACCTGGCGCGCATGATCAAGCCCATGGGGCTGAAGGTCACGCGCCTCGCCAGCGGGCTTCCCGTTGGCGGCGATCTGGAATACGCCGACGAGGTCACGCTCGGGCGTGCCTTCGAGGGGAGACGACTTCTCGATGTCTGACGCAACGCTCCACTCCGCCACCCACGATCCCGACGACTTCTCGGTCCAGATCGCCGACTCGATCGAGAGCTTCATCGTGGCCACCACGGAAGTGGCGAAGGGCGACGAGCCCGACAGCGCGGTGCCCTTCCTCCTCCTGGAGGTCTCGCAGCTGCTGCTCGCGGGCGGCCGGCTGGGCGCACACGAGGACATCGTCCCCGAGGAGCGGTACGAGACGGACACCGGCCCGGACCTGGAAGTGGACGAGCTGCGTGAGCGGTTCGCGAGGCTGCTGGACCCGATCGACGTCTTCTCCGAGGTCTTCGACCCGTACGAGCCGCGCAGGGCGCCGGTCGCGTGCCGGATCTCCGACAACCTCGCGGACATCGTCGCCGACCTCGGCCACGGCCTGGCCCATTACCGCGCGGGCCGCACCACCGAGGCGCTGTGGTGGTGGCAGTTCTCGTACTTCTCCAACTGGGGCCCGACCGCGTCGGCGACGCTGCGCGCCCTCCAGTCCCTCGTCGCGCATGTCCGCCTCGACCAGCCGCTGCAGGAGCTGGACGGGCTGGATACGGACGAGGACCTCGCCGAGGACGACCTCGCGGAGGAAGCCGGGCGCGTGATGGTGGAGGAGATCGCGGGGCCGCTTGGGCTGGGGAGGGTCCGCGCACCGCGCTGACCCGTACCGGCCCTGCCCAGGGCCCCGGGACACCGACGGTCATGTGACCAGGGCCCGTCTTCTGGATCAGGCCGGATCAGCGCGCGTGCCAGGGCACGCGAGCCCGGCACGATCCGAAAGACAGACCCTAGGCCTGACGGGGCGGGCCTGACGCGGGTGCCGCTGCCGCTGTACGGACCTGCTCCCGCAGCCACTGATGGGCCGGGTCCGCGTCGTTGCGCGGATGCCAGGCCATGCCGAGCACGACCGGCGGCAGGTCCAGGGGAATCTCGAAAGTGTGGAGGCCGAGGGCGGAGAGCCAGTCGTCGCCGGGGCCGGCCGGGGCGAGACAGACCAGATCGGTCCCGCGGCAGAGGAAGAGGGCGGCGGCGTACCCGGGTACGACGGTGACGACCCGCCGTTCCAGACCCAGCTCCGACAGCCGCTCGTCGACCGGTCCGCGCACCTTTCCCTGCCGGGAGACCCCGATGTGGCCGGCCGCGGCGAAGGCCCGTGCGGAGACACGGCGTCGGGCACCGCCCCGGTCACGGATCAGGGGGTGCCCGGGACGTACGGCTCCGAGCAGCCGCACCTCGCCCAGCCGCTCCACCAGGGTTTCCGGATCCGTGTGCTCGATGGCCCCGATCTCCAAGTCGAGCCGCCCGTCGCGCATCGCGGCCGTGCCCTCCAGACTCTCCGGCAGAAAGCGCAGAGTGACGTCGGGCGCCTCCGTGGCGACGGCCGAGAGCAGCCGCGCCCCGAGGCCCGCGAGCACCATCTCGCTCGCCTGCACCGTGAACTGCCGTGTCAGCGCGGCCGGATCGGCGACCTGTCCGGGTACGAGGAGACCACGGGCCTGCTCGACCACGGCCCGTACGCGCGGGCGCAGCTCCACGGCGCGGGGCGTGGGCACGAGCCCCCGGCCCGCCCGCACCAGGACCGGATCGCCGAGGCGCGCGCGGATACGGCCGAGGGTGCGGCTCATCGCGGGAGCGGACAGATGCAGCCGCGCGGCGGCGCCGGTGACGCTCTCCTCCTCCAGCAGCGCGTCGAGTGCGACGAGCAGGTTCAGGTCGAGCGATTCGATGGTGTGACCCCCGCCACTGAGTGGTCCGCCCGCGGCCGGGGCGACCAGGTGGATTGCCTACGCCGCAAGTATCCATTGCCAATGTTGCACTGGAGTCAACCAGCAGGCCGGGCAAGGCTGTTGCCATGAACGACACACTCGCCGTGGTCAGCCAGAGCGGGCCGACCGTGACCTTCTTCGACGCCGGGACGTACGAGCGGCTCGGCATCCTCCAACTTCCCAGCGAGCCGCACGAGCTGTGCTTCGACGCGGCGCGCCGGCTGCTGTACTGCACGATCACGTATCGCTCCGGCTACTACCACGACAACTCCGGACGCGCGCATGAACTCGCGGTCATCGACCCGGACACCCGGAGCCTGATCGACGTCGTCGACCTCTCCCCGGACCACGCCCCGCACGGCCTCGCCCTCGACGCGGCGCGTGACCTCCTCTACGTGAGCGTGGAGGAAAGGGCGGGGGAGGGCGCCGGAGCGGGCGCCGCGGGAAGGGGTCCGCACGTACCGGGCGGAGTCGTGGTTCTCGACCTCGTCACCCGCAAGCCGGTCCGCCGGATTCCGGTACTGGCCCCCGGTCCGCACTGGTTCGCCATCACCCCGGACGGGCGGTACGGCTACTCCGCCAACAAGGAAGCGCCGTACGTCACCGTCGTCGACCTGGAATCGGGCGAGATGCTCGAACGGATCGAGGTACCGGGCAGCGAGGGAATCGCCGTCTCACCCGACGGCCGGCAGGTGTACGTGGCCGCCCCGAAGGGCGACTTCGGCCCGGGGCCGGTGAAGGACGCGGGTGTACGGGTCATCGACACCGAGACCGGCCGGATCATCCGTACGCTGCACACCGAGGGTGCGGTCTTCCCCGTGCACGCCACAGCCGACGGCTTGGTGCTGGCGGGGGAGCTCCGTATGGGTGCGCCGGCCGGATCGGCCCTCGGGACGCAGCTGGGCGGCATGCTCCATGTGTACGCCCCCGGGGGCGGCAAGGAGCTGGGCCGCGTGCCGACCGGCGCGTTCCCGCTGACGATCACCTCTTCGCCGGACGGGGCCTTCGGATACGTCGCCAACGTCTCGTCGAGCACGGTGACGGTGGTGGACCTGGCCCGGCTGAAAGTGGTCACCACGCTGGAGGTGGCGCGGGCGGGGGAGCCGGGGGCGCACGGGCTGGCGTACATTCCGGCGCGAATCCCCGCGGAGTGACGGAGATCGTCGGTCCGTACCACTCCGGGACGCTGACGTCACAGAGCGTGCTCGCCATGGCCCGTCGGGCCCGTCGCGACAGCGTGATGGATGACACATCGGGCTTGCCCGGCGCGTCAGGGGGCAGGTGTCCGGCCGAGCGGCCAGGAGCGCCCGGGTCCGCGGACGCCGTGGAGTTCTGCGACAGCACTCCGCAGTTGATCACGTCGTGAGCGGGACATCTCACGATGCGATACATAGGGGGCGTTCCCGGCTCGCTCGTTAAACTGACGCCGACCGCAGTAATGACTGCGGCGAAGACTGAGCGAGGAGCGCACGTGGGCCTTGTCGTGCAGAAGTACGGAGGTTCCTCCGTTGCCGATGCCGAAGGCATCAAGCGCGTCGCCAAGCGAATCGTCGATGCCAAGAAGAACGGCCACCAGGTGGTCGTCGTGGTCTCGGCGATGGGCGACACGACGGACGAGTTGATCGATCTCGCCGAGCAGGTATCCCCGATTCCAGCCGGGCGAGAGTTCGACATGCTGCTGACCGCCGGAGAGCGGATCTCCATGGCCCTGCTGGCGATGGCGATCAAAAACCTGGGCCACGAGGCGCAGTCGTTCACCGGCAGCCAGGCCGGCGTCATCACCGACTCGGTCCACAACAAAGCGCGCATCATCGATGTCACGCCGGGCCGGATCCGTACGGCGCTGGACGAGGGCAACATCGCCATCGTCGCCGGCTTCCAGGGTGTGTCCCAGGACAAGAAGGACATCACCACTCTGGGCCGGGGCGGGTCGGACACGACCGCCGTCGCGCTGGCCGCGGCGCTGGACGCCGAGGTCTGTGAGATCTACACCGATGTGGACGGTGTCTTCACCGCCGACCCGCGGGTCGTCAAGAAGGCCCGCAAGATCGACTGGATCTCGTTCGAGGACATGCTGGAGCTCGCCAGCTCCGGCTCCAAGGTGCTGCTGCACCGCTGCGTCGAGTACGCACGCCGTTACAACATCCCGATCCACGTCCGGTCGTCCTTCTCGGGGCTGCGGGGCACCTGGGTCAGCAACGAACCACACTCCGAGCAGGGAGCCCTCAAGGTGGAGCAGGCCATCATCTCCGGTGTCGCCCACGACACCTCCGAGGCGAAGATCACCGTCGTCGGCGTGCCCGACAAGCCGGGTGAGGCCGCCGCGATCTTCCGGACCATCGCGGACAACGAGATCAACATCGACATGGTCGTGCAGAACGTCTCGGCCGCCGCGACCGGTCTCACGGACATCTCCTTCACCCTTCCGAAGACCGAGGGCCGCAAGGCGATCGACGCGCTGGAGAAGACCAAGAACACCATCGGCTTCGAGTCGCTGCGCTACGACGACCAGATCGGGAAGATCTCGCTGGTCGGCGCCGGTATGAAGACGAACCCGGGTGTCACCGCCTCGTTCTTCGAGGCGCTGTCCGACGCGGGCGTGAACATCGAGCTGATCTCGACCTCCGAGATCCGTATCTCGGTCGTCACGCGCGCGGACGACGTCAAGGAGGCCGTCCAGGCCGTCCACACCGCCTTCGGTCTGGACAGTGACTCCGACGAGGCCGTCGTCTACGGAGGCACCGGCCGGTGACCGCCGGGCGCCGCACCCCGGCGGTCGCGCGATGAACCGCAAGCCGACGCTCGCGGTCGTCGGCGCGACCGGGGCCGTCGGTGCGGTGATGCTCCAGATCCTGTCCCAGCACGCGGACATCTGGGGCGAGATACGCCTTGTCGCCTCGTCGCGTCCGGCCGGCCGCAAGCTGGCCGTACGCGGCGAGGAGACCGAGGTCGTCGCGCTCTCCGAGGAAGCGCTGACGGGTGTCGACGTCGCGCTGTTCCTGGTGCCCGCCGAGGTGGCGGCCCACTGGGCGCCGATCGCCGCCGCCAAGGGCGCGGTGGTCGTGGACAATTCAGCCGCTTTCCGGCTGGACCCGGACGTTCCCCTCGTCGTACCCGAGATCAACCCCCATTCCGTACGGGTGCGTCCGCGCGGCATCGTCGCGAGCCCCTGCTGCACCACCCTGGCCATGATCGTCGCGGTGGGCGCGCTGCACGCCGAGTTCTGCGTCGACGAGTTGGTGGTCTCCACGTACCAGGCGGCCAGCGGGGCCGGGCACGGCGGCGTCGAGGTGCTGCGGTCCCAGCTCTCCCTGGTCGCGGGCACGGAGCTGGGGACGAATCCCGGTGACGTACGCCGTGCCGTCGGCGACGACACCGGCCCCTTCGCCGGACCCATGGCGCTCAACGTGGTGCCCTGGGCCGGGTCGCTCGCGGAGGACGGCTGGTCCTCCGAGGAGCTCGCCATCCGGGCCGAGACCCGCAAGATCCTGGACCTGCCCGAACTGCGGGTCTCCGCGACGTGCGTTCGTGTGCCGGTCGTCACAACGCACTCGGTCTCCGTGCACGCCCGCTTCGAGCACGAGGTCTCCGTCGGGCGGGCCCACGAGATCCTGGCGACCTCGCCCGGAGTGGTGCTGTTCGACGACCCCGCGGAGGGCGAATTCCCCACGCCCGCCGACGTGGTGGGCACCGACCCGACGTGGGTGGGACGGGTCCGGCGGGCCATGGACGACAGTCGCGCACTCGAACTTTTCGTGTGCGGCGACAACCTCCGCAAGGGTGCCGCGCTGAACACCGCTCAGATCGCTGAGGCGATCGCCGGGGAATTCTGAGCCGAGTTGTCATAGATCTTTATAGGATCTGTGAACACCCTGTGAGCAAGTCCCTGGTATGTACCACTTGAACTGGGGTGATGGCATGTTCGACGATGCTTTCCCGCCATTGTGCAACCGGTTACTGGGCGGGAAGCGTCTTTGCGGTCGCCCCTTCACGGTGCCGCGACAAATGGGGCATTGGGGAAGAGCTGGTGCGCATGAGGGCATACGGTGCATCGTCAAAAGCGGTGGTGTGCGCGTACAACCCTGACGGGGGGAAGCGTGTCCAACAGGCGTGGCAGAGGTACTCGACATCACAGCCGTGGTCCCGGTCCGCGGCACAGCCGTGGTCCCGGTCCGGGGTCCGGGCATGCTCCCGACCCGGGGCGCCGGCGTGCTCCCGGCGCGGGGCGCGGGCTTCGTCCCGGTCCGCGGTGCTTCGGTGCGCCCGCTCCGGCCGTCCCGCCCTTCCCGTGCCTCCGGGCGTCCCGTCGGCGGGATGCCGGTGATCGCTCCCATGCCCGCAGCGCGCCCAGGCCGCATTCCGTCGCAGCGTGAGGGCGCTGGCGACACCATGGCAGCGGGGACCACTGTCGATCACCTCACCGAGACCTATCGCGCCCACTACCGGTCGCTGCTCGGACTCGCGGCGCTGCTGCTCGACGACACCGCGTCCTGCGAGGACGTCGTCCAGGAGGCCTTCATCCGCGTCCACTCGGCGCGCAACCGCGTCCGTGACCCGGAGAAGACCCTCGCCTACCTCCGGCAGACGGTCGTCAATCTGTCGCGCTCCGCGCTGCGCCGCCGGATCCTCGGGCTGAAGCTGCTCTCCAAGCCGATGCCGGACATGGCGAGCGCCGAGGAGGGTGCGTACGACCAGCTGGAGCGGGACGCGCTGATCAAGGCGATGCGCGGGCTCCAGCGGCGCCAGCGCGAGGTGCTCGTGCTCCGCTACTTCGCGGACATGACGGAGGCTCAGGTCGCCGAGACGCTGGGCATATCGCTGGGCTCGGTGAAGGCGTACGGCTCGCGGGGAATCGCGGCGCTGCGTGTCGCCATGGGGGCGACGGCATGAGCAGGCACGAACACAGGCATGAGCACGGGCCGGACCGCGAGCCGCGGCACGGCCACGGGCCGGAGCGCGAGCCGGACGACGTCGCCTCAGGCGATACGTACGAAGAGAAGCACACCACTGAGCTGTACGGGCCGGACGGGCCGGACGGGCTGTTGGACGACCGGACTGGAAACGGAATTGTGAACGACGGGCCGCGGAACGGAATGGACGACCAGGGGCTCGGGGGTGAGACACCCCGCACCGCCGGTCCCGGCGGTCCGGACGCCCTCTTCGCGAAGGTGCTGGGGCGGGACTCCCTGGCCCCGGAAGACCTCGATCGGGGGGATCTCGGTCAGGAGGACCTCGGTCAGGAGGAGCTGGCCCTGCGGCGGATGCTCCACAGCGCCGTCGGGGACCTCGCGCCGACCGAAGGCGCCCTCGACCATCTGCGCCGGGCGGTGCCCGCGCGCCGCGCCCGCAAGCGCCAGGCCCTCGTCGGGCTGGCCGCCTCGGTGATCCTTCTCGGCACCGCGGTCCCGGCGTTCGTCCACGTCGCGAACTCCGGAGGCCTCTCCGACGACCAGACCATCAACGCCGGCCACGGTGAGCAGGCCCAGGGCGGCACCGGCACCGAGGAGGGCGAGGACGGCGGGGAGCAGGTGAACGACAGCTCCCCGGGGCAGCAGCCCAGCACCCCCGGCGCACCGGACCCGTCGAAGCAGCCGCAGTCGCCGGGCACCGGCACCACGGGCGGCTCGACGGGCGGCACGGCCAACCCGACGGGCAGCGCCGCAGCCTCGACGCCCCCCTGCACAGCCACTCAGCTCGCAGGCTCGGCACAGACGGGCGCACCTGAGCCGGACGGCAAGGTGTACGGCACGTTCCGCATCGCCAACGTCTCCGGCACCGACTGCGCGGTCGACGGAGCCGGTTCGGTCGCCTTCCAGGCCATGGGCGCGGCCGACCCGGCCAAGATCAATGTGGTGACGCACACGACGGGCGACGCCGCGAGCGGACTGCCCGATCCGTCCCAGGAGCCCGGCGCCATGGTCCTCAAGCCGGAGACGGCGTACGAGGTGAAGTTCGCCTTCGTCCCCGCGGAGACCTGTCCCACGACCGGCGCCTCACCCGACCCCACGCCCTCGGACGGCGGCTCGTCGGGCACGACCGACGGCACGACAGCGACCGGCACCGAACCCCAGCTCGTCAGCGACGACGGTGGTACCACGGCGGACGGCAGCATCACGGTGACCCACACCCCCGAGCCGGGCGGCCCGAACGCCGAGACGACGATCCCCAACGCCTGCGCGGGCACGATCTACCGCACCGGCGCCCTGCCCGCGTCCTAGGGGGTCATGGGTGCCGGCGTCGGTCGGCGCCACCCGGATCCCGGACCCGGGACCCCGGACCGGGGACTGCTGAGCCGGGAACGCCGTGCGTTACGCCGGGTCGAGGCCGAGCGCAGCGTCCTTCGCGGCCTCTGCCTCGCGCCGCACGAAGCGGAACCACATGAAGAGCACGAAGCCCGCGAAGGCGAACCACTCCAGCGTGTAGCCGAGGTTCTGGAACGCCTTGAGGTCGAGCCCGCTGCCCTGCGGCGCCGCGGCCGGTACCGGCCGCAGCCCGTCCGACGCGGTCGTGAGCGTGATCCAGGCGTCGTACACGTCGTCCGGCACCAGGTTGACCAACGAGGCCGCGCTGATCATGCCGAGCTGGCCGCTCGGCAGCCCGCCCCCGGTGTGCACACCGTCGGTGCCCTGCGTCTCGGAGGCCTGCAGCGCACCGGTGACGGTGACCTCACCGGCGGGCGCCGCCGGGGCCTTCGCCCCGGTGGGCAGCCAGCCCCGCACGACCGGCAGAGCCTTGCCGCCGTCGGTGCGCAGAAGCGTCAGCACATACGACCCGCGCCTACCGTCCAGCTCCCGGTCCGGTACGAGGAACTGCTCCCCGTACCGCCCGCTGGCCGTCGCGTGCCGGCCCGAGGTGTTCTTGTCGACGGGCAGCAGCTCGTCGAGCGGTGCGACGGCCTGCTCGCCCGCCGCCGGGCGCCGCTCGGCGGCCTGGTGCGTGTCGACGCGGTCCTCGAACCGGCCGAGCTGCCAGGTCCCCATGAAGATGCAGAAGGGGATCGCCAGCACGACGAAGACATTGATCCCCCACCAGCGGGGCGTCAGCAGGAACCGGTACACCCCTCCACGGTACGGAACGCCCGCTTTCCCCCCTCTCCCGGGTCCGGTCCTGGTCCCCGTCCAGAGCCCGGTCCAGGCCCCGGCCCTGTCCAGGTCCCGGTCCAGGTCCCGGTCCAGGTCCCGGTCCAGGGCCTGGACCCGGCTCCGCTGCTGCTGCTGATGCCCGGCCGTGCCGTGCCTACTTCAGATGCCTCTCGGCAAAGGCCAGCTCGAGCCGCACCTGCTTGATCCGCTCCTCCACCACCAGCGAGCCGTGGCCCGCGTCGTACCGGTACACCTCGTGGACGGCGCCACGGGCCGCGAGGCGGTCCACATAGTTCTCGACCTGGCGGATGGGGCAGCGCGGGTCGTTGACGCCGGCCGAGATGTAGACCGGCGCCCGCACCGCGTCCACATACGTCAGCGGCGACGACGCCTCGAACCGCTCCGGGACCTCCTCCGGCGTACCGCCCAGCAGCGTGCGGTCCATCGCCTTCAGGGCCTCCATCTCGTCGTGGTACGCCGTCACGTAGTCCGCGACCGGCACCGCGGCCAGGCCGAGCGCCCACGCGTCGGGCTGTGTGCCGAGCCCGAGCAGCGTCAGATAGCCGCCCCACGAGCCGCCCGCCAGGATCAGCTTCGCCGGGTCGGCGAGGCCGGAGGACACGGACCACTCACGGACCGCCGCGATGTCCTCCAGCTCGATCAGCCCCACCCGGTGCTTGAGCGCGTCCGTCCACTCCCGCCCGTATCCGGTCGATCCCCGGTAGTTGACCCGCACCACCGCATAGCCGTGGTCCACCCAGGCCGCCGGCCCGGCCGCGAACGCATCGCTGTCGTGCCAGGTCGGGCCGCCGTGGATCTCGAAGACCGTCGGGAACGGCCCTTCTCCCTCCGGCCGCTGCACCAGTGCGTGGATGCGGCCCCCGGGCCCGTCCACCCACACGTCCTCGACCCCGACCGATCCGGGGGCCGTCAGCCCCGGCGGGTCCAGCACCTCGCGGCCCGCCGTGGAGCGGACCTTCGGCGGGTGCGCGGCGGACGACCACAGGTACTCCACCGTCCCGTCCGGCCGGGCCGTGGCGCCCGAGACCGTGCCCGCGGGGGTCTCCACCCGGGACAGCTCGCGCGTCGCCGGGTCGAAGCGCCACAGCTCGCTGCGTGCCTCGAAGCTGTGCGCGATCAGCAGGGCCGAGCCGTCCGGATACCACTCGGCACTCACATCGCCTGGCAGCTCGATCGCCAGGTCGGTCTCCTCGCCGGACGCCACGTCCCACAGCATCGGCTCCCAGCGGCCCCGCCGCTGGTGGCCCACCAGCAGCCGGGTGTCCCCGTCCACCGGCGCGAAGCCGAGCACCTCCAGGCCCAGCTCCACCGAGCCGCCCTTGGTGTCGTCCAGTTCGGACACCTTCGTGCCGTCCAGCCGTACGACACGCAGCGCCGAGTGCATCGCGTCGCCGTGCTCGGTGTGCTCGATCGCGATCAGCGTCCCGTCGTGCGAGAGATCGCCGACGCCGGCCGACTCCCGGTGCCGGTAGATCTCGACCGGGTCCGGCCCGGGCCGTACGACATGGATCGTCGTACCTTCCTCGTCCGTGGAGCGGCCCACCACCGCCGTGCCGTCCCGGCCGAGGGCCAGCCCCGCCCCGTACGAGCCGTCGAGGCCGGGCGCCGCGGGCTCGTCCGCCCCGCCGCCGAAGGGCTGTCGCATCCAGACCCCGAACTCGTCCCCGTCCTTGTCCGAGAACCACCAGATCCACTCGCCGTCGGGCGTCAGTATCCCGTCCGTCGTCCCGTTCGGCCGGTCGGTCACCTGGCGCTGCTCGCCGGTCGCGCGGTCCCATGCGTACAGCTCGTAGGTCCCCGTCGCGTTCGACACGAAGAGCGAGCGGTGCGGGGCGTCCTCGGCCCAGTCGGGCAGCGAGACGCGGGGCGCGCGGAACCGCTGCTCCCAGGCCGGGATGGCCGTCGGCGCGTCCGTCGGCTTGTCCGCAGGGTCCGGCGCCGTGGATTCGATGATCTCAGTCATGCCCACCATTCTGCGCCGCTCCGCCCACAATCCGTTCGCGTCGTCCGCAGCCTGTGGATAACCGGCGACGAAGCAGGTCACGGCCTGAGTGTCAGTGGCGAGGTGCACACTCCCCCGTATGACAGCACTGCGCAAGACAGTTGAGACGTATTGGTCCTCGGCGGAGGCCCGCGACTGGCAGGCCTTCGCAGCGACTCTCGCCGAGGACGTGGTCTACGACTTGCCGCAGACCCGTGAGCGGATCCGCGGCAGGGAGACCTATCTCCGGTTCAACCAGGAGTATCCGGGCGACTGGCACGTCCGCGTCCAGCGCGTCGTCGCCGACGAGGAGGGGGCCGTGGCCTGGATACACGTCACGTCCGGCCTCGAGGAGATGCACGCGATCAACTTCTTCACGGCCGACGCGGAGGGCCGGATCAGCACCGTGACCGACTTCTGGCCCGAGCCGTACGAGCCGCCGGCGGGACGCGAGCACCTGGTCGAGCGTTACTGAGGCGTGGCGCACGTCCGAGCCCGCCGCCGGGCGCCAGGCCGGCCGGTGGGCGGGTGCCGGCCGGCGCCCGCCCACCGGCATGGACGTTCAGCGCCCGCCCCGGCAGGGACCTTCAGTGCCCGGCCGGGGCAGGGCCCTCAGTGCCCGGCCGGGGACGGCGGGAGGCCCTCGGTCGCCAGGACGCGGTTCTTGTAGGGCCTGGCAACGGTGATCTCCGGGCCGAACCAGGAGGGCGGGGTGAAGTCCTCGGCCTCCCGTTCCGAGGGGAATTCGACCTCGGCCGTGTGCAGGCCCGCCAGGGACTCCGCGTAGACGTCCACGTACGCCACCGTGTCGCCCAGCGGCACGGTGTAGCGGGTCTTCACCAGCCGGGCGCCCGCCGTCGCCGGCCACAGCTCCTCGAACTCCGCCTCCGTCAGCGGGCATTCCACCTCGGTACGCGACATCGACCCGGTGCGGTGCTTGACGCCGAGGATGCACTGGCCGGCGATACGGCGCAGGCGGACCTCGGTGCCGTTCGGGCTGACCGCGAGGTAGCCCTGTTCGATGGGCTCCACCACCGCGCCGGGCGGCGGGGTGAAGCCGTCCAGCAGGTACTTGCGCTCAATCTCCTGCGGCATGGCCCGCCCTCTCGGTCCTGTCCGCCGAGAGCAGAGCCGGCAGCTCCCGCATGTCGGTGAAGACCACCGTCCCGGGACCCGTCAGCCACTCGGCCGGGGTCAGACCGCCCGCGTACCCGAAGCCGCGCATGCCGGCGGCCGCGGCGGCCTGGATGCCGAAGCGGCTGTCCTCGACGACCGCGCAGCGCGCCGGGTCGACGCCCAGGGAGCGGGCGGCGTGCAGGAAGAGGTCCGGGGCGGGCTTGCCGCGCTCGACCTCGTGGGCGCTGAAGATCCGGCCCTCGAAGCGGTCGTACAGTCCGACCCGGCCCAGGGTGTGGCGCATCTTCTCGTGGCTGCCGCTGGAGGCGATGCACCGCCGCTGCGGCCCGAAACCGAGGACCTCCAGGCCGTCGAGGGCCTCCGCGATGCCGCTGACGGCCATCAGGCCGGTGTCCACCGCCCGCGCGTGCATCTCCCGGAAGCGCTCGTCCCAGATCCGCGCGGTGTCGGAGCCCACGCGCTCGGCGATCTGCTCGCCGATGGAGGTGGTGGAGCGGCCCACGAAGCGCTCCATGACCTCGGCCTCGGTCAGCGGCCAGCCCAGCTCGGCGCCGAGCGCGACGTGCGTCCGTACGGCGATGGGCTCGCTGTCGACGAGCACGCCGTCGCAGTCGAAGATGACCAGTTCGACCGGCTCGGTCGCGTTCCCGGCCGTGTTCCCGTTCCCGGCCGCGACCCCGTTCCCGGCCGCGACCCCGTTCCCGGCCGCGACCCCGTTCTCGTTCCCGGCCCCGATCCCGGTCAACGGATGCAGCCCTGGCGGATCAGCAGCTGCCGGATCTCCTCGACCCGTTCCGCGCCCAGCCGGCGCTTGGCCTGGTCCTCCGGCTTCTCGGCCTTCTGGCCGTACTGCCACCACGCCTCGCCGGTGTCGCGGTTCATCACCACGAAGCGGTCCTTCTCCGACGGCCCGCGGACGATCAGCGACGTGGTTCCGGGCGCCGAGCTGACGGTGTGGACCATCGTGTGCCGGATGACGTAGCCCGACCCGGCGACCTCGTCGCGGACCAGGGCCGGGGAGCCGATGCGCGTGCTGGTGTCCAGCTCCTCGTAGTCGCCGAAGAGGTGGTGCTGGTAGCTGCCGTGCAGGATGCGGCTGCCGAAGCTCCACCGGTGGTTGTGGGGGCGGTCGAAGTCGCTGCCGGTGAAGACGTGCAGCCGGATCCGTACGTCGCTGGCCTTGTCGTTGACGAGGACGACACGGTCGAGCTCCTGCAGCCGCTCGCACTGGTCGAGGAGCTCCGGGGTGCGCAGCACATGGTCGAAGGCGTCGTTCAGCCAGGTCGGCGAGGACACCAGCTCTTCGAGCAGCTCCTCCATGGGGCGGTGCAGGGCCGGCATGTCGCTCCAGTCCAGGGCGGCCAGCCGGGCCGGGTCGATCAGCGGCTGCGTGTCGGTCGTGGTCATCGCGTCGCACTCTCCGTCTCTTGTTGCGCGGCCAGCCACCGGCGGGCCTTTTCATGGTGTTTGGGGAGCATCTCGGGGGCATCGAGGAAGCGCGGCAGCAGATGGCGCTCCGTGGTCAGCGCCCGCAGCATCAGCCCGATGGTGACGCCGTGGCCGGGACGCCTGATGATCTCGACCGGGTCGCCCGCGCCGACGGTGCCCTCCTTCAGCACGCGGAGGTACGCGCCGGGCGCCCCGTGCGCGATGAAGCGCTTGACCAGGTCCGGTACGTCCCAGAAGCCGGCGAAGACGCGGCACGGCTTACGGGCCCTGATCACCTCGAACACGGCGTCCCCGATGGCCCATTGCTCGCCGACCTCGGCCCCCGTGATGTCGAGGCCGAGGGTGGAGAAGTTCTCGCCGAAGTTGCCGGGCCCGACCTCGCGCCCCAGTTCCCGCTCCCAGAAGACGGCGTCCTCGCGGGCGAAGGCGTAGACGGCCTTGTCCGGGCCGCCGTGCACCTTGGGGTTGGCGATCAGATCGCCCTCCAGGCCCCAGGTCCGGGCCATCACGCGGTGGCCGACCGGGCGCTTGTCGATCCCGCTGCGGCCGACGTCCGTCCAGGGGCCGGTGCGCTCGACGGCGAGGTTGACGGTGGACAGTACGGCGGTCACGAGGCGGCCCCGTCCCCGTGGCCCGGCCGCCACGCTTCCGTGACGTTCGGCACGGTGGGCGCCACACCGGGCACGTTCATCTCCGTCAGCAGATGCGTCACCACGGTCAGCAGGTCCCAGCGGTGGGGGCTGTCCAGCGGCGTGGCACGGGTGAGCGCCAGCATCTCGTCCAGCGGCGGCTGTGCGCCCTGCGCGCGGCGGCGGGCCGGCTCGCCGACGGGGCCGGGCGCGGCCGCGAGCCGGCGCCAGCTGGCTTCCAGGTCGAAGTCGTGCTCGGGGTGCAGGCGTTCAAGGTCCTGGAAGATGGCGAGGACCTCGGGACGGGCGTCGTGTTCGTCCAGGATGCGCTGCCGGATCAGCTCGCGCCGGGGCTCGTCGCAGATCACCGCGATCTCGCGGAGCACGTCGGCCGGCTCGTCCGAGATGTGCGTGAAGTTGAAGAGGCCGTTGACGACGCCGAGCCGGTGGCGCAGGTGCTGCGGGCCGCGCAGCCGCGGGTCGGCCGGCCCCTTGAGCGCGTTGAGCCGTACCGCCGCGGGCACCGCGCCCGGCGTCCACCGCTCGTCCCTGAGGACCAGCGCCACGGTGTCGGTGCTGGGCAGGATGACGTCCATCGCCTCGATCCGCTCGCGGGAGGCGATGTTGAACTGGTAGCGCCAGACCTCGCGGATCGTCATCCGGTCGTGCCGGAAGCGCACCGCGTCGACGGGGCGGAAGCCCGCCTCCCGCAGGATGCGCAGCGCGGGCAGCAGCCTGCGCCCGGCCGTCGCCTCGGGCTTGAGCATGCACAGCGCGACGCCGAGCATCCGGGGAACGATGTCGCCGAAGGTCCAGCACGCCTCGCGGAAGTACTGGTCGACCGCGTACAGGTCGGCCTTCTCGTCCGACCAGGTGACCGCCTCGCGGATCCCGGCGTCGACCTCGGTCAGCCGGTCGACCGGCGGGCTGTCGGAGCGCAGCAGTCTCATGTGTCGTGTCCTTCCTGCCAGAAGGCGGGCGTACGGGTCGTGGCCGGCGGCCGGGCGAGGACGTCGGCGAGGAACTCCGCCTCCGCCAGCCGCAACGGCGTGTTGGGGGCGGCGTGTTCGGCCAGCGGCCAGGTCAGGAGCCGCTTCTCGGCCGGGTAGCGGGCATGTGCGGCGTGTCCGGTCTCCGGTGCGCACCGGCCGTCCCGGCCCGCCACGGAGAACAGCGCCGGGCAGCGCCCGTACGCGGCCAGTTCGGCGACGTCGAAGAGCCCCAGCGTCCGCAGGGCGCGCGGGGCGAGGTCCGGGTAGGACTCGGCGAAGCGCAGCAGTTCCCGGTACGGCTGCCGGTCGGGCAGCCGTGCCAGGTCGGTGACGGCGGACAGGAACGGCGACTCCACCAGCGCGGCGGCGACCAGCGGGCTCAGGACGGCCGCCGCCAGGGCGAGCTGGCCGCCCTGGCTGCACCCGGCGGTCGCGATGCGTGCGGGGTCGACGGCGGGGTGGGCGGCGGCGGCCGCCACGGCCCGTACGGCGTCGACGTACGCGTCCCGGTAGTAGTACGACCGGGGGTCCAGGACGCCCCGGGTCGTGAAGCCGGGTGTCTGCGGATGGGTGAGGCCCACCGGGTCCGGGGTGGCGCCCCGCCTGCCGCCCGCGCCGCTCTGGCCGCGGGTGTCGACGACCAGCGTGGCGTAGCCCAGGGCGGGCCACAGCAGCCGGTCCAGGGCGTGGCCGCGGCCCTCGCCGTACCCGAGGTACTGCACGACGCACGGGAGCGGGCCGGCGCTGTCGCGCGGCAGGATGAGCCAGCCGCTGATCCGGTGGCCGTGGGCGCCGGCGAAGGAGAGGTCGTACACCGCGGTGCGGGGCAACGGGGTGGGCTCCTCGACCGCCACCGTGTCGAGGGGGACGGCCGCCGCCTCCTCCAGGGTGGTGCGCCAGAACGGCGCCGGCCGCTCGTCAGTGCCGGGCACCGGGCACCGCCTGCACCGGATCGCTGCCGGCCGCGTCGGCGAAGTCCTCGATGAGCTCGTCGAGCATCTCGCGGCAGTCGCCGCAGCCCTGCCCGGCACCGCAGTGCTCGCCGAGGCCGTCCGCCGTGGTGACGCCGCGCCGGATCCAGTCGACGATCACGTCCTCGGTGACGTGGTAGCAGACGCAGACGTTGGGGGCGCTCACCGCTCCTCCTGCCAGGCGCTGAGCAGGACGTTGGGGAAGATGCGCTCGATGCCCGGGGCGTTGAACCGCACGGTCGCGGTGAGCACGGACAGCAGGTCCCACAGATCGCCGGGGTCCGCGTCCGGGTGGTGCGCGGCGCGCAGCAGTTCGGCGGCGGTGACGGTCCGCCCCGCCGCCCTCGAGCGGGCCGCCTCGCCGACGGGTGCGCCGGACTTCGTGAGCCGCAGCCAGCTCTGCTCCGGGTCGAGGTCGTGCGGTTCCGTCTCGCCCTCGATCGCGTCGAAGATCCGCTCCGCCTCCTCGCGCGCGTCGTGGCGTACGAGGATCCGCTCGCGAACCAGTTCGCGGCGCCCCTGCTCCAGCAGCAGCCCGAGGTCGCGCAGGACGTCGATGGGTTCATCGGCGGTGTGCACGAAGTTGAACAGGCCGTTGAGCGCCCCGAGCCGCTCGCGCAGGTGCTCCGGGCGGCGCAGCTCGGCGACGGCCGGGCCCTTGAGGGAGGCGAGCCGGACGGATGCCGGGATGCCGCCGGGCCGGTGGCGTTCGTCCCGCAGCACGAGCAGGACACTGTCCAGGGACCGCAGGTACAGGTCCATGGTGGCGATCCGCTCGCGGTCGGCGAAGTTCAGCTGGAAGCGCCACGTTTCGCGGATCGTCAGCCGGTTGTGGCGCAGGCGCAGGACGTCGGCCGGGTGGAAGCCGTGGTCCCGCAGCGCCTCCAGGGCCGTCCGGTAGCGGCGCCCGACGGCGGTGTCCGGCTTGAGGACGCACAGGGTGACGCCCAGCATGTCGTCCACGTGGTCGCCGAAGGTCCAGGCGGCCTCCCGCAGGTAGGTGTCCGCGCCGAACAGCCGTGCCTTGACCGGCGAGCGGGTGACGGCCGCCAGAAGGTCCTGCGGTATGTCGTGTGCGCGCTCGCCGGGGTTCCCCGTCGTCCCCATCGCTGTGCTCCTCGAATTCGCTTCCACTGCTTTCCGATGGACCCCGGAGGGTCAGAGCAGCGCGAAGCGCTGCCGGTCGGCGTCGACGTGGCACCCCTGCCGGAACTGCTCCCCCTCGAGGTCGATTTCGGGGAAGAAGGTGCGGTACGCCGTGAAGGACACCAGGTGCCAGATGTCGGTCTCGGAGACGCCCAGAGCCCGTACGTTGGCGATCTGCTGGTCGATCGGCTGGGTGCCGGCCGCGACCACGCCCTGCTCCTGGTACCAGAGGTCGCTGCCGGGCTCCTGGTGGAGGTCCTGCCCGGCCAGCCGCGCGGTGTCGCTGCGGTCGGTCATCAGCATCATGTTCTGCGGGCCGACGATCTCGATGGCGCGCTTGGCGATGGCGAAGTCGACGTGCTCGCCGTCGAAGTTGAGGCAGGCGGCGATGCGGCCCTGGTGGGCGCCGCGCATGATGGCGGCCGGTACGGGGCCGACCTGCTCGTGCAGGTCCGCCAGGTTCCAGGACGGGAGGTCGTAGCTCGCCAGCAGGGCGTCGCGGTTGGCGCGCGCCTTGGAGGTGCGGAAGGCGTGCTTGATCAGCAGCGGCATCTCGTTGAAGAGGTGGTCGGTGACCACGCGGACGCCGGAGTGCGGGCAGTCGGCCGCCTCGGCCGCCGCGAGCACCTCCTCGATGCAGTCCGCCCCGAGCTGCGGGTTCTCCTTGGCGAAGTGGCCGAGCGCCGGGCGTACGCCGTTCTCGACGAGGCGGGTGACGATCCACTCCAGCGGCGGGTGGTCCGGGGTGAACTGGGCCGCGAGGTAGGAGCTGGACTGCAGGGCGTCCGGCGAGATCATGATGTAGACGAGGCCGAGCGGGCCGCAGCTTGCAAGCTTCTCCCACTCCTCCTTGGAGGGTGCCCACACCGAGGAGGCCGGCGTGCCGCCGAAGCTGGCGACGAGCGGACCCTCCAGCGCGATGGCGGGGACGAACGGCAACTGGCCGTCGGCCTTCAGCGCGGCGAAGCCCCGCATGAACTCGACGAAGCCGTCGAGCCGGTCCTGCCGGAGGTAGAGGGTGGGGATGCACAGCAGGCCCTCGGAGGCGGCGTGCTTGTCGACCGCGAAGAGGTCGATCTCCGCGAAGTTGGAGAAATCGACGTCCCCCAGCCCGTGGCAGTGCACCTCGACCGGCAGCGAGGGCACCAGGTAGGGCTCGTCGGCCGTCAGGGGCCGGGCGTCGAGGTTGTCACGGGTGATCAGGCCGTCACGCCGGCCTGCCGTGGCCGCGAAAGAGCCTCGCGGGTCGATCCAGGCGTTCGCCGAGCGGCTGAGGGTAGACATGTGGCTTTTTCCTTCTCTTGAGTGTTCTAGGCGTTGCCGAGCGCGGTACGGGCGGACGCCCGGCGGACCGCCAGGTGCAGGAAGAGCGCGCCGGCCGCGAACCAGGCGGCTCCGACGAGGAGTTCGACGAGCAGGGCCGCCCCGAGCGGGCGCCCCGCGAGGCTTCGCTCGACCGCCTCCATGACGTGGCTGAGCGGCATTGCCTCGCTCACGGGCACCAGGAAGCCGGGCAGCCGGTCCTGCGGCACCAGGGTTCCCGACAGGACCATGAGGACCAGCTCCGCCATGTTGGGCCCCACGAACAGGTCCTCGATGACGAGCGCGAGGGCCGACAGCGACAGGCCGAAGCCGGCGGTGGTCAGCACACCGACGGCCAGCAGGCCGGCGAACTCCGGCAGCCCGATCGGCAGGGTGGTGTAGAGCAGGCAGCACACGAGATAGGTGCACAGCCCGCCGACGAACCCGTCCACGATGTGCGGCAGGGCCCGCTGGCACGCCGCGGCCAGCTTGTTCTGGGGTGCGGCGAGCCAGATCCCCAGGGTGCCGAACGAGCGCTCGTTGCCGATGGACAGCGCCATGCCGTAGACGACGGCTCCGGCGCCCGCCAGCAGGCTGGACGCCACGAGCATGCGCCCGGCCGCGGCCCCGTAGTGCGTGGACAGGGAGATGAAGGCGATCGCCATGCCGATCGGGCGGACGATGCGGGAGCTCAGGTAGCCGAGCGGGTTGAGCCAGGTGAACAGGGCGCGGTACGAGAGTGCCGCGCCGTGCAGGGCGGCGCCGACGGCACTGCCCGGGCGATCCTCGATGCGGGTTTCCATGAGGTCACGCCTCCAGGGGCAGGGCCTGGCGGCGGGCGATGCTCTCCAGCCGCCGGACCGAGAGCACGACAAGTCCGCAGTAGGCGCCGGTCAGCGCGAGGGCTGCCAGCAGCTCGCCCGTACCGCTGCCGCGTACCCAGGCCATGACGTGGGACTGCGGGATCACGAGTGCGAGCTTCTGGACCGGGCCCGGCAGGGCGGACTGCGGAACGATGAGCGCGCTGAGCGCCATGACCAGGCCGGTCAGCCCGTTCGTCATGCCGGCCGAGTACGGGAAGCGCAGTACGGCGAAGCCGAGCAGGCCCACCACGGACGCGGTCGCGAAGGCCAGCAGCACTCCGCCGGCCAGCCAGCGCACCCAGTCGAAGTCGTCGCCGACGCCGAACAGCAGGGCCAGGATGACCAGCGTGCCGGGCAGCGCGGTGAGCGACTGGACGGCGGTGCCGGTCAGCCTGCCGAGCACCACCGGGACGAGTCCGCCGGGGCTGCCGAGCGCCGCGTACAGCGTCTTCCACTGCTTCTCGCCGAGCAGGCTGACGACGACGAGCACGATGATCGAGTCGAGCATGCCGATGCCCGCGGAGCCGACGGCCATGTCACCGGTGGTGTCGCGCGCGGCGCCACCGGTGGCGTTGGCGTGCACGACGAACGCGAAGACGCACGGCATGGCCAGGGTGGAGAAGACCGCCATGGGGCTGGAGGCGTGCATCCGCAGCTGGTCGGTCAGCGCCCGTACGAAGGTGGGCAGGAACCATCCCGCCGTACGGGTCGCAGGGCCCGCGGGCCCGGAGGTCACGGCCGTCACGACGCCGTCACCATGTCGAGGAAGACCTCTTCGAGGGTGGGCGGCGTGACCGCGACGCTGGTGGTCATGCCCGGGAAGGCGGAGAGCAGCCACTGTACGGCGGCAGCCCCGTCGGAGACCCGCAGGGTGAGCGTTCCGGCGTCGCGCTCCGCGTTCATCAGCCCGGGGCAGGCGTTGATCCCGTCGGGGACCTCCGCGCCCGCGAAGACCGCGTTCACCACGTGGCCGAGCCGCTCGGCGGCGGTCAGCCGCAGCTCGGCGGCCGTGGACTCGGTGTGGACGCGGCCGCCCTTCATCAGCACGATCCGGTCGCTGAGCTCCTCGGCCTCGCGCATGTCGTGGGTGGTCAGCAGGATGCTGCGGCCCTCCCCCGCCAGCCGCGCCACGAGGGCGCGCATGGCGGCGGCGGACTGCGGGTCGAGGCCGGCGGACGGCTCGTCCAGGATCAGCACGGCCGGGTCGTGGAGCAGGGCGCGCGCCAGGTGCAGCCGCTGTTTCATGCCCCGCGAGAACGACCCGACGAGGTCGCCCTCGCGGTCGGCGAGGTCCACCTCCTCCAGCAGCAGCCGGGCGCGGGACTCCAGCCGGGCGCCACGCAGGCCGTACATGAGCCCGAAGAAGTCCAGGTTCTGCCGCGCGGTCAGCCGCGGGTACAGGCCGGTGTCGCCGCCCAGGCTGAATCCGCAGGCCAGCGAGGCGCGGCGGCGGGCGCGTACGACGTCGTGGCCGTCGATCAGCACGGTGCCGGACGTGGGCAGCAGGAGGCCGGTGAGCATCTTGACGGTGGTGGTCTTGCCCGCACCGTTGGGGCCGAGCACGGAGACCAGCTCGCCGGGCCTGACGGTCAGGGCGACGTCGTCGACCGCCCGCCGCACGGTGCCGTCCTTGGCGCTGAACTCGCGGACGAGTCCGCGCGCTTCAAGGCCTTTGTCGGCTGTGCTCATCGCTCTCTCGCTTTCGAGGTGACCCGGGTGAGGTCCATCTCCAGGTAGCCGCCACCGGCCGAGATCTGTCCGGGGAAGTACGACACGCTCTCGCCGACCGCCGTGACGGACGCGAGGAAGTCGATGGCCTCGCCCTCGACGGACATGGGGCGGAAGGGCTCCTGCGGTACGCCGTCCACCACGCGGGCGGCCAGCAGCCGGAACGCCAGCTGGCCGCCGGAGCGGAACTCCTCGACGCCCAGGGTGCGGGCGTCCACGACCACGCAGCGCTCGCCGGAGAGGAGGGTGTCGCCGGCGCCGGCCGGGGTCAGCCGGACGTTGCCGGCCGTCAGCTGGGGGAAGTTCTTCAGCGGGTTCCACCAGGCGTGCCCGGTCAGCCGTCCGCTCCCGGCGACCGCACCGCCGACGCCGCCGATGTGCGCCTTGCGGGTGGCGACGGCGCGCTGCACGCCGTCGTGACCGATGAGCTCCGTACGGCCGGTGGCAGTGCCCTCGCAGTCGAAGGACCGGGCGCCGCACGCGTCCGGGCGGGGACCCTCGTCCACGAGCGAGGTGACGAGAGGTGCCGGGCGCGCCACGGGGTTGAGCAGGATCGTGTTGACGAGGGCGCGCAGCAGCTGGGCGGTCGCGCTGGGGGCGAAGACGACGCGGGGACCCTCGAAGGGGCGCTCCCCGGCGGCCATGCCCGCCTCCATCAGGCTCAGTTCGAGGCCGAGGTCCGCCGGGTCGATCCCGTCGAGGCTGGTGGCGTACCGGGAGGCGGAGACCGCACGGGTGCCGTCGGCGCTCGTGGCGACGGCGGTCAGCTCGACGCCGTAGCAGCGGTCCCAGAGCCGGGTTCCGGAGCTGTCCGCGAAGACCGACTCGCGCAGTACGTCGGAGACCTGCAGGCTGCCGATGACCTGCCCGGGGCGCAGCCGGGCGGCGACAGCGTCCGTCAGAGCGGCCGTGCCGCCGGCCGCGGCCGCCATGTCGAGCCGCTCGGTCGTGGTCTCCCAGCCACCGTCGGCGCCCTGTACGGGGTGGTGTGCCCCGCCGCGCTCGGCGGCGGGGGCGGGGCTGCCGAGGTGGAAGAGGTGGCGTCCGCTCGCGAGGAGCCCGGCCGCGCCCTGCGCGCTTAGCTCGTTGGCGTTGAGGTACAGCTCCCGGCCGTCCCGGTCGAGGCGTACGAAGCCGCCGAAACCGGCGTCGTCGACGAAGAGCCGCTTGCGGCCGGCCGGGTCGGCCGTGAGCCGTCGCCGGGCGGTCCTTTCGAGGAAGGTGGCCGCGCGTTCCCCGTCGTGCAGGGAGTCCTCGACGGCGGCCGCGGAGGCCAGGCCCTCGGCCGTCCTTGTCTCCAGCACTCTCATGCCGCGCTCCAATCCAGTGCGGAGTAGCGCATCGAGGGCGAGAAGAGACCGATTCCGATCATCTGGCCCTGCTTTCCGCAGGTGATGCTGTCGCCGCCGAAGTCCGAACCGATGCCCTCGATGCGCGCCAGGGTGTCCAGGGCATCGCCGAAGAGGCTGACGTCGCGGACGGGGACGCGATGGCCGTCGGGGGTGATGTAGGCGCAGTTGAGCGCCGCGAAGGAGAACTCGCCGGAGGAGAGGTTGATCATTCCGGCGCCCAGGCAGCCGACGTGCAGCAGGCCCTCGCGGGAGGTCGCCAGCAGGGCGGCCGGATCCTCGTCGCCGCGCGGGACCACGGTGTTGCTGGCCCGGGGCAGCGGCAGCTCACGGTAGTCCCGGCGGCGGCCGTTGCCGGTGGGCGTGTAACCGTGGCGCTGCGCGGCGCGTACGGAGGTGAGCGGTGAGCCGATCTCCCCGTCCGCGACCAGGACGGTCGTGCGGCCCGCGATGCCCTCGTCGTCGATCTCGTACGAGCCGTAGCCGTCGGCGAGGGTGGCGTCGTCGTGCAGCGAGAGCACGGCGGGGACGGCGCCCGGCTTGCGCAGCGCGGCGATGTAGTCGCTGCGCATGGCGAAGTTGTCGCCTTCGAGGGCATGGCCGACGAGCTCGTGCAGGAAGCCGACGGCTGCGGACGGGCCGAAGACGACGGGGGTGCGGTGGCGTCCCCGCAGGGCCGCGCGGGCGGAGTCCTGCGCGTGGCCGAGGGCCACACGCGCCACGTCCTGGGGATCCACGGCGTCGCGGCCGACGGTGTGGCCGGCCTTCGGGCCGCGCTCCAGCCAGCGGTTGAGGCCCCGGTAGCGGCCGCCTTCGGCTGTGACGGTGGCTTCGACGCGCCGCCGCACCAGGCGGGAGGCGGAGCTGGCCCGGACGCCGTCGGTGTCGGCGACGGCGACGGTACGCGCGGTGAAGTCCTCCATCGTACGGAGGGAGTGGGGCACCCCGGTGTCCTGGACGAGCCAGTCCCGGGCGACCACGGGCGTGAAGTCCACGGCTTCCGGTTCCGGCCACCGTACGCCGGTCCCGTCCGGGCCGGCCGCCGCCGCGTCCAGCCACTGCGGGAGCGCCGCCAGTTCCGTCACGGAGAAGGCGCGGTGACGCCAGCGGTCGCCCTGCCGGACCATGCAGGCGATTCCCTCGCGGGGCTCGACGCAGGTGGCGAGCACGTCGCCGTCCAGGCACTCGACACGTACCTCGAGGGTGCGCTCGGCGTAGGCCTGCACGTAGTCGGCCGATGCCTGCAGACGCTCCACGGCCCACTGCGCCAGCTCGAGGAGCCGCTCGACGCCGCGGTCCTCCCCGGGTCCCTCACTCATCACGCTTCCCATCGCCCTGTGCCCCCGTGGCCCGGTCAGATCGAGCTGAGAACGGAGTACGGCTCGCCCTGCACCAGGTCGCGCTCGCGCAGCGACTGCAGCAGCTTCCCGACGCGCTCGGCGGTCATCGTCTTCAGGACGGGTACGTGCTCGGCGAGGCGCTCAACGGCCTCGACCACGTCCTGCTGTCCGCGGCCGTCGCACAGGGCCCAGACGAACGCGGCGGGGTCGCGCAGCATCAGCTGCCGGCGCAGCTCCCAGTGGAGCAGGATGCCGTCGCTCTGGCCGAGGACGTTGTACGAGGGGTTGCGCCACAGGCCGTCGGCGGCGGGCTCGGCCGGGGCGGTCCAGGCCGGCCAGACGTCGAGGGGGACGCCCTGGCGGCTGAGCAGCTGGCTCGCGGCGATGCAGGTCTGAACGAAGAAGACCAGCTGCTCGGCGGCCTCGGAGCCGCGACCGGTCCAGGTGCCGCGCTGGAAATCGGTGAACGTGTCCTTCGGGAAGCCCTCGACGGGGTTGCGCGCGAGCTGCTTGTAGACCCACTTCTTGCTGTAGTACAGGTCGCCCGAGGCCGCCGCGACGGCCTTGCCGGCGTACGCGGTGAGTTCCTGACCGACCAGGGCGGCCGTCTCGAGGTCACCGTCGACGGAGGCGCCGAGGAAGTCCTCGAGGTGTCCGTTGATCGCGATCGCCGAGTAGTTCAGCGCCACTTGGCGGATGTCGCCGATGGACGCGTCGATGCGCGCCTTGGAGGCCTCGAGCGCGGGCGACGAGACGACGGTCTCCGACGTGTACAGACGGCAGACGAAGTCCAGTTTGGACGGCAGCTTGTGGAGGTCCGTCAGGTTGTCGCGCTGGAGGCGGAAGGACGTGATCTCGCCGATGGCCTCCTCGACGAACGCGAGGGTGTAGCGCTCCACGTCGACCCGGTGGCCGTCGACGGCGTACTGCGACACGTCGTCGCCCATCGCCGCTTCGTCGGCGTACAGAACGAACAGATCGGCGTCACTCGTGGGATTTCCGAGTCCGGCCGTCAGACTTCCCGCGATGTAGATCGAGTCGATCGATCCGTCATTGTTCTCGGAAAGCACGCGGGCCAGCTTGCGGGCCGCATCCATCTTTTCTTCTATGACCGAGCGCGCCACGTTGGGCATACCCTTTCCCGTGATGTGGCGGGGGCCGGAAAGGCCCCCGCCAGCGAGCCTCATCAGATGTTTCCGATGTTGGCGATGTTGGCGATGTTGCCGATGTTGGCGATGTTGCCCACGTTGGCGATGTTGCCGACGTTGGCCACGTTCGCCGCGTTGTCCTCGGCGGACTCGAACTCGACGATGTCGTCCTCGACCTCGATGACGTCCAGGTTCTCCATGCTCTTCACCTCCCCCGTTCACGTAGTCGCCCGGCTGGGCGCTCGGCGGAGGCCTGCGACGTGCCGGCCTCCCATCGGTCACGCTCCACGCACGCACGACGCGCAGAGCGATCCCGAAGCTCGATGAATGCAGCCACGACACGTGGAAAGGCCGAAAGGAAAAGGCTGGCGGGCACGCCGTATCCGTTGCGCGAAAACGCGAATGGACGGACATCCGGTCGTGCTGAAGAACCGCGATATGGCGGAGGTCGGCCGCCTGCGCTGTGCTTCCCTGCTCCCCGTTCTGATGCGGCGCCTATCGGGCCGCATCCACTTCCCCCGTGTAGATCATCAAGAACGTATCTGCGATCTACTGGAGCGTCAAGATCCTTATGCTTTTTTCTCGGTCAAAGGGCCTCAAGGCAAGGCGAGTTGGTGAAAGCTGAACCAGTGCTGTCGTGAGGGACGGCCGTGAAACCCCTGGTGGGACAGGTCTGCCAAGGGTGCGTCGACAGCAACCGGAAGCCTCACGTCGGTTGCCGTCCTCAAGTGTCGTTCGTACCGATGAAGCTAGTTCATATATCTGAACGCTAAGGGCGTGCGACAGCCTCGCCGGGCGACCGGGCGACCGGGTGGCGGCCGGCCGCTCGGCTTCGGTGACCGACGGGGCGGTCAGTCCAGGGCTTCGGTGGCGCCGTCGGGGTGGATGAGAATGCGGATCGCACCGCCGTAACGGCCGTCCGTGATGACGGCCGGGGTCGGGGCTCCGAGCTGCTGGGCGCGCTGCTGGAGGATCGCGATGACGACTTCCTGGATGTCGCCGTAGGGCGGCGCAGTGACGGGGACCCCGTCGATCAGGCCCGCGTTGGGGGAGAAGATGCGGACATCGGCGGCCGGGTGGCTGGGATGCAAGGCAGTGCCCTTCAGGAGTGCGCGGCGATGGCGTCGGTGGACTGGGTGGCCACGGTGTAGGTGCCGCGGGACACACGCCGCAGACGGCCCGACTTGACCATGGCTGAGAGGGCGTTGCTGACCGACTTCGCCGAATCCTGGTACGAACCCGGGGGCAGCGCCAGCAGGATGTCACGACCGGTGAAGGGGCCGGGGAAGGAAGCCACTGCCAGCTCCACCGCCCTGCGCAGACTCGGCGCGGTCCAGGAGGCGAGCGGGATCACGCTTCCGGCGGAGGTGCCGGGTGCGGCGGGCCGGGGATGCGCGTCGGTCCGGAAGCGCGCGTCGGTCCGGGGGAGCGGGTCGGTCCGGGGGTGCGCGACGTGCTGCGGGGCGTCGTGGCCGCAGAAGTGGTCCTCGCGAAGCGGCGCGATGGCGTCGTACTGCTCCAGCTGCGATCCGAGATCGCGCAGTGCCGCGTGCACCGCCTCGAGTTCAGGGCCGTGCGGAACGGTGTGGCCCGGGGCCGCGACGAGCACCGCCGTGATCGCCTCGATACGGCCGAGTGACTCGGCGAGGCGCCGCACCAAGGGCTCGAAGATGTCCTGGCGCAGGGCGGCGAGGGGGTCGCTGGTCGCGAGCTCGACGCTGACGGATCCGGTGAGTCCGTGGTCCGCCGGACGGCGCGGGGTGTCGTCGCCGGTCTTCGCACGCCACGACTCGAGGAGGCGGCGCGCCTCCCGGAAGGCTTCGAGCAGCTGGGGGGTCAGCCCGGCGGAGGGCGCGTGCGCCATCATCCCGGCGAGCTGCTCGGCGATCTCGAGAGTGGGAAGCGTGGAGTGCACCAGCGGGCCGAGGACGGCCTTCTGTATGGCGAGGGCCGGATCTTCGAGCGAGAAAGTTATTCGTTCGCCTGCCGGGGCCGCCATTGATACCTCGTGTGTGTCGTCGTGCTGCTGACCACGTGCCTCGACGCGGTGTGCTGTGGATTCCCGGGGGTGCTGCGGTTGCCGGCCGGGCCGGTCCCTCCGGCGCTCCTGCTGGGCGTCGAACGCGTCGAGTACGGCGTCGAGTCCGACCGCGCGGGGCCCGGAGTCCGGTGGGAACCCCAGGTCTCCCTGGGCGTTGCCGATTCCGAGCCTCCGGCGGATCCGGCGACGGTCCTCCTGCGTGGTGGCGGCGGCATAGCCACCCGGATCGGACTGGGTGACGGAGTCCCGCAGGCACTCCGCCCAGAGCGGGCAGGAGGAGCAGAGCTGCCGGGCCGCGTGCGCGAGAGCCTGGAGCCGTCGCGTCTGGATGGGGAGGCCCGTGGTGCCGGCCGGCGGGTTCACGAGGAGCGGGTGGCGGAAAATGTCGGGCCGCCGCCGACAGGGCAAAGGCGCGGACGCGGGCGCCGACGTGGGCGCGGACGCGGGCGCGGACCTGGTGGTTGGCCGTATTAGTGCAGGCAGCGCCCTATGGGCTGTTGTGACCATAAACGTGATCCCCCGACTTGATCTATGACCCGCGGGGACTTTAGAACAAGCCAATTGGCGACCGCAAAGTTGTCTCGAACGCATCGCCCTGCATGCGCCCGCCGGATGCTGACCACTCATCAGGGTGTTAGCCGTCCGAATCGGCGGCCGGAAGAGATCGTCGCCCGGGCCGGCTCACCCCGCGCATACGCCTGCGTACTGCGGCGATGCCGCCCCCGCGGGCCGTCAGCACCGCGACCACGCCCAGGAACCCGAGGGGAACGGACGCCGAGGGAACGACTGTTCCCACGGCGGAGATCGTGATGAGCACCACGTCGGCGATGACCACGGTGACGCCCCGGCGGCCCGGGTGCTCCTTGCCCATCCAGGCCCCGAGGAGGGCCATCCCGGAGAGCGCCCAGTAGCCGAACACGGCCTGCCCGCTGAGGAGTCCGCTCGCGGTGCCCCGCGCGATGTCACCCGCGGCCGCCAGGCCGCCGGTGACCGCGGCGGTGACAGTCGTCGACACGAGCCCGAGCAGCAACTGCCCACGACGACGGAGCAGCCAGCCGGTCACGGCGAGGGCCAGCACCGCGCAAACCGCAATGAACGAGGACATGCCGGCCGACGCGAGTACGAAGAGCGTGTAGGCGAGGGCCAGCCCGAAGACGATGCGGGGGAGCAGCCGGACGGCCCAGGTGTCGCTGCTGTCCTGGCGCAGGAGGCGTCGTAGAGACGTGAGGGCGGAGCGGGAGCTCATGGGCCGTCCATTCCATTTCCGGCGGTACGGGAAGCGAGCCCGGTGTCGACACCGGGGGGCCCGGTCGTCGTCGAGGAAGGGCCGGACGAGCCGGGAGTGATACGGGTGGGCCGGGGGGTGAAACCCGCCTGCCAGAGGGGCGGCGGGACGGGTTTGGCCGTGGTGGTGGGGGGAGTGGGCGTTTCCTGGACGGCGGGGGCTTCGGCCTCGGTTTCGGTTTCGGCTTCCGTGGTGGCTTCTGCGGCGGCTTCAGTGGTCTTTGGGCCGACGGCCGCCGCCTCCTTCTGGGGCGTCTCCTGCTGTACTGCCTCCTGCTGCGGCGCCTCCTTCTGGGGCGTCGCGGCCGCCATGACCTTGCTGAGCATCTCCTTGCGGACCTCTGGTTCGCACGTCGCGTAGACCTCGGGGTCGAGGTAGCGGGGGAGGCTCGGGTTGTCGAACTGGGCAACGGCGCGGACCGCGTTCGTGCCGATCTCGTCGCGCGATGTCTCGGGCCACCACTGAGGTGCTTCGAAGGCGAAGTGGATGTTGTCCAGCCCGACGCTGGAGTTGGTCTGGAGGGCGGGGCTCTCCACGCCGTGCAGGATGGAGCGGGTGTGGCCGCTCTCGGCGAAGACGACCACTTGCCCCTTGGCCGCCTTGGCGTACGTCTCGGAGAGGTCGGCCCAGCACTGCCTGGCGAACTCGCGGCTGATGTCGCTGTCCCTGGCGGCGAGCTCCTCGTAGACCTCGTCCTCCCAGAGGTGCAGCTCGTTCAAACGGCGGCCGGCTTCGGTGGTTTCGAGGGTCTGAGCCGAGCCGGGGCGCTGCTCGTTCTGCAACTGGGCCCAGGCCTCGGCAATGTAGCGGTTGTCCAGGAAGGGCTTTCCCTCATGATTCAGCGGAGCCTCTGGGTGCTTGTGCCCGAACGACCAGAACGCACTCTGCGGTGCGGTCCCTTCCGGCGGCTGCACGCCTGCTTCGTCCTTGACGAACTCCTTGAGGTATTCGCTGATGCTCTTGTCGCCTGCGGCAGCTTCCAGCTCGTCAGCAATCGTTGCTGCCCTGGCCCTGGACCTCGCCAGCGCAGCGGCAGCGGCTTCGCGGTGGGCGAGCTCGAGGGCCAGCGCCTCGATCTCAGCCGGAATCAGGGATCTGCTCACAGTTGTCCGCCCCCGGCAGGCCTCGGATAGAACTTCAGGTTCATCAGACCGCCCCGCGGCTTCGCCGTCTCCGTTGCTCCCGACGCGAGGGTGACGGCGAGCACGGTCAACGGCCGGTCGGACGTAGCAGGCATCCAGTAGGCCAGCCGGTACGGAGACCGATGAGCAATGCGTTCCTCTGGGCCCGGGATTTGGTAGCCGCCCAGGCTCTCAGGGAAGTCATCGCTCTCCCAGGTACCCTCCCAGGTGGGTTCGCCGAGAACGGAGCACGCAGCTGTCAGGTAGAGCGGCCAGACATGGGCCGCTCGATCGAGGACGAGCGGATTGTCGGCTCCCGTCTCGGCCCAGGCACCCCACTGCTCCTGAGCGACGGTATGAACGGGAGCCCAGCGCCCGGAGGAGGGGAACGACAGCTCGCCTCCGGCGTCGGTCCTCACACTGAGGACCCTTTCGAATGCCGTCGGCACCCAGTTGAACTGCGCACACCACATGTCCAGGCCCTGCCCCGGATACGGCGGACCGTTCCAGACGGTCTCCCAGTCCACGTCGGCCAGCCCACGCAGCTCGGCAATCAACTGCTGCGGGCTGCGGCTCTCCCGTTCCAGCTTCAGACCCATGTCGGTCCCCTCTCCTCCGTCTCGTACGTCACAGCAGCCAGCCAGGCCCCGCGGGCGTCTGCGGGTCGACCAGCCCGTGGCAGGTCAGAGAGATCGTCGCACCACCCGGCGTCGAATCCTGTGCCGTACCCAGCCCTAGATCGGCACTGAGCTCGAAGACCGGGGCGGCCGGGGTGCGGAAGGTCCAGCGGGCGAAGCGGTGGGGCGTTTGGTGCTCGCGGCGCCGGTCGGCGTCGTCCCCTCGGCCCGACGTGGGCGTTCCGGGGAAGTCGGGCGCGTCCCAGGCGCCGTGCCAGTCAGGGGCGCCGAGGATCCCGCGCAGGGCGGCCAGATGGACCCCGAATTGGTCGGCGGCAGCCGACACGACCCACGGGTTGTCGGCCGCCACGTCGGCGCGGACCTTCCACGCCGTGTACGAGACGCCGGTCACCGGGCGGCCGGGACGGACCGAGGCCAGGTGCAGACGGCCGCCCTGGCGCGTGCGGACCCAGAGGCCCGACTGGAACCACAGCGGCTGCCAGCCGAACCCCTCGCACCAGTAGCCGCGTTTGGTCTCGTCCGCCGGGACCCCGGCCCACACGGTGGGCCAGTCCAGGTCGAGCAGCGCGTTCAGCTCGGCGGCGAGTTCCGCCGGGCCGTGGTCGGTGATGAGGCTTGCCATGACGGGTGCCTTCTATCGGGGCATGCGGTGGTCGGGGCGGGGCGGCTGTGCCTGCGGCGGCTGCGGCTGCGGCGGGACCTGGGCGGGCGGCTGCGGGGCGCGCGGGGCGCCCGACTGCGGCGCGGGAGCGGCGGGCGCGGCCGGGGCCTGGCCCGCGCCCTGGGGCTTCTCGTAGGCCGCGGGGGCGCTGACCCGGCCGCTGCGGCGCGGACGCGGGGTCTCGGCCACGGGCGGCGCGGAAGCGGCCTCCTGCTGGCCCTGGTCCTGGCTCTGGTTCTGCTGCTTCTCGTACGCGTTCTGCTGCGCGGTCCGGGCCCGGTACGCGCCCTTGCGCTGCTGGCGCTTGGAGTTGTTCATGGGCAGCCATCCGCCCTTCTGCAGCCGGCCCCCGAGCACCGCGCCGTCCACACCCCGGCCGACGCGCGCGGCGGCGTTACCGGCCACACGCCCTGTGGCGCGGGCCGTGCCGGGCGCCTTGTCGGCGACCTTGCCGCTGACCGTGTTCGCCATGTCCTTCACACCCAGCGCGTCCTGGGCGCCCGCGATCTGCGGGCTGAAGTTTCCGGCGAGCAGCTTCTTCAGCATCATCACGACGGCGACGGTGACCAGCAGGAGCAGCAGGAGCTGCATACCCAGGGCGATCTTCGCGGGCAGGATCATCTGATACAGCACGAGCAGAACGGTGAGGATGACGCCGAAGCCCGCCCGCAGCACGAAGCTGTGGATGAACGTCTCCAGCCAGCCCTTGAGCAGTTTCTGCTGGGACGGGTGGATGCCCAGTGTGGCGACGAGCGGCAACAGGATGATCAGGATCAGCGTCACGGCGTGCCACAGCAGGGTGAGCGCGCTGAGGACGATGACCATCAGGCCGACGATGAGAGCGGCGACCAGGGAGTAGAAGGCGAGGCCGACGCGGTTCCCGGCGTTCTTGCCGGCCCAGTCGTCGTACGCGACGTCGTAGACGTGCCTGTCGGGGAGGTCTTCCCCGTCCTCCTCCTCGCCACCGGTCATGTCGATCCGGATGTCGACCCAATCGTTGTCGTACTTGTTGAACTTCTTGTTCTCTTCCTTCTCGGCCTGGACGTCCTTGTTGGTCATGGACTGGGCCACCACCTGGCGGACCCGCAGGTCCTCGCAGCGGGCTCCCTTGCCCCAGCTGCACTCGGTGCCGGCGCTCTTCGGGCGGCATGCACCGTCCTCGATCCTGCCGCCTTCGTTCTTCTTGAAGATGCAGTTCGTGCCGCCCTCGCCGAACTGGCCGAGTGCCCACGGCCTGAACGCCAGCGTGTCGTACATGGCACAACTGGAAATGCGCAGACCGCGGTTGTACGCACCCTCGGGCAGGTCGCAAGGAGACTGCATCTGCCCCGAGACACCACTGAGGACCGCCTCGGACAGGGCGGAGTTGACCTGGGCGATACCGGAGTCCGCCTGGTCGATGACCTTGTCGTAGTTTCCGCCCGTCAGGAGGGCCACGACGGCGATGGTCGTCAGAGACGCCCAGCCGACACCGGACCAGACCTCACGCATCTCGCCCTTGCGCCACTTGGTGAAGACCCAGAGGCCGGTGAGCGCGATCATGACGGGGACGGCCGGAATGAAGACGTTCTGCTTCAGCGTCTTCACCACGCTGTCGCGACCGGCGTACAGCCCGCTGAGCGGGCTCGGGTTGGAGGCGGACTCCTTGATGGAGATGGCCGTACGGGTCAGGATCTTGGTGCCGTTGAAGACCATGTCGGCGACGCCGTTGTTGACGTAGTCCATGATCTCGCAGTCGTCGGCGCCGCTGCCGGTCTCACCGTTCCGCTCGGAGCCGTCGTCCTTGTCCTTGAAGGTCATGGACCAGTTCATGCCGCGCATGCCGTTGAGTTCGTACAACGTGTACTGATCGGCGCTCTTCGGCATCTTGACCGCACCGGTGACCATGCCGGTGGTGTCGTTCAGGTTCTTGGCACGGTCCTCCTTGCCCTCCCACTGATTCACTGCGGGCATGAGGGACTCGCCGTTGGAACCCGGCGTGTCCATCTGGTAGCTGTCGTCGCCGGTGAAGTCGCAGGCGAAGTCCGCGTGCGCCGTGCCGGGGGCGGCCAGTGTCAGCGCGAGCAGCGCGAGGATCAGGAACACACCGGCCCTGGCGGCCCGTCCGGCGCTCTTCACTCGGTCGCGGAGCGACGAGGCATGATTGAGAGCAGCACCTGACTTGGCGCTACGGCGCACGGACATCGGCCTTCCTTCTGTGGGTTCCGCGACAGGGGGAGATGTATGCGGGGCTGGGACGACAGCCCGGTTCAGCCGGGGATGTAGTTCGTCATGACGCACCCGTCGACCAGCGCGTCCTGCTTGCGGTAGCCGCTGGCCACCTTCAGATCGGGGTCGCAGTTCAAGATCAGCAGGCCTGTCTCGAGCAGGCCGCTGTCCCGGAGCTTGGCGGTCGGATCGACCACGAAGTCCGCGCCGAAGAGGTAGCGGCCGGTGCGCAGACTGCCGTAGCTCCCGTCACTCTCCTTCGCGGTCTTCAAGGCGGCGTCCCGGTACTTCCGCTGGAACGTCTCCATGTCCTCGGGCATGTAGATGACCCAGCTGTTGCCGTGGTGTTCGCCGCAGACGCCCGCCTCCTTGATCTTCCAGGACGCCGCTTCGCGCTTCTCCTCGGCGGTGGCAGTGGGCGAGGTGGTGCCGAGGAAGCCCTGAGCGGGGGCCCCCTTGGCGTTCTCGTCCGTGCTGACGCTGGTGCAGGGCAGTCCGGCACCCAGAAGGAACTCCTGCGCACCCCGCATCGTCTTGGCGGCGGGCAGGCCGCCGCCGGCCGCCCCGTCCTTCTCCCCGGCCTCACCGGTCTCCCCGGACTTGTCGGTCTGCCCTGCCGAGCCGGTCACACCCCCCGCCTTCGAGGAGTCGGAATCCGACCCGCAACCGCTCACCGTCGCAAGCGCGACAAGGGCGGTGCCGATGGCAAGAGTTCTGGACAGGCGTCGCATGCGTGGCTCCTCGGTTTACTGGTGTGCGTCGTGACGGGTCAGGCCACAGCCGTCGGCGCCGGCTCCCGCTCCGGCTCCGGGTCCGCCTCCTGCAGGAAGGTCCAGTCCCACACGCTGAGCGGCGGGTTGATACCCTGACGCGCAGGCCGGGTCGTGCCGTTGGTGTCCGTCGCGGCGAGGATCTCCTTGAAGACCAGGTCGACGGCGACGGTGCCGACCCGCTTGTCGGCGTCCCGCTGGAGGCAGACACCGGTCCGCAGCTCCTGGAGGGCCGAGATGACCTTGGCGTCGTTCTCGGGGCGTCCGAGCAGCGGCGCGACCAGGGAGGCCTCCTGGGCGGACTTCTGCTTGAAGGCGAACACGGTGTGGATCTGGTTCGCGCCGCCGCTGCGGGCCTCGGAGTCCTCGATCTGGACGAGGTCGATGGCCTGCTGGGTGATCAGGACGGTGACCGCGAGGTAGGAGCGGCCCTGCTTGAGCGCGCGGCGCATCAGGTCGCGGCCGCTCTCGGTCGCGGTGACGACATAGGCCTCGTCGACGAAGAGAGCCTTGGGCCGCAGGCCGATCTCGCCCGTCACCGGGTTCTTCTCGTAGCCGACGTCGAGCATCTGGCTGCCCAGCTCCACGACCGCCATCAGCGCGGTGGCGGCGAGGCGCTCCGCGGGGTTCCAGTTGCGCGGGTCGGAGGCGGCCGGGGACTGGAAGCCGCGCAGGGTGATGACCGTGCGGCGCTTGCGCATCGCGGACAGCGGCTGCGGGCGCTCGGCGAAGGCGAGCCGTGCGTACGGCAGGGTCCGCAGTTCGGTCAGCAGCATCTGGGCGAGCTTGAGGTCCTTGGCGGCCTCGCGGTCACCCGACGCCACCGCCTGGTCGTAGGCCCGTACGACCTCGTCGACGACCTGCCACAACGTCGGCCTCGGCACCCGCAGTTCGGCATCTCGTGCGCTCAGGCCCTGTTCGGTGGCCTGCCGGATCGCGGAGTTGTACCAGCCCACGATGGTCGCCATGGCCTCGATGACGGGCAGCCGCACCCGCTGGTAGTCCTCGTCGCCGAGGAAACCGCGCAGCATGGACTCGGCGAGCAGCCGGCCCGCGGGCACGTCACGGGCGATCACCCACGGGTCGAGCACCCCGGCCTGGCCCTTGAGGAGGTCGACGACCTCGGTCTCGGCCCAGAACTCCGGGTTGACCGGCTGGAACCGGCTGTGCGCGGTGCCGAGGACGCCCGTCTCCGCGTCGTGGGCGAACTCCGGGTCGTTCACCTGGGAGCCGAAGGCCAGGTAGTAGCAGAGCTGGGCGAAGTCGGTCTTGGGGTCGATGACCAGGCAGCGCACGCCCGACTCCGACTCCTCGTAGAACTTCTGCAGGGCGAGCGAGGACTTGCCACCGCCGGACGCGCCGACGATGGCGAGGCCACCGCCGTCGTTGCGGGCGGGTCCGACGTGCAGGGAGTAGTGGACGGGCATCTTGCCGGCCCAGCCGACCAGATTGCCCACCCAGCCGAGCCGCTTGCCGGACCGCTGCTCGGGATTGTCGCCCAGCTCGGTGCCCGCCGTGGGCAGCCCGGCGCCGAGCTGCTCGACCTCCTGCAGGCGCAGGTACGGCGCGATGGGCAGCTTGGGCGCGTTGCCCGGCAGCTGGGACTGGAGCAGCCGCCACTGCTGGCGGGTCGGCCGCAGCAGGGTGACCTTCAGGTCCTGCTTGAACTGCATCTCGAGGATGCGCCGGCGGCGCTCCAGCTCGGCGACGTCGGGGGCGGAGATGGTGAAGCGGATCTGCGCCTCCATGCCCGGCATCTTGTGCTCCTCGACGTCGTCGAGCAGGTGCTTGGCACGGGTGACCTGGCTGGCGAGCTTCGTGTCGGGCGAGCGGCCGGAGTTGGCCATGTCGTTCATCTCGTCGACGAGGTTGCCGCTGATCTTCCCCGCCCGGTCCTTGAACTTCAGGTACGGGATCAGGGTGAACCGCATGTCGATCTCGACGGGGAACTCGACGTTCTGCGCGGCGTAGCGGGCCCAGGCGGAGGACTGGCGGAAGCGGGTCTCCGTGGGCCAGCTGGCGGCCACCAGCGTCGTCGTGTAGCTGGTGTGCTGCTCGCCGGTGACCTCGTCGTACTGGTGCAGCACGATGTGCGTCTTGCGGTTCTCGCCGGAGAAGTCGACGACCAGGTCGAACTGGTCGGGGCCCCAGGAGCGGGAGCCGAGCACCGGCTCGGGCGGCACCGGCAGATCGCCGTGCAGGGGCTTGCGGATCAGCCAGACCAGTTCCTCGCGGGTCAGCGGAGCACCGCCGAGACCGTCAAGGCTTTCGTGGACCTCGCGGGCGACCTGGGTCCACTGGGCCAGCACGGCCGGCGACAGGTACTCGCCGTGGACGCCGGTCGCGCCCGCGGCCGCCTTGTCCGCGACGCCGCTCATGCCGCGGGCCAGGCCCGGCTCGTCGAACGGGTCGTCACCGCCGGGCAGCACCCCGTCGTCGCCCGAGCCGCGCTTCAGCGAACCCAGCTTGACCAGCAGGATGTTGCGTTCACGCATCGCTCCGATGCGCTCCTGGTACTCGGCCTTGCGGAGGTTGTACGCCTTGTAGTTCTCGGTCGGGTCCCAGGCGACGGCGTTGAGCTGCTCGGCCCAGTCGGTGGCGGTGATCGGCCGGTACACCTTGCGGTAGTGGCATTCGACGTTGCGGTCGCCGCGGGCGAGGTTGAGCAGCGCGCGGGCCGGACCCTCGGCCATCGTCTGCAGTTCCGTGGCGTTGAGGTACTCGTCGATGGCGGTGGGCAGGGCGATACCGGTCCACACCGAGTCGCCGTGCACGAAGATCATGTCGTCGGCGTAGCGGTAGGGGAGCCGCATCTCTTCGCGGCGGGCGGACCGGTCCTGGCTCCCGGAGCCGCCCGAGCCCCGCGAACCACCGGAACCCTGGTTTCCCTTGGCGCCCTTGGAGTTGGCGGCCATGAGCATGGCGATCACGAAGAAGGCGACCGCCCCGCCCAGGAGGATCAGCAAGAACATGGAGGAGTCATCCTGCGGTCTCGGAGTGTGCGGTCGGGGATTGCGCGGCGTACGAGGAGCCGTGCCGGGCGGCTTCGGTGGCCGCGTCGTCGTAACGCTGCTGCCAGCGCGGCGAACCCGGCTGCCAGAGGATGACCTGCCAGTGCAGTTCCTCGGGTTCGCGGTCGGCGGCCAGCCCCTGCAGACGCTTGGGCTGGAACCAGTAGTCGGCCCAGACCACCAGCTGCTGGCTGAGGGTGAGGGCGGAGGGCAGCGGCCGGCCCCAGACGAAGTAGACGGCGACGGGCGGCCCGATGTAGAGGACCGACGTCATCATCGACAGGCCCAGGAAGGGCACGAAGGCGGAGAGCGAGAGCATCGCCACCAGCCACAGCACACCGAAGCCGAAGGCGGCTCCCAGGGCGGGCAGCAGCAGGCCGGGGAGCGGGATGTTGCCCCAGTTCCAGATGCGTTTGGGCCGGTTGAGCAGATCCGTGTGGTCGTAGGCGACCATCGGCTCCGGTTCGTCCGGTGATTCCAGTGCCACCAGTCACTCCCCCTCTCCTGTGTGTTTACGGGCTGCGCGTCGCGGGACCGGAGCTACGAGCTACGAGCTACGAGCTACGAGCTACGGGTTACGGGATATGGGCTACGGGTCACGGGCGCGGGCCACCGGCTACGGGTGGCCGTGCCCGCAACCGGGCTCAGTTCTTGCCGCCGCCGCCGATCTGGCCGCCGAGGTCGATGAGCACACCGGCCAGACCGGTCGCGCCACCGATGATCAGGGCGGCGAGCGCGATCATGCCGAAGCCCTGGAACGCCTCGCGCATGCCGTCACCGCGCTTCATCGACAGCAGCATCCGGATGCCGAGGATGAGCAGGGCGATCACCGCGACCATGGTCCCGGCGCTGCGGAGGATGTCCTGGATCTCGCCGAACATGCCTTCGAGGGAGGTTGCTGCAAGGTACACGTCGTGCGTCCTTTCGCTGTGTGATGCCTGAGTGCGTTACGTCGGGGTGTTGCGGTCAGGAGGTGCCGCTCGCGCGGCCCGCGCCGCCGGTCGCGGGCGGGGTGCTCGCGCCTGCGGGCGGAGTGCTTCCCCCGTTCGCGGGCGGAGTGCCTCCCCCGGTCGCGGGCGGGGTGCTCGCGTCCGGTGCCGGGGCGTCGGCCTCGCCCTCGTCCGCGCGCCCGCCGGCGGGGTCGAGGACGCCGCCGCGGATGTCCTTGATGAACCAGCCCTGGGCGGTGTTGACCACCGTGACCCGGTACGAGCGAAGGACCTTCGTGGCTCCTTCGGCATTGCCGTTCTCGCCGCCGCCGCCCCATTCGACCGTCACCCGTGCCTGGACGGACTGGCCGTCCTTGTACGTGATCTCGTCGCCGTCGTCGGTGCCCGCCGGCGCCAGGGCCGCCACGTCGCGGACCTGCGGCGCCGACAGCGCGCCGGCCAGTCCCGTGGTCGCCGCGTGGGTCGCGTCGGTGGTGGTGAAGCGGGTCATCGACGTCGTGTCGGAAGCCGACCAGGCCACGAAGTAGCCGGGCAGTACCTTCGCCTTGAGCTGGTCGGAGAGATCCTGGTCGACGACTTCGTCGTCCTGGTCCACTTCGGGCGCGGTACCGCGCACGGGCAACGGCATCTCCCCCACGTCGCCGACGATGCGCAGCCCCGACGCGGTGGCCAGGTCCTTCACGTACACGGGTACGGAGAGGGTGGTGACGCGCCCGGTCGACAGCGTGACCTGAACTCCCAGGTACCGGCCGTTCTTTCCGTACTCGGGAAGCTCCTCGACGGTCCCGTCCCAGGTGGCGAGCGTGGCGCTCTGCGTACCCTGTCCGCCCCAGCCGCAGTCGCGGTCGACGCCCGTCGAGGCGTAGCGGGTCAGGGCTTCACGGCGCGCGTCGGCGTTCTTCGGCGAGTACGTCATGCAGAGCTTCGCGTACTCCTCGGCGAAGGTCGCCGCGGCCTGGGTCGGGAACTCGGTGAGGCGGTAACGCGTCACGTCCTTGTCGTCCAGGGCCGCGGTCTGCGCGCCGGACGACTTGCCGATCGCCAGGCCCATGACACCGCAGGAACCGAGCGCGAAGACACAGGTCGTGATCAAGAGCGTGGCACGCAGCGCGACATGGGTACGCCGGCCACCGGCGGGCAGCCGCCCACCGGGGCGCGGCACATCGAACCCGGCGCCGGCGCGTGCCGAGGCCCTGGGCTGCGGTGCGGCGGACGCCGGTGCGGCGGTGGTGGTGGGTGACGTGCGTGCGGCGGGGGCCGCGTGCGGGTGGCCGGCCGCCGGAGCCGTGCCGCCACCCTGCTTACGGCCCTCGCGCTCGGCCTTCTTGCGCTCGTACTCGGCCTTGCGCTCGGCCTTCGCCCGCTCCCGCTTGTCCTTCTTCGACTCACCCGCCGGCCGGCTGGCGCGCGGCGGCAGGGTCGGCACGGCGGCCTCGCTGGGCGGCACCGCGGCCTGCGGGGCGCGGCGCACCCACGCCGCGGCGACCTGTGCGCGCGCTGCTTCCGAGGGCAGTTGCTGCTGGGGGGCCGGGGCCGGGGCCGCGGCTGTCGGATAGCCGTACGGACCGGGCGCCGGCTGGTGGTTGGCCTGGGGCTGCTGGGGCTGGGGCTGTGCGTGCTGATACTGGCCCTGGTGGTGGGGCTGCCCCTGCTGCTGTCCGTGCCCTTGTGCCTGTGCCTGCGCCTGCGCTTGTGCCTGCTGCCAGGCGGCCTGCTCCGCAGGGCCGAACTGCGCCGGCTGCCCGGAAGGCTGGCCTCCGCCGACCCCGCCAGCAGAGCTGCTGTGGTCCGTCATCGACTCGGTCTCTCCCCGCGTGTGATCCCCGTCCGCCGGTCGGGCGTGCGGCGGGCCCTGGTGAGGCCAGGTGCGGACGGCAGTGTGGCAAACGGAAAGCGCATCGGCTCCCGCCTTTTCCCAGGCGGGGAAAGCGTGAGGGCGCACGAGGAAAGCTGGGGAATCCTGAGGAATCCTCATACGGAATTCCGGGGAATGCGCGGGAATCCGGGGCGGGCGGAGGCCGCCGGCGCTCGGTCAGAATGCGGGTTCGTGCCCGGGGGACGGGCGCTGAGCTGTCACCGACATCCCGAAGGACGAGAGTTGAGCGACCAGTACGCCCACCCGCAGCAGACCGCACCCCATGCCGCCGCGGCCCCGCCGGCCCCCACGCCTCAAGGCGCCGCACCCGCCACCGCACCCGTCGCCCCGCCCGCGCAGGTCATCGGTGCCCAGGCCGCCTGGATCGACGGCTACGAGCCGGGCAACCCCTGGCAAGCGAGGCTGTGCCTGCAGACCGAGTACGGCTCCGTCGTCTATCCCCTCACCCCGCACACCATGCCCGAACTCCTTGAAGGCCTGGTCATGGTCGCGCAGGAGCAACAGGGAACGACCGACATCCTCGGCCCGGACGATCCGGCAGCCGAGAGCGGCGCGGACGGATCCGACGACTCCGAGCCGGGCCGCGGCACGGGTCTCCACGACGGCCGCGCCGCCCGCCTGACGGGCTGGGCCGTGGTCCACGACCTGTGGGAGCGCGACGACCCGAAGGCCCGCTTCATCATGGGCGCCGTGGTCATCGGCCTGTTGGTCCTCGGAATCTTCCTCACCTGAGCGGGAGTTCTGACCGGGATACGGTCGAGCACGCGTATCGAGTGAGCGGATCGAGCTGAGGAGAGACGATGCCGACGGAGAAGACCGGTCGCACCGCCCAGGATCTGGCTGCCGAGCTGACGGGGCTGCAAGGGGTGGACTGGGCCTCGGTGTGGGCGGGCCCGCCGCAGGGCGGATCGCCGGAATTCCGTGACTGGTGCGGACGGTACGGCTGGCAGCCGCGGACCGTCGAGCGGAATCTCGAGGTGCGTACGCGCACTGGCGGAGAGATGACCTTCTGGTCGGACGGCCTGTGGACCCCGGTCCACGGTCTGACGCACTACGCCTCGCGCCTGAGGGCCTCCGCCGCGACGGAGAACAGCGATGTCGTCTCTCGCGCCGATGCGGCGTGGCCGGAGTATCTGCGGGCAGCCGAGGGTGCGATGGGCCCGGCGGTCTGGAGCGGTGCCTGGGACGCGCCGGACTTCCCCGAGCCGCCGGAGCCCAGGTTCTGGCGGGGGCGCGAGTCCCGGCTGGAGACGCGCAGCCCGTACCGGCTGGCCTTCTGGAAGCCTGTGGGCGACCCGCCCGGCCAGGCGTTCTTCGTGCTCGTGCAGTCGGTGTCGTTTCCGACGTGGACCACTGACATGCCGGGCAGTGCGACGGTCGCGCTGGACGTGTTCGCCCCTGAGGGTTCGCGGAGGCGCCGATAATGTTCGACGCCCCTCCTACCCAGGAGGAGATCGACACGGCGTTCCGGCTCGCGGAGGAGTACCAAGCAGCCACTCCCTCGAACGAGGAGGAGGCGGGTGTGCTGGCACGCCAAATCTACGAGGACTGGCAGGCTGCCGCGAGCACACCGGGCCGGACCGCTGCCCCCGATCTGCTGTCCTTCATCCGTGACATCGGCGAGCACGGGTCCGTCACCGCCGAGGACCGGGGCACCACCCGTGCCTTCTGGTCCTATGAGTCCCAGCCCGAGGGGGCAGACCGGCCCATCCAGCACCGATTCCTGGCACGAGCGTGCGGAGCGTCCCGCGGGCTGCAGGTTCTGCAGGAGACGGAGGGGGGCCGGCAGATGGACTCGTACCGCCTCGAGGGTGAGTTGGTGCAGAGAGTCCTCGAGCGGGACTTCGGTGTGGACGGTGTCGAGCTCAAGAGCGTTGTCGACCAGGCATGGGTAAAGCTCTCAGAGCGCTATGCCGAGGCCGCACAAGGGCCGGTCGTCGCCTTCGTGCCCGACATCGCCGAGAGGACCGTCCTCGGCAAGGACGAACTGCCGATTCTTCTCGCGCATCCCAAGGTGGGCAAGGAGGGCGTGAAGTTCGCCGTGCCCATGCCCCGGCACGAGCATCTGCCGCCCGCCATCGACGAGTTGATCGCGGACGAGGGCATGCGGTGTCAGGTGCGGATGGAGGACTTCGACGTCCGTAACTCGCCGAAGGACTTCGCCGCGAAGCTGGCCGCCATCGACGTGCCCGAGAACCAGCGGACGGCGCACGAAGTCGCCATGTGGCAGCTGTCGGCCGCCAACAGCTACGACGAGCTGCTGGCACGTACGGCGGAGAAGGAGCCCCCGCAGAAGGGGAGCGCTTTCATGGTCGGCGCGTCCGTACGCCCGGTCGCCCGCCCTGCGGCCCCCCGCGGTCCCACCGGCCACGGTGTCATCAATCCGGTGGCCGAACTCCCGGCCCCCGCCCATGCTCCCGCCCCGGTGCTCGCTCCTGCCCAGCCCGGCATCGAGCACTGACCGACAGCCACGCCCACCGTGAGAGGCACGTCCTTGAGCAGCGACCACGTCGAGATCGCCCGGATCATGGCGGAGAAGGCAGTCTTCTTCGCCACAACCAAGGCCTGGGACGGCATGCACATGAAGCTGACGTTCTTCCTGGCCGGGACCCGGTCGGCACACGAGGACGACCATCACAGCCGTCGGCTCGACGGCTGGAAGGAACGCGTGGTGACCGCGGACGAGGCCGGTGACGCAGCAGCCACGGTCGCCGCCCAGGCCGAGCTCCGGGACTGGGTGCTGGAGGAACTGGGGCGCCGGGAAGATGCTCGGGACCAGCTGTGCCAGGCGTTCCCTCTGCTCGCCGCCGACGCGGAGTGGGAGCAGCAGAAGGGGCAACAGGGCGGGCAGCAGAGTCAGCAGCAGTCAGCCGAAGACGACCTGGAGTTCTACTACGCCGACGTCTTCGTCTTCGTCACCGAGTACCTCTCGCAGATGGTGCGGCGCCGGGTGAACGGCTCGTCCGCCACCTGGTGTCCTCGCTGGTGGGAGCACCCCGAAGCGGGCGCCCGGCTCTCCGCGCTCTGGCTGGCCTGGGAGCATCTGCGTCAGGACCCGGCGCTCGGCATGTCCACCTGGTGGCTGCACCACGCCGATCCGCATCTTCGGGTGCTGATGGACCCGGATCTGGGCCCGTTCGCGGCCTGTTCGCCCAAGGACGGCCACACGGCGTACCCCTTCGAGCCGCTTCCCGTGGATCCGTACGACCCCGGGGCGCACGCCGCCGGGTGAGGCGACGACGGGCGTTGGTCCGGACCTGTGAGGATCTCCCGAGGGGCCTTCACCAATTCCCCTCACGGGTTTCCTCGTGTGCATCCCCTGCGCAATTCCCCAATTCCCCGTCTGCTTTCCGCGCTTTTCCTCGTGAGGAAAATGAGCAGTCCGGCAGCCGTCCCTCCACCTACCGTGTCCCGGCGACCTGACTGAGGGAGGCCCGGGACGGTGGAGTCACCCGCCGAGAACAAGAGAAGTGCCGTACTCGCCCTGGCGGTATTGGGCGTTCTGCTCGTCGGTGCCCTGGTGCTGTTCACCGTCTTCGACGGGGAGGACGACACGGACGCCGTATCCGGAGGCAAGCCCGCCGCGGGCGCCACTCAGGGCTCCGGGGACTCCCGGGACTCCGGCTCCGACGGCGGAGCGAAGGACTCCGGAACCTCTCCGGGAGCCGCGGCCACCCCCATCGTCCCGCTGGACGACGTGGAGGCCGCGCACCGGGTGATGGCCGGCTACATGGCGGGCATCAACACGTACCAACACACCGACAAGGACGCCTCCTGGGCGTCCCCGCTGCTCGCGCTCACCACCCGGGACGAGGCGCTGAAGCAGGAGACCACCCTGCCTTCCGGCAAGGAGTGGGACGCCTGTCTCGCCGCCCGGTGCAGCTCCGAGGGGAAAGCGGTCGTGGTCCGCGACGCGATGATCGCCGACGACCTCACGCGCGGCAGTGGCAAGACGATCTCCAGCGTGGTCAAGGTGACCGCGACCCGCTCCGAGGACGGCAGGGCGACCGGCACGGAGACCAACTCCTGGCTGGTGAGCGTCCAGAAGAGCGGCGGCGAGTGGAAGATCTCCGCGTTCGACCTGTACGGCCTGGGCAACGTGGGCGCGTCCGACGAGACGGGGGAGTGAGACGCACCGATGGTGGCTCCTGCCGTACTGGCGGCCGCGGCCAAAGCCGCCAAGGCAGCCAAGTCGGCCAAGAACGCGGCCCAGTTGGCCGCAGGCCAGGGCGGGGAGGGCGGCGACGGCGGCAAGAAGAAGGGCAGCGGCAAGATGCTGCTGCTCATCGGCGGTGGCGGTCTGCTGCCGGTCGCCGGTGTCGGCTTCCTCGCCATCGTGATGATCAGCGGGATGGTGGGCGGGCTGGGCGGCGGCACCGCCCAGGCCGCGTGCGGTGACTACGGTGACAACGCCCAGGCGGGCAACACCGGTGACAAGGCCGCCACCAGCCCGATCATGCCGGCGGGCAAGGCCTACATGCCGAGCAGGACCGCACGTCACGAGATACCCCCGAAGATGATCCTCGCGTCGATGCGGGCCGCGGCACGTTACGACGGTCTCGACTGGACGCTGATCGCCGGGCAGATGTACCAGGAGACCAAGTTCGGCCAGGACAAGTCCGCGGCACCGGGCGGCAAGAACAGCGCCGGGTACATGGGTCTGCTGCAGTTCGGCGACGACGCCTGGACGGACTACGGTGCCGACGGCAACGGCGACGGCACGAAGGACAAGTACAACATCGACGACGCGGCCTTCGCCGCCGCCAACTTCCTGCACGCCAAGGGCGCCGAGACCGACGCCTGGGAAGCGCTTCGGTCCTACTCCGGATCGAAGAAGAACAACACCATCTACATGCGCGTGGTCCTCACCCAGGCCGCCCGCTACCGCGGCCCCCTCACGGGTGACAAGGACCTGATCAAGGACTGGTACGCGCATCTGAAGAAGACCGTGGAGAAGAACCCGGACTTCCCCACTCTCGGGAAGCAGTCGGACATCCCGGAGCCGGTCGGCAACAACGCCGTCCCGAGCAAGGCGTTGAGCATCGCGGCCTCCGGGCCCCGCTCCTGGTCCACCCCGCCCCTCGACGGCAACGGCGAAAGCGGGGAAGGGGACGAGGTGGCGACCGCGATGGCGCCGGTCTCGTACTCCCGTCCGCTGTCCGCACCGGCGGCCCGGCCCTTCGACGAGCCGCAGCCCGCCAACGGCAAGAGCTGGCAGTGGCCGATGAAGAAGGGCACGTACCAGATCGGCACGAAGTACCGTGCGCGCGGCGGCATGTGGAGTCTCGGGTACCACACCGGACTCGACCTGACCGCCTCCAGTGGCACCCCGATCTATGCCCCCGCCGACGGCAAGGTGGTGAAGACTGCCAAGGGCGGCTCGTACGGCAACGAGACCCACATCGAGCACGCGAACGGTGTGATCACCCTGTACGCCCACCAGACGACCGTCTCGGTCTCGGTCGGCGACACCGTCAAGCGCGGGGACCAGATCGGCACGGTCGGCGCGACCGGCAATGTCACCGGACCGCACCTCCACTGGGAGGTACGGGTCCCCGGCGTCGACAATCCCTTCGTCGGCGGCCAGGACCGCGGGCCCGGCATGGTCGACCCGGAGGGCTGGCTGGAGGGCAAGGTCTCCGCCAGCCCCGACTACGGCAGTGTGCCCGGCGGGAACGGTGACGGCGGCAAGGACGCCGAGTACGCCGACTGCGCCAAGGAGGGCAACGGCACCCCGGTCGCCCCGGACGGCGCCGGCGTGACCGGCGTACTGCCGGACTCCGACGACCCGGTGGTGCGGGCCGCACTCGGCTGGGCGCAGCGCGGCCTCGGTGTGCCGTACGTCCTGGGGGCTCCGCGACTGCAGGGCAGGAACCCGACCACGTTCGACTGCTCCAGCTACACCCAGTGGGCCTACTACCAGGCCAGCAACGGCAAGATCAATATCGGGGCGACCACCTTCGAGCAGGAGGACAGGCTCCGGAAGTACAAGATCGATCTGAGCGAGGCCCAGCCCGGCGACCTGATCTTCTTCCGGCCCAGCTCACGGGGTTCGGAGCACGTCGGCATGGTGTGGGACCCGGCCGGCAAGAAGATCGTCCACGCCCCGCGCCCCGGCAAGAACGTCGAATTCAGCACCTGGGACGTACAGGACAAGATCACCGCTGTCTACCGGGTGCCGATCCCGCAGGGCACCAACGCGGTCGAGTCCGACGGCAAGGGCGGCGACTCACATGCGTAACGGCGCGGAAGCAGGCTCGCAGCGGGCCTCAGCGGAAGGAAAGCCCCGACCATGACCATCGAACAGCGGAAGAAGCCCCGCGCCGAGGACGACTGGACGATCGAGATCGTCCTCCTCGTGGGCACCGTCCTCCTCCTTCTGTGCGGCGCCTGGCTCGCCGCCCGGCTCGGTGCGTCCTTCGACGGCCAAGCGGCCCCGCCGGGCAATCCGTTCTCCTTCGCCGTGGCCATGGTCAAGGGGGACTACGCCTGGCCGGGCGGCGCGTCGAGCGCCATCGCGGCAGGTGAGGCGCTGCTGCTCGGCATCGTCGCGCTCGCCGGGTACCGGGTGCGCCAGCGCGTCCGCAACAAGCCGGACGTGGACGGCGCGGCCCGCCATCTCGCGAAGGGCGAGGAGCTCGGCAAGCTCACCATGAAGGGCGCCGCAGCGACCGCGGAGCGCCTCGGCGTGCAGGGCAATGTGCCGGGCGTCTTCATCGGCCGTTCCGTACGCGGCCGACAGCCGCTGTACGGCTCCTTCGAGGACATGCACATCGACATCTGGGGTCCCCGTACCGGCAAGACGACCCGGCGCGCCATCCCCGCGATCCTCGACGCCCCCGGCGCGGTGCTCGTCACCTCCAACAAGCGGGACATCGTCGACGCGACCCGCGGCCCGCGCCAGTCCCGCGGGCAGGTCTGGGTCTTCGACCCGCAGCAGGTCGCGCAGGAGCCGCCCGCCTGGTGGTGGAACCCGCTCACGTACGTGACCGATGTCGCCAAGGCCCGCAAGCTGGCCGACCACTTCGCCTCGGGCTCGCGCGACGCCGACGCCTCCACCGACGCGTTCTTCGACCCCGCCGGACAGGACCTGCTCGCCAACCTGCTGCTCGCGGCAGCCACGGCCAAGTCCTCGATCACCCAGATCTACACCTGGTTGGCCAACCCGAAGGACGACACCCCGGAGCGCATCCTGCGCGGCGCCGGGCACCTCATGCCCGCCGACGCCCTGGCCGGTGTGATCACCGCCCCCGACAAGCAGCGCAGCGGCATCTACGGCGTCGCCCAGCAGATGGCGTCCTGCCTGATCAACCCCGAGGTCAACAAGTGGGTGACGCCGTACCCGGACGACGACGACCGCCCCGAGTTCGACCCGCACGAGTTCGTCCGCACCGGTTCCACCCTCTACTCGCTCTCCCGCGAGGGCAGCGATTCCGCCGGCCCGCTGGTGACCGCCCTGACCGTGGCCGTCGTCGAGGCCGCCGAGGAGTACGCCACCACCCAGCGGGGCGGCCGGCTGCCGCTCCCCCTGGTCGGTGTCCTGGACGAGGCGGCGAACGTCTGCCGCTGGCGCGCCCTGCCCGACCTCTACTCGCACTACGGCTCGCGCGGCATCATCCTGATGACGATCCTCCAGTCCTGGGCCCAGGGCATCGAGGTGTGGGGCGAGCGCGGCATGGAGAAGCTCTGGTCCGCCGCGAACGTCCGGGTCTACGGCGGCGGTGTCTCGGACACTCGCTTCCTCGGCGATCTCTCCGAGCTGGCGGGCGAGTTCGAGCTGCGCGACTTCTCCACGACCCGTGAGTCGGAGTTCGGCGGGTGGTCCGGCAACCGCAGCGTCAACGAGTCCGTACGCCGTGAACGCGTGCTGCAGGTCTCCGACCTGGGCTCGATGCCGCCCGGCCGGGCCCTCGTGCTGGCGTCCGGCACGAAGCCGGTGCTGGTGGAGACGATCCCCTGGTGGGAAGGCCCGTACGCGCGCTCGGTGCAGGCGTCGCTGGCGCAGTACGACCCGGGGGCGCGTGGCTGACGGGCCGGGGCGCGCGGTTGAGGGCCCGGGGCGCTCGGTTGACGGGCCGGGGCGTGTGGCTGACGGGCTTCGGGCGCGCGGTTGACGGTCCGGCGCGCGCGGCGACGTGCCACTTGCGGTTGACGGGCCCGGGGCGCGCGGCTGACGTGCTCGGTGGACTCGCGGGTGACGGACCGGCGCGGCGGTGGGGGGGGGGGGGGGGGGGGGGGGGGGTGGGGGGGGGGGAGGAGGGGGGGGGGGGGGGGGGGGGCGAGCTGTGCGCCGGGCCCGGCGGCTGGGGTGAGGGTTTGAAGACGGTCCTCGGCATG
>NZ_JBWKDT010000018.1:0-67463 GCF_056435785.1 Streptomyces sp. NPDC043870
CTATTTTCCTCCCCCCCCCCCCCCCCCTCCCCCCCCCCCCCCCCCCCCCCCCCCCCCCCCCCCCTCCTCCTCCCCCCCCCCCCCCCCCCCCCCCCCCCCCCCCCCCCCCCCCCCGCCATCGGGCTGACCTGTCTTACGAGGTGGTGCAGGCGCTCGGGCAGGAGCTGCCGCAGTTGTCGCCGGTGCTGCACATCAGCACCGTCTCGGTCGCCGGCGTCCCCTCGATGAAGGTGATGTCGAGCTGGAACGGGTCGTCGGTGACAGCGGTGCCGTCGACGGGCGGCTGTTCGATGGTGACCGGGTGCTCCAGTTGAACGGTCATTACGTGCCTCCTTGGGGCAGTGGGCTGATGGTGCAAGGGCTCCGGAGTCATCGGTTCACGCGGTGAACCGCGTGGACCCCGGCATCTGGGGTTGAGTAATTTCGTGTGGGGAGGAACCCGGTGGGAGGAGATGGGCTCCTCCCCACACGTGACGTCCGGCACCGAGCCGTCTTCGCAGGACCGGTTACCGGGTGGTGCACCCGCCCGTCGCCGACGACGGGCGGGCGGTTGAACGGGCCGGCTGCTTGCTCCCCACACAGATCGCAGCCGGGGCGCGAAGTCTTGGCGCCACCTCCGCCTCGGGGGACGGCCTTGGCTCCTCCGCGCACGGGCGCGGTGGTCCACATGGCCAGGCAGGAGGTCCCAGTCCTGGGGGCTATCTCCGTAGCGGTCTCGGTGTAGCGCGGGCCTGTGCTTCGCTGACCTGCCCGGCAGCGCGGAGCAGGCCCTTCACGAGCCGGGCGAGGTTCTGCGCGCGGTGCGTGGCCGCCTGTTGGCTGAGGGGGTTCGGGGGTGAGGCATAAAGCCGACGGTCGGCTTCACCGAGGATGGTCTGCGCACTTCGCCCGGCCTCCGAGTCCGCGGGAATGCCGAGGCACTGGGTCCGCAAGTCCTCCGCGACGGTCCGGCCGAACTCGGTGAACTGCTCAACCATGCCCATCGCGTCCTGGACGGAGGGGCGTTCAGGGCCCTTCAGGTCCCAGGCGCGCACCGTCTCAACATTCGCCAGGACCTCAACCTTGTCCGGGACGGCGGGGGTCAGCGCAGCCATGCAACCACCTGCTCCGCAGTCAGGACCTGAAACTCCCAGGACCTCTTGATGGCGTGGGCGCGGTTCATGGCCCGGAGATTGGTCAGGAGGTCACGGCCGTCCCTGCGGATGATGTCGACCGGTCGTTTCAGCTCGGTGGCCATCTGCGCGGCCGCCATGCCACGGGCGAGGAGCGGCACGAGGTCACGCTGGTCATCGGGCAGGAACAGCGCTTCGGGGTCTAGGAGCTGCGGGCGGGCGATGGCCTCGGTGGTGTAGGCGACGGCGAGCGCGGCAGCGTTCTCGCTCATGCCGTACAGCTTGCGCTTGGCGAGCTTGAGGTAGCCCGCAGCCGTGCCCTCGCGGATCTTGAGGTCCAGCGCGACCACGGCCAGCGTGCTCCCGTCGGCCAGGCCCTCGAGGACCTGCTGCTCCCTCGGGGCGAGGATGATCCTGGCGACAGTCGTCGTGGTCACTGTTCTCCTCCTTGTTGGGCATGAGCGATCCGCCAGCACGACGCGTCGAATCTCACTTCCGCGGTGAGAAGTTGGGCGCCCTCCAAGTGACTCTGGGCCGTGGGGGAACACGGTTCGGAGAACTCTGGAGAGGGAGTCTGTGAGCGATGCCGTACGAAGGCAGCGATGGCGTTGGCGCCGTAGCCGTAGAAGCGGCCGAATACCTCGTCGCTCGCCCACCAAGGGGGGCTGGGTTCGCCCCACTCGACGGTGTGGCAGGTGTCGCGATACGGCGACCAGCCGATACGCAGGTCCGGGAAGCCGGGAACGGTGCTGAGAAGCGCGTGGGCCTGAACGGCGTCCACGAGTTGCTGGAAGCTCGTGTATCCGCCGCGTCGTTCGCCGCCCACTGGGACGGCCAGCAGTGGGATGCGGAAGAGTGCGACCGCGACGCCAGCGTCGGCGAGACCGGGGTCCGCCAGCCGCTCGCGAAAGTAGTCGTAGTCGAAGGCGTCCCGTGCGGCCAGGAGCCGCGCATGGGGCCTGGGGCGGGACGCCGCAGCCGTACTCATTCCGTTCCCTTCATGTACTGGGCCTCGACGAGCCGTTCAACGAGTTCGTTGACGACCCAACCGACCTGGCGCAGGTGCCCCTGGGCCTTGGCGGGCTCGGATGGAAGGGGAGAGGCCCGCAGGGTCTCGCCGCGGACGAGCAGGCGGGCAACGTCGTCTTCCTTCTCGCTGGCCTCGTTGGCGATTGAGATGGTCGCGAGCTGGCCGAGATGGGCATGGAGGCGCTGAAGTAGATCCGGCATGTCCATCGCGGTGGGCGGTAAGTCGTCCAAGGCATCTGCGACGTCGTCCAGCAGCGCGTCCACATCGAGTGGCTTCCAGACCTTCAGCCGGCCAGCGAAAGCCGCCAGTACGTCGGCGTCGTGAGGAGGAGTCCATGGCTCGGGGGCGGGGCGCGGGCGCGTGGTCATCATCACGGCCTCCCCGCGGGGACGCGGAACCGGGCCCAGGTCTTACGGCCGTCGTCACTCACACCCCATTCCAGGGAGAGGACCGCGACGATGAAAAGGCCCCGGCCAGAGACGTCGCCGGGCTGAGCACTGCTGAGCTGAGCGGGCTCCGGGCTACCGTCCGTGACTTCGACCCGCACTTCATCGTCGGTGCAGAGGACCTCCAAGGCGACGTCCCCATCGCCATGCTGGATGGCGTTGGTCACGAGCTCCGAGACAGCGAGCACGATGTCGTCCGCGATCGGCCCAGTCACCCGCCACAGCCGCAGGTGCGCGACCGTGATCCGGCGCATGCGCCCTACACGGTCTTCCTTCGGCGTGAAAGCCACCGCGAAGCCGCGGGCGGTCCGTTGCAGCAGTTCTGCAGCGACCGTGGCGACGGCTGTGGCGGGGCTCATCGGGAGCCAGTCCCACTGCGCAACTGCGGGCCGACGCCGCCCAGTCGTACGGCAATCACGGGGGTGGACCTGCCAGTAGAGGAGTTCATGTGGGGTGCTCCCGCTCGTCGAGTAGCTGGCCTACAAGAGCGAACCGCTTAACCGGTGCGATTGGCATGGGGTCAAGGGGCTGGAGGTGGTCAAGGTGGTCAAAGATCATCTGAGGGAGCCCAGTTCGACGCGGGACGCAGAGCGGAGCTGCCCTCCATGTCGTCATGCCGAGTCCGGCGTGACGGCTGATGTTCAGTCAACGACGCTCGGTGATGGGGGAACAGGAAGAGTTCCGGGTCCGTGCATCACCGCAAACCGGAAGACTTTGCGTTCCCGTTACCTAGGTTCTGGGCACTTCAAGGGTGGCGGTACTACTTTCAGTGCATGGGAGCGAACGTCATCCTTCAGAAGCGGATGGATGAACTCGGCTTAACTCAGGATGAGTTGGCTGACAGCTGTAACCATGCGCTGCTGGAGGTCACCGGCAGAACGGGAGACATGTCGTCACGCACAATCCGGAACCTGCTCAACGGGACGACCCGACGCCCAATCGGCCGCACTTGCATAGCACTTGAGCGTGTGTTCGGCTGCCCCGTGGCGGACTTAGGGTTCAGCGCTCCCAGCTCCATGCAACATCCTCCGGAGGACCCCGTGCGGCGTCGCGACTTCATCGTTGCCACCACAGGAACGGCGGCCGCCGCTTTGCCCGTCGGGAAACAGCGGCGCTCGGTCGGCATGACGGACGTGGCCCGAGCGTCAGCCGGCATGAACAAGCTCGTAGAAGCCGACGACCGCCAGGGCGGACACCGATCCCTCGCTGCCGCAGCCCTCGCAGGCCGAGCCGAAATCCTGGAACTCCAGCAGCAGAACGCCAGCGAGACCGTGCGCCGCGCCCTGTACGCGCTCGCCGCCGAGTACACGACCATCGCGGCCTGGGCATGCATCGACCTGCGCGATTTGGACACGGCTCAGGCACACCTCCACGAGGCCACCACCTTCGCGGGCCTGTCCCAAGACGCCCCGACGGGGATGCGGGTATGGATCAACGTCGCGATGCTCGCCTACCAGCGGAAGAACTGGCCGGAACAGCTTGCAGCCGCCCAGGCGGCCAATGCGTCAAAGGCGGCACGCAGCGATCCCTTTTTCAGCTCCATGGGCCGCGTGCGCCTCGCACTCGCCCATTCGTCGATGGGTGACGCCCAGGCCGCCAAGAGGGCCCTCGGTTCGGCGCAAGAGACCCTTCGGAAGGCCGTCGAGGACGACCGCCCGCGCTGGACCGCGTTCTACGGACCGGCCGAGCTCAACCACCTCGCGGCCATCATCCTCAACCACAACGGGGAGTCCGCCGACGCCGAGGCGATGGCCCACCGCGCGCTCGCCAAGATCCCGGCTGAGTTCCAACGCAACCGCGCCTTGGCGACGTGTCAGCTCGCGCTCGCCCAGCTACGGCAAGGCGAGCCCGAGCAGGCTACGGCGACGGCGGCCACCGTCTTCCAGATCATGGACGGCGCTCCGCTCCCTGGACGCATGCGCACCCTGATCGGAGACTTCCACCGAGACCTGTTCCGGCTAGCGCCGTCCACGGCGTACGCCCGCGACTGGGCAGACCGTATGCGAGAAGAATGGAGTCGAGCGTGACCAGGCTGATCGACCTGCGCCACTACAACCACGGAAGCCTCCCCGAAGGCTTCAGGCAAATGCTGATCGACGTGCACGCCGACTCTTACGCCGACGCCATGGATAGCGAGTTCAACCAGCGGTTCCCCTGGTTCGTCGACCACTGGTCTGCGATGAATGGCTTCACCTGCGTCGTCGCGTTTGAGGGCGAGGAGCCGACCGGGTTCGCGTACGGCGCCCCGCTGCAGCCCGGCCGAGAGTGGTGGCGCTCCACCTCCTTCAAGCCGAACAACGGCTACACCGCGACGTACGCGGTCTCCGAGGTCATGGTGCGCCCGAAGTGGCGCAAGCAGGGTATCTCCGAGCGGCTACACGAAGCGCTGCTGAGCGGCCGCGGCGAGGACTTGGCCGTGCTCCTGGTCGACGTGACCCACCCGAAGGTGCAGGACATGTACGAGACATGGGGCTACCACAAGGCCGGCGAGCAGCAGCCCTTCGCCGACTCTCCGGTGTACGCGGTCATGGTCAAGAATCTGCGCGGCTGAGGGCGTACCTGTAGGAGCGCCCATGCGTGTGGGTATCACGGGGAACCCCGGCTTGCCTAGACCACCGGGCGCGGGCTCATTCACACCCTTGCGTACATCCGTTCGAGAAGGCAGGGTTCCAGGGCACCACAGCACGTCATTAGCCCCCTTCACCGGAAGTGAGCGAGGACGACCATGGCCAACCGAGAACCGTCCAGCAGCGTCGGCGAGTCCGGGCTCCTGATCGCCGTCGAGCAACTGGCCCGTGTGCAGGACCGCTTCGACACTCAGGAGTCCGACCCCACCGGAACCTCCGCCGGGGACGACGGAGAGAACCGCGACGGCCTGAACCACCCCGAGGCGTAGGCGCCGCTTCTCCGCACCTGGGCCCGCCGTGATCTGCGGCGGGCCCACCCCCTCACGCTTCCCGGAGGACATGTGCAGCACCAGCTTGTTCACGCCATCGAATCCGCGCTCGGTTGGGACGGCCCGACCCCCATGGGCTCCGCGTTCACCAGGGGCAGCATCCCCACCCCAGCCCTTCTCCCGAGGCTGATGACGCCGGCCCGGCTTCTCGACACGGTGATGCGGCGCGGCCTATCCCACCCCCAGTTCCGGGCGTTCCAGGACGGGCGTGAGCTTCACCCCGGCGAATACTTCACCAACACCGTCACCCGCCGCGGGCAGGGCATCCGCTTCGCGAACATGACGCGCCTTGGGGCGCTGATGCGCGAGGGCTGCACACTGGTCCTCGACGAACTCGACTTCTTTGACCCCACCCTTGAGGTCGCCTGCCGGGCATTGCAGTGGTGGTCCCGCGAGCTCGTCCAGGTGAACGCATACCTCACGACCCAAGACGCAGCCGGGTTCGCGTTGCACTGGGACGACCATGACGTAGTGATCATGCAGGTGGCTGGTGAGAAGTCGTGGGACGTGCGTGGTGCGTCCCGACCGGTGCCGATGTACCGGGACGCCGAGCCAAACAACACCCCGCCGGACCAGTCCATATGGCGGGGGACGCTCAAGGCCGGGGACGTCATGCACATACCCCGAGGCCACTGGCACCAGGCCACCCGCACCGACAGCGGCGACGGGTACAGCCTGCACTTGACGTTCGGGTTCGTGAAGCGCACGGGAGTGAACTGGCTGACGTGGCTGGCCGACCAGTGCCGGCGCGAGGTGACGTTCCGTACGGACCTGCACCGGTGGGGCGCGGCGGAGGGGAAGTCTGAGCAGACCGCCGCGCTCGCGGCCGCGACCGCCCGACTGGTCGAGGAGTTCCCTCCGGCTGCCTTCCTTGCCACCCGCGAGCAGGAGCGTACGGCCGCCCGGCACGTGCAGACCTCCGGCCTGTTCGGGCCGCCGACCGCCGTGGTGTGCGTGACCGAGTTCCCGCCGCTCGTTGAGCCGGACGGCGAACACGTCACCGTCACCGCCATGGGCAAGCGCCTCACCTTCCACGGCAAGGCCCTGCCCGCACTGCGCTTATTCCTGTCCGGCGCGCCGGTGGAGATCGAGCAAGCAGGCATTGAGACGGGCGTCAACGCTGGGGAACTCGCCGATATCCTGATCCGGGAGGGGCTGTGCGCGGAGCTGACCGACGAATTGTCCTCGGGCTATACCGGTCTGGTCCCTCCCGTGCTGTCCTCGAACGGGCTCTAGAGGTCGGTATCACCGCAGTCGATACGGCCTACAACTACAGCGGGTACGACGGGCACCGGGCGCTTGCGAGTGAGGCAGGCGAACTCCTGGAGCGGTTCGAGGTGTCGACCAAAGTTGGGTACTTCCCCGACGGCCACGACCTCGACCCGGACCGGCTGAGGGCCGCCGTAGCCGAGACAGGGGAAGCCCTCGGCCGGGTGCCCGACACGGTGCTTCTGCACAACCCCGAGCACGATCCAGGACGGTTCGCAGTCGCGTGCGAGACGCTCGCCGCCTGCCAGGCAGCGGGCCTTTGCCGGGCGTGGGGGGTCGCCACGTGGAACCCGCTGCCGCTGGCCCCCGTCTCGGCCGGGGTACCCGTACGGCCAGATGTGGTGATGGTGCGGGCTGGGCTGGCCGTGCCCGGCCCGGTCCTCGACGCCGCCGAGAACCTTGCCCACGAGCTAAGTGGCAGGGCGGTGTGGGGTATGGCACCCTTTGCTGGCGACCCATCAGATCCGGTCTGGTCCGGCGTCGACACCGGCTTGTTCCTCGAACCAGGGCAGCCAGCCGTAACGAGCGTCCAGGCCAGGCTGGCAGCAGCGTTCGCCGTCCCCTCCGTCAGCAGGATCGCCGTGGGCACTTCCCAGCCGGACCACCTCGCCGAGCTCGCCGCCGCTACCCGCATCGCGGCCAGCATGCAGACGGTTCACGCCTACCGCACACTGCTACGGGAACGGGCCGGACGCGGAAAGGAGGCCGCCCGTGCAGCCCACCATGGATGACCTGTCGACCATCAGCCACGAGGACGTCCTTGCCGAAGCGGAGAAGCGTACCGGTCGCGTCCTCGACCGCGACCGTGCCCACTACTCCAAGTACAACGGGACGGCCGGGTTCCCGACGTCGGCGGGCACGTGGGTGCGGCTGGCATGGGTGCGGCCAGGCGCGTTCAGCGCGCAGTCGTGGACCGGACTGGAGGCATCCGTCGCGATCGAAGGCGTGCCGCGACCGAACTGGTTCGCGGGCTCAATATGGCGCGACGAGGACCGGGGGGTGGTGTGGCGGGTCGATGAGATGAGCCTCGCCGCCGCCCCGGCGCTCTCGCCGACCGGCACCGTCGACCGCGACCCGGGCCTGACAGACGCCTGGTGGGCCGACCTGCGTACGGCGCTCGAGAACCTGGCCCGGCACGAAACGAGCCGGGTATGCGTCCAGCAGGGCCACCTCTCCAGGCGGATCGGGGAGGTGTACGGCGACCAGGTCGACACGACAGTGGCGGAGTGGACGTGCGCACACGGCGACGTCGGATACGCCAACCTGACCGCCGCCCCGCTCACGCTGCTCGATTGGGAGGACTGGGGGCTGGCGCCCGCCGGCTGGGACGCGGCCTGTCTGTGGTCAGCCTCGCTGTCGGTCCCCGCCCTGGCCGCGCGTGTCCTCAACGAGTTCGCCGACGTCCTCAACACTCGGACCGGTCAGCTGTCACGGCTGATGCTGTGCGCGAACGTGGCGCGGGCGTACCGACGGACGGGGAAGGCGGGGCCGCTGACCGGCGCCATGGAGGCTGCGGCCTCCGATCTGCTGGCCTCCCTGAGCTGAACGTCAGCGAGCGGATGAACTCCTCACCGTGAGGCGGCCAGGGTGGCTTTCCGCCACCTCGGCTGCGCCAAGAGGCAGTTGAGCACTACGTTGGATCTGCACCCGTCCCCGAGCTGCTGACGGGGCGGGTCCGGTCAACGTGGTCAAAGATCGTTTTCAGCGGCGGGGGCGCAGGATGGCGCGCGAGAGAAACGAGCGGCTGGCCGCACTCCTCCTGGAAGCGGGCTGGTCACGAGCACAAGCCGCCACCGCGTACAACCGGGTCGCCGTCGAGACACTGAACGGTGACGTGCGTGAGAACTCCAAGATCGGACGCTCCCACGTCAGCATGTGGGTGGGAGGCACCCAGCCGTCGGGAATCGCGCCCGCTATCTTGTGCCAGGCGCTGTCCCGTCGTTTGAAGCGTGAGATCACGCCACAAGAGATCGGGTTCGCAGCTTCCACCTCACCAGCGCAGGGGGCGCTGGACTGGCGCGTTGATCCGTTGATCGCGCTGAACGACTTGGGGAGTGGCGTGGACACGGACCGGCGTCGACTGCTGGCGGGTGGGGTGTACTCCGCGGCGGCCCTGATCCTTCCCGAGGAGACCTGGTGGGACGCGATGTCGAGGCCGCCGGCCGAGGAGCCCTCGATGGGCAAACGGGTCGGTCGCGGCGACGTCGAGACCGTGCGGGAGCTGACCCTGGCCTTCTCTCGCATGGACCAGCGGCGTGGTGGCGGCCACGGCCGCCGGGCGGTCGACGAGTACCTGAAGCATGAGGCCCACGACTTTCTTCGGGGCCGGTTCGCCGACGACGCGACCCGACGTGCCATGTTCTCGGCTTCCGCCGAGCTTGCGTACGTGTCGGGCTGGATGGCCTTCGACAACGGCGAGCATGCGGTTGCGCTCCGGCGCTTCAACACCGCGGTGAAGCTCGCTGCCCGGTCAGGCGACGCACCCCTGAGCGGACACATCTTGCGTGCCATGGCGCACCAGGCGCTCGACCTGGGCTTTCGCCGCGACGCCCTCCAGATCGCGCAGGCTTCGGTGCACGGCGAGCGGTATGCAGCCGCCAAACCCCGCGAGCGAGCGCTCCTCGGCGTCGTGCACGCGCGGACCCTCGCCGCGAGCGGCCACAAGGAGGAGGCAGCGCGGGCGCTGCTTCGCGCCGAGGACGACCTGTCGAACGCCCACGACGGGATCAGGGAGCCGGATCGGACCTTCTTCTTCGGTGAGGCTTCCTTGGCGCACGAAACCGCATGCACCCTGCGGGACCTCGGTGACCACCAACGGGCGGTCAAGCAGTTCCGGCGCTCCGTGCGCACGCGCGGCGCAGCGTTCAGGCGCACACACGCGGTCACCCTCGGGTACATGGGCGCAACGCAAATCGCCCAGGGCGGCGTCGAAGAAGCCTGCACGACGTGGACCAACGTCCTCGACGCGATGGAGGACGGCATCTACTCCGGCCGGGCCCGGCAGACAGTCGTCGACATGCGCCACCTGCTGTCGCCCTACCGCAAGCGCGGCATCCCAGCGGTAGGCGTGCTCGACGCCCGTGCAGCCTCGTACCTCGCGCAAGTAGATTGAGCGCAACGTCATTGAGGCAGAGACGAAGGGCTGGGGCATGACCTTGGAGATCAAACCGATCGGGGAAGTCGTCGAAGGTCGCACCGAGGTCGCTGACGATTACTGGGGCGGCGTCGAGTCAGTGATCCAGCTCGACGAGGCCGAGTTTCCCCTCGACTCCGTACAGGGCCTCGGGGAGTTCTCCCACCTGGTAGTGGTGTGGCACTTCAACCTGGCCTCGCCCGACGACGTCGAGTACCACGCCCGGAGCCCACGCGGGAACACGGCGTGGCCGGCAACCGGGACGTTCGCGCACCGCAATCACCGGCGCCCCAACCAACTGGCCCAGAGCTTCCCCCGACTGCTCAAGGTCGATGGACTCACGCTGCGCGTGACCGATCTGGACGCAGTGGTCGGCACGAAGATCTATGACCTGTCGCCGTACTTCGCCGAGATGGGTCCGCGAGGCACTGTCCATGAGCCCGCCTGGCCGGGCGAGATGCTGGCTGACTACTGGGCAAGCAAGGCATGACCCCTGCGTAGCCGGGTCCGATGTCGCTATCGCGATCTGGAGTGACCGTGCTCTGCGCCGTCGTCTAGATCCTCTTGGTAGACGATGGCGACGGGGCGCATGCCGATGGCTTCGTAGAAGGCTTGGCCGCTTTGGTTACGGGGCGAGCAGTGGACGAGGAGCGGACCGAGTTCCCGCTCGCGTGCCCACGATCGGACGCAGTCGACCAGGGCGCGGCCTTCGCCGGTTCCGCGGTGCTCAGGGGCGACCCACATTTCGTGGATCACGCAGCATCCGCGGTCGTCAGGTCCGGCGATGATGTAGCCGTGGGCCGTGCTGTGCTTCATCCCATCTGGTGGGGCGGGACGCTCGGGATCAAACGGCATCTCTACGTGGCCTCCAACTCCTCGGCCATGGACGCGGCCGCGTCGTACGCGGGGCTTCCCTCGAGTGCGCCGCGGCGCTGGTTGTATCGCTGCGTCGTGCGCGGGTCCTTGTGGTCGGCCCAGTGCTGGATTTTCTCCGGACGGGCGCCGGGCCGGTCGTAGGCGTGGGTGATCGTACTGTGCTTGAGTGAGTGGGGGCCGAGCTTCTTCTGCGGGAGCCCGGCGCGCTTGGCGGTGGCTTTGATGGCGCGCCACTGAGAGGGCTCGTCGAGCCGTTTTCCGGTGCTCGTACAGAAGATGAAGCCGTCGGTGCGGGCGGCGATGAGGGTCTGAATGGCGTGCCACACGAACGGTGGCACCGCCTTGGTGACCCAGGTGCCGCCCTTGATCTGCACTTCCAGTGTGTGGTGGCCCTTGTCGTAGCCCAGTTTCTCGATCCGGGCGCCGAGTGCTGCGTCGATGCGTAGGCACAGGTGGTAGAGCACCAGGATCAGGACGTACAGCCGGAACGCGGTGCGGCGGACAGGGTGTTCGTCGCGGGCGGTGCGGGCGAGCTTGATGTACTCGGCTTCGGTCAGGCCCTCGGTACGGGTGAACAGCGGATCGATGGCCGGATACAGCACTCCGTCGAAGGGGTTGGCGTCCATCTGGTCCTTGCGGAGAGCCTTGGTCTGGAGCACGAACTTGTAGAAGGAGGAGCAGGCGGAGAGGACGTTGTGCCGGGTGGCGTCGTCGCGCGGCTTGCCCTCTGGAACGCGCTGCCCATCGCGCCAGACGAGGGTGGGGAATGTCTTTAGGTGGTTCGCGAAGGCGTCAGCGACCAGGAAGGTCACGGCGAGTGGGTGCACGCCGAGCTCCCGAGCGTATGTCTCCAGGATCTTGAAGTTCTGGGCGTACGTCTTGCGGGTGCCGTCGGATCGCTGGTGGGCGATCCAGGCCGCGGCGAGGGTGGGGAGTGCGTCGTGCTCGCCGTAGCGGGCCACCAGGTAGTCGTAGAGTCGGCGTGCGTGAGGGGGCCACTCGTCGCGCGGGTCCAGTGTGGTCTTGGCGAGAGCGGAGCGGGCTGAGCGCTCGTTGCCGTCAGTCGCCAGCGTGAGCGCGTGGCCGGTGGCGGGAACGGGTGTCACCATTGGCTGGCCAACTCCTCGTCCTCGATGCGGCGTCGGCAGTCGTCACACAGCGTCTGCGTTGTTCCGTCACCTTCGCCACCATGGGGCCACAGGTGCCCGCACCCCGAGCAGTGGGCCAACTCCTCTGGCTTGTAGCGGGCCTGGCAGGTGAAGCAGTAGAACCACTCATCGCCAGGGCCGTCCATGAAGGCGAAGCAGGCCAGCGTCGACGAACAGCACTGGGGGCATTCGTTGGCCGGGTGGCCGGGGGCAAACTCCTGGAAGGCCAGGGCCAATTCATCGGCGCTCACATCGGTGGTGCAGAAGTGGCAGTGGGCTCCGTTCGGGATGACGGCGAGAGCCCACTGGCCGCACACGGCGCAGGGCAGAATAGAGTCGGTGGTGCCCTTGAGTTCGTTGCCGCGCAGTCGGTTCATGCGCTCGGTGACGAACCCGTTGATGGAGTGCAGGCCGCTGCGCACGCGCGTCATGTCTTCCTTGATGCTGTCGCGCTCCTGCTCGTCGAGAAGCGGCAGTAGCTCGGCGTCGAGGAAGCGGAGCAGGAAGTCGAGCACGGCGCCGGCGCGTGATTCCACGGCTTCTGCACTGTGGGTCAATCCGTAGTGCTGCAGTGCGTTGCGGTCCTTGCCGAGGTCCTTGAGGGCCGCGGTGTCCTTCTTGCTGATGTCGAGGCCGCAGATGTTCCTCAGCCGCTCCACGGCGGCGTCTGTCCCGCAACTGTTGAAGTCGGACGCCGCGAACTTCTCGGAGGTGGCTCTCGCGGGGTCGCTGAACACCAGGCTCCAGTGCTCCCTCAACAGGCGTGACTTCAGCAGGACCTCGGCGGCGGCCTGGAGGTGCAGGACGCCGTACTTGATTTCCCGGGGCCCGGTGCCGGACTCGGCGTCCAGGTACTCCACGACGCTGACGAGGTAGTCCACCCCGTTGCGAATCGGCGGGAAGTCGATCTGGGCTGAGCCAGTCCTGTACCTCGGCCGGAACGACTTGCGGGACGCAGCTATAACGCCAGATTCTTCGGATACCACTCAGATCTACCCACCCCATGCAGCGCTTGACCTTACGCCAGCGACCTTCCTCGTACGCTACAGGAAAACTGTAATTTTCCTGTATGGGGGCCCCGGACCTGCATACTTAGGTGCGTAGCAAACTACGCCTCTGGCCCAGCCAGTTGATGCGTGACCCCCGGCGGAGAGCAACCGCCGACAGACCCGAACCGAAAGGGACCGTGATGCGCAAGTTCGACGCGCTGCTCCTGGTGCTCGGCCTGCTGGCCGTAGCCTTCCCGCCGCTCGTGCCGCCCGTTCTCGGCACCATCGCCACCGTGGCCGGCGCCGCGGTGGCCGCCGTCGGCTGGGTGCTCGCCCACTTGTCGCTTACGTGCACCGCCGCGGCGACTGCCGTGCTCGCGTACGCCTTCCCGACCGCGTTCACCGGGGCTGCGAAGTGGCTGGTCCGCGCGCTGGTCGCTTCGGTCGCTTCCGTACTGCCGCGCACTGCCTGAACTGCACTGTCACACGCCAGGGCGTCACGCCGTTCCACGGATCGGTGTCCCTGGCTCTGCCACCCGGCGGAGAGCAACCGCCGGTAGACCCGAACCGAAAAAGAGGACTGACGTGAACTTCCGCGTGACACAACGCGAGTTCGCCGTACTTCAGGCCCGGCTCGCTGGGGGCCGTGGCGCCACGTCGCCCAAGCCTCCGTCCCGCCAAGCGCGTGGCAGTCGCAGGGCGGCGCCGCTCGGGCCTGCGTCGACTCCGGAGCCGCCCGACCTGAGCGCCGCCATTGCCGCTCTGCCGGGCGCGGGGCGGTCCTGGACGATGCTCATGCCCTACGGTGACCTGCTCACCAGCAATCAGCGGCTGCACCACATGGCCGAGTACCGGCTGAAGAAGAGGCTGAGGGAGGAAGCCGCGCTGACCGTGCGCGCTCGCCGCCTGCCGCGCCTGGAGCGGGCGGTCGTGTACTACGTCCTGCACCCTAGGCCCATCAAGCGGAAGCGCGATCCGGGGAACTGGTCGCCCAGCGCCAAAGCGTACGTGGACGGCCTGGTCGACGCCGGGCTTCTCCCGGACGACAACTCCGCCCACCTCCTCGGCCCGTACCCCGAGATGGGGCCGCCCGTGACAACCGGCGGCGCGCGCATGTCCCTCGTCGTCGTGGAGATCGCGCCGCAGCTTCCTGACCCGCGGCAACAAGGCGCGGTGTAACAGATCCAGCGACCGGACGTAAGGGTTCGTGAGGGCTGCGTCCCTCGTACGTCTACCGAGGAGATGCCCCTCCATGAGCACCACGCTCGACGTGCCCACCGTGGGCACTTCCACCCGGTGGGTGGAATGGGAGCAGGTCTACATCCGGCTCCAGCCCCATGCCGCCGAGGCCCTGGCGCTCGCCGCCGGATTCCCGATCTTTCCGCCGCCACTGCCCCACACCACGGTCAAGGTCCGCAGCGAGGTCCCTTGCCCGGCATGCGGCCGCGGCCGGGTGTCGAGGTACTGGCGCATGGAACGGCGCGCCCTAGTCGCAGGCTCGGGCTGCTGGCGCAAGCACGTATTCGTGATGGACCCGCCCCTGCCCTTCCTGTGGAAGGGAGTTGAGGCGTGACCGCCCTGGCTGTCGAGACGCAGGCACCGATCTGGGCCGGGCGGGTCATTGTGCGCGCGGCTGGCCGGATGGCACTGCACGTCGCCGTCGCGGGGGCCCAGGTCCCCGATGCGATCATGTTCACCGTACCGGTGGAGTGCCGGCCGAACGCCACATCCGCGCCGGGGGTGCGTCCCTGGGCTGGGCCCGTGGACGAGCAGCATCTGTGTGCCTCGTGCTTGCGGGCACTACGCGGTGAGCCAGAGCCAGCCTGGCCACTACCTGCGGGGGCAGCCGAGCCCCTGCCGGACCTGGACCACAACGGACGCCGCCTGCGGGCAGTCCCGGACCTGCCGACCTACACCGCACCGGCCCTGCCGACCGAGCATGGCGGGCAGCCCATCCGCTGGTCGGAGTGGGTCGAGGCACCGAAGCTGTCGCACTACTCTGCCGGATGCGACTGGTGCGGCGATGCCGGGCCGTGCCTCATGGCGGGCGGCCGCCAGGGCAATCCGCTGGCGAAGGACAACCCGCTGCGCTGGCTCGCCGCGTACCGCTGCTCGTACTGCCAGGAGATGAACGTGTACGAGCAGGTGGGAGCGGCAGACCTGAAGCCGATCGCTCACTTCAAGCCCAAGTCCCCCAAGGGAGCCCGCGCATGAGCACGCCCACCACGCCGTCCGCCGAGCTGCTGAGGGAGGTCGCGCTGATCGCGTGCGGCCGCCGCGAGGGCAAGACGCGCTCGTGCCGCACGTGTGCACGGAAGGCGCCCGGCCTCCTGAACATCGCCACCAATGGCGCCCTAGACGCTCTCGCGGCTGCGATCTGCGGCAACCTCAGCAGCGCCTGCCAGGACTGCCGCAGCAAGGCCGAGACGATCATCAACGAGACGCTGAACGCGCCATGCGCCGCCTGAGCGGGGAAATCGGCCCCCAGTCGGCGAGGACCCGCTTCATGGGGCAGCTTCTGCCGATGAAGGGCTGGCTCAACGCCGAGCTGCACTGCCACCTTGACGGAGTCGGCCCGTCCGACCGGCGCCCGGACCTCGCCCAGGTCCTGGTGTCGGTACCCCCGCCCGAGGAGTCCGGCCGCGAAGACCCTCGCGTCGAGGCCCTGGCCGACTACATCAGCCGGGTCATGGAGATGGACGCAGGACTCGAGGAGATAGAGCGGGAGCTGCCCGGCCGCGGCGAGCAGTACCGGTACCTCGCGGAGGCCCTGGTGCCCTGGCTCGTCGACGTCCCGCGCCGAGAGGTCAAGGACGCGTGGGACCGCGGGTACGAGGCGGGACGCCGAAAGTCCGACGGCCCCTGACTAAGGGAAGGGCGGCCCGCGTCACAGCCATATGTCGGACCTCCGAGTTACAGTGATCACCTAATCGAATACGGGCCCAGGGCCCACCCCACGCGGCGGAGAGCAACCGCTGCACAGACCCGAACCGAAAGGCCACCGCGATGTTCGCGCGTACCCTCCTCGTTGCCTTCCGCAGGTGACGTGACGTGCCCGACAGGGCTTCACCCCTCCCTCGTCACGTCACCTCTGCGGAAGGCCCCCGATGAAAGACACCCGACTGCGCCGCGCTGCCACCGCGGTGGCCGGCGCGTCGATCGCCGTGTGCCGCTGGTGCGGCCGCCTGCGCTACGAACTGGCCCCGGCCGCAGCGACGTTCGGTCTCACCGCCATGTCCTGGTGGCACCACGCAACCGGCCTCGGCTGGCCCGACCACACCGGCTACGGCCTGGCGACCGCCGCCACCGGAGCCCTCTGCGCCAAGGGCCTGGAACACAAGAACACCAAGGCCGCCGCCGTCGGTCTCGGCGGCACCGTGATGTCCGTCGACGCCTGGCTCGGAGCCGCCCTCGGCCCGTCCATCCCCTCCTTCATCGCGACCGGCGTCACGATGATCGGCGCGTACGGCCTGTACGTGCCGTGGCTGGTGAAGTCCCGGCACGACCGGATGAACCTCCAGATCAAGGCAGCGAAGAACGGCGGCCTACCGGACTCCATGGGCGTCAATGTCGGCACGCCCGGCGTCACAGGCGACACCCAGGAGGAAACCGCCCTGCGCCGAGCCCTCGTGGCCCTCGGCATCCCCGCCCAGGACGTGTCCCGGATCGTGTTCACCGAGATCGGCTGGAACTGCGTGGTGACGCTGCCACCTGGCAAGAACACCTCCGCCGCTGTCGTGATCTCCAAGCAGAAGCAGCTCGCGGCCAACCTCGACCTGCCCGGAACGCTGCGGCTCCGCGTCGGCGAACGGGAGAACCAGCTCCTAGTGCAGATGCAGGTCCGCGACCCGCTCGCCGAGACCCTCGCCTGGCCGGGCCCGTCGATGACGTCGTGCACCGAATGGCTCCCGCTCGGCCTGTCCCCAGACGGCACCCCGTTCGGATTCCACCCGCTCTACAACCACGTTCTCGTCGCGGGCGCGACGGATAACGGCAAGTCCGGTGTCCTGAACGTGATCCTCGGCAACCTCGCCGCCTGCCAGGACGCGGAGGTCCTGCTCGTCGACATGAAGCCCGGCGCGGTCGAGCTGGGCCCCTGGGAGCCGTGCGCGCTCGCCTTGGCCGACTCCGTGGACCGAGCCAAGGCCCTGTTCGCCATGGTCCGGCAGGAGATCAAGGAGCGCGGCGAGCTGATGTCGCAGTGGCGCCGGGAGACCGGCGTCCCGGTGCGTAAGTGGGACCCGGCCAAGCACGGCCGCCCGGCCTGGTTCATCGTCATCGACGAGCTGGCGGAGCTGATCCGCCGCGCCCCGGACCTGGCCAAGGAACTGGAATCGCTCAAGCAGCTCGCCCGGTTCGCCGGGATCATGTTCATCGAGGCGACGCAGTCCCCGTCGGCGAAGGTCTTCGGCGACTCCACCGACGCGCGCCAGCAGTACCAGGTCCGCATCGGCCTGGGCGTCACCGAGCCGACCGCAACCAACCTCATCTTCGGCGTGGGCGCGCACGGCGAGGGCTGGCGGCTCGACCTGCTCAACCTGCCGGGGAAGCTGATGATCGCCTCCCGCGACAGCACGCACAAAGCGCCTCTCGAGCGGAGGGCGTACTACCCGACCGACGAGGACATCGCCGCAACCATCGCCGAGTTCGGCGGCGTCGCCGCGGACGGCACGCTGCTGGAACCTACGGCGCCAGCCGGCGGCCCGCGACACGGAGGACCAGGAGGCGGTACTCCCGCTCCGGCCCCAGAAGTGCCCTTCGAGCGGCCGCGGCTGCGCGCGGTCCCCGCATTCCCGGACGGCTCGCGCATCCCGGACAACCGGGTCGCGCTGTGGGAGGCCCTGCAGAAGGCCGGACCCGAGGGACTGACGCTCCAGGACGCCGTCGCTCAGGGCATCGCGGGACACCGCACCTCGGTCCAGGGCCCGATCTCCCAGTGGGTCACGAAGGGCTGGGTCGACGATTCCGGCACCCGCGGCCGCGCCAAGGTCTACGTCCTCACTGCCGCCGAACACACCCCCACGCCCGCCGCCCCGACCTTGGAGAAGGAGAACGCCCTTGCCCGGTAAGCCTGTGTACCCAGCCACCGTCTACCCCTACGAGCAGATGGCGCAGCACCTGCCCGCCGAGCAGTACCACGGCGGCCTGCCCACGACCTGCCAGTGCGGACACGGCCATGGCCAGCCGGTACAGCAGATCATCGTGAAGCAGGCGGACCGGTGGGGCCGGTACGTGGCGATCGGGTTCTCTGCGGCGACCATCGCTGTGATGCTGCTCGTCGGCCTGGTCGTCGCACTGGTCGCAGCCGGAGCGTGCGCCTTGTGCATCGCGGTCGCTGCACGTGCCCTACGGGGCCTGTTCGGAGGCGGCAAGACGAAGTGACCGAAGGGCCCCGAAGCGGGCTTCTCGGCCTATTTCGGGCCCTATGTCGGAGGCCCGTGGCATGATCCCCTCCCATGGGGAGATACGTGTGGGGGAGGATGGCGGCGGGCGCGCTGCTCGCGGCCGCGGTCATGACGACGAGCGCCTGCGGCGGTGAGGTCGAGGCCCAGAGCAAGCCGGCCGCGAAGCCCAAGGCGCCGAGCGTGACCGAGTCGACGAAGACGTTCCAGGATGCCGTCGCCGACTTCGACGCCAGCGACGGCTGCCCGAGGGCCGCTGGGGAATGCTGGGAGAAGATGCAGGCTGTTGCCGAGCCCGCGAAGGCACTGCGGAAGGCGATGAACGCCGACAGGGCGACCGGTCCGAAGTTCTGGACGGAGGCGTACGTCCTCCTCGACAAAATGGAAGACGGGATGGCCGTCGGCGAGGACACCTACACCAACAGGCCGGATGTCCTCGGGTCAGCTCACGACCTCTCGGACTGGCTCGACGAGCACCCCACCCAGTAGCCCTCGGTCACGCCTCGGCCAGGATCGCGACGGTGGCGCGCTCGACAGCTTCGACGAACTCACGGTACGCCTTGATAATCCGGGCAGGACGGACGCCGTGGCGCGTGCCTGGCCGAGGGATTCGACGGCGTGGCTCAGACGGGCAGTCTGCTGGAGCGGGAAGAAGATCAACAAGCGGGGGTCTGGCCACTGGGCCGCGTCGTTGTTTGGGTCGTTTGCCGTATTTCCTGGTCCTAGGGAGGGATATCGTTGGCGAGTCGCCCGCGCAGGGAATGCGATGCCCCGCGTGTACCTCCCCGGCAGGGCACGCCCGTCGTGTACATGCAGGGCACGCCCTAAATAGGGTGACCAACAGGACCACACGGCCTTCGGGCCGCCACCTTTTGACGAGCAAGGACACCACTGACTGATGGCAGTGACCCAGCAGGAGATCGAGAACCGGTTGTGGGACGCGGCCGACGAGCTGCGCGTGGCGATGCCCGAAGCGCAGTACGCCTCGGTCGTCTTCCCGCTGATGTTCTGGAAGTACCTGTCGGACACTTGGGAGCACCACCACCAGGAGTTTCTGGCTGAGTACGAGGGTGCGGACCTCTCTGCTGAGGAAGCGCGCGAGATCGAGTACCGCGACCACCAGTCGTTCGAGATCCCGTTCATCCACCCCGGGACCGTCCAGGAGCGTCGCGCTTCGTGGTCGTCCATCCTTGCCACTGTCACCCAGCCCGGCCTCGGCCAGCGGGTCCGCGCTTCCCTGCAAGCCATCGAGACGGCCAACCCGGACAAGTTCTCCCGCCTGTTCGGGTCCATGACCTGGACCTCTGAAGAGGTGCTGTCGGGGGAGGTGTTGGCGGCGGTCATGCAGGCGATGGACCGCACGCCGAAGATGCACGAAGGCAACATGTCCCATGACGTGCTCGGCGGGGCGTACGAGTACCTGCTGAAGCGGTTCTCCGACGGATCCGGCACCCGCGCCGGCCAGTTCTTCACCCCTCGCGAGGTCGTCGAGCTGATCATCGAGGTCCTGGACCCCAAGAGCTACGAGTCGGTCTACGACCCGACCTGCGGATCAGGCGGCATGCTCATCGCCTCCGCGAACCTCCTGAAAGCCCACGGCGGGCGCGGATACACGCTCAGCCTGAACGGGCAAGAAGCCGTACAGGACACCGCGGGTGTGGCCCGTATGAACCTCTTCATGCACAACCTCACCCAGTTCAAGGTCGAAGTCGGCGACACCCTGAAGGACCCACGCTTCAAGAAGCCGGACGGGTCCGTCGCACAGTTCGACGTGATCGTCGCGAACCCGCCCTACAGCCTGAAATGGAAGCCCTGGACCAGAGACCCCCGCGCTATCGGCGGCACCGCACCGGCGAAGTCAGCCGATTGGGCGTTCGTGCAGCACATGATCGCCAGCATGGACCCCAAGAAGGGCCGCGCAGGGGTCGTCCTACCCCACGGCGTCCTCTTCCGCGGCGGCCAGGAAGCAGCCATCCGTCAGCGCGTGCTGGACGACGACCTCCTTGAAGCCGTCATTGGGCTGCCAGCCAACCTCTTCTACAGCACCACCATCCCGACCTGTGTCCTGGTTTTCCGTGCCCCCGGCACCAAGACCCCAAAGCGGCAAGATGGCGTGGTGTTCATCGACGCTTCCACACGCTTCGCCAAGGCCACCAACCGAAACATCCTCACCGAGGCCAACATCGCCGACGTAGTGACCGCCTACCACTACGCCTTCGACGTCGACGGCAATCCGGTCGTCCCGGACGGCGACGGCCGCCTGGCCTCACGATTCGCTCCACTGTCGGAGATCGTGGCGAACGGGTACGACCTCAACATCGGCAGGTACATCAATCATGCCGCTGCCGAACAGGAAGACCTCGGCACCCTCATCGACGGCTACAACATCGCGCGCGCCGAACGTCAGAAGGTTGAGCAGCACATGCTCGCGGTGCTCGCGTCCGCCGGAGTTGAGGGCTTCGATGAGTGAGCAGTCAGGGTGGCCCCAGAAGGCGCTCTCGGAAGTTGGAGAATTGATCCGTGGTCGTCGTTTCACCAAGAACGACTACGTGGAGTCCGGGCTTGGCTGTATCCATTACGCGCAGGTTCACACGCATTTTGGGGCGATCGCGAGAGACCCCCTCACGTTCCTGGCCGAAGATTCCCGTGCCCGCATGCGCCTTGCTCACCCTGGAGATCTGGTCATCGCCGCGACCAGCGAGAACGTTGATGACGTCGGGAAGGCCGTCGCTTGGCTGGGCGACGGCGACGTTGCGGTTCACGATGACTGCTACATCTTCCGTCATGGACTCGATCCTGCGTACGTCTCGTATTTCTTCGCGTCATCTCTGTTCCATTCCCAGAAGATCAAGTACGTATCCGAGACGAAAGTAGTGCGTATCTCAGGTTCGAGCCTGAGCATGATTGAGATGCCTGTGCCCCCTCAGCCGGTCCAGGAGCGGATCGTCGAGGTTGTCAGCGCGGTCGACGATCAGGTCTCCGCCCTGGAACGGGAGGCAGACGCGCTGGATGCCCTGCTTCGGGGGCGCACGGAAGAACTGTTCGCGCACTACGCGGCCACCGGGACCAGTCTGCCGATCGGTGAGGTCCTGGAAGAGGTCAAGCGCCCGATCACGGTCGACCCTGCGGCTGAGTACCGGCAGATCGGGATCAGGTCTCACGGGCGCGGGCTGTTCACCAAGGAGGCGGTGACCGGAGAGTCCCTGGGGTCCAAGAGGGTGTTCTGGGTCGAGCCCGGCGACCTGGTCATTAACATCGTCTTCGCCTGGGAGGGCGCAGTCGCCCTCGTGCCCCCGGAGATCGAGGGCTACTGTGGATCACACCGCTTCCCGGCCTACCGGCGGCTCGATGGCGGGGACATCGAGTTCTTCCGACTCTTCTTCTCCACCAAGACAGGCACGCGGCTCTTGTCTAATTGCTCTCCCGGCGGTGCGGGACGTAACCGCACGCTGAGCCGCAAGCGTCTGATGGAGTCACCCGTCCGTATGCCCTCGGCCCAGGAGCAGGAGCGGGCGATCTGCGAGTTGCAGGCGCTCGAGACAACCGTCCTGGCCGTGCGGGCAGAGGCTGAGCGGCTGCGTGCCGTGTGCGCTGCCCTGCTGTCCGGGCTGCTGGATCGCACCATCGACATCGAGTCCGCCGATCTGGAGGTCTGAGCCGTGGCGAAGGGCGTTCGGGAGCGCGAGTTCCAGAACCTGATGATCCAGTGGTCCCTCCCAATGGGGTGGGGATTCACGGCGGGTAGAGCTCTGCCGCGTGAGACGACGCAGACAGTAGTCGTCGGCCAGCTGCGGGACGCCATCGTCCGACTCAACCCTGGGGTGATCGACGGGTTCGACGTGGATGCGGTGGTCGAGGAGATCGTCGCCACGGTCAACGCTGTCGAAGGCGGGCTGGTGCGGGCCAACGAGCAGGTGGTCCACCTACTGCGCGGGCATAAGGAGTTCCGGGACGCCGACGGCGTGTGGCACGCCCTGAAGGTCCTCGACTTCGAGCACCCGACCGCCAACACGCTGGTCGTGTCGGACGAGGTGACCATCACCGTTCCCGGCAAGACCCCCCGCCGGTTCGACCTCGTGTACTGGGTCAACGGCCTGCCCCTGGTAGTGGTCGAGGTGAAGTCACCGACCTCGAAGTCCGGGTGGGCCGACGCCGCCCGCGAGATCAACGATGTGTACGCCACCGAGTACCCGTGGTTCTTCACCCCCAACGTCTTCGGCGTCGCCTGCGACGGGCTCAAGCTGCGGTTCGGTGCCGCCGGCGCGCCCACGAACCTGTGGCAGCCGTTCCGGTCCACCGCCGACGACGAGAACCTGTCCGGGCAGGCCGACGTGCAACGCTCCGTCGAGTTGCTGCTCAACCCGGCCACGATCCTGGACATGCTGGCCAACTTCGCCCTCTTCGATACCTCCGGGGGCGGGGTGGACAAGAAGTACCTGCCTCGATACCCGCAGATGGAAGCCGCTCATCTGATCCACGAGCGAGTCCTCGCTGACGGTAAGAAGGGGCTGGTCTGGCACCACCAAGGCAGTGGGAAGACGCTGTTGATGGTGTTCGCTGCCTCGCTGCTGCTGGCCGATACTCGCACTGACTCGCCTACGATCATCCTGCTCTCGGACCGGACCCAGCTCGTCCGGCAGACCTCCGGGGTGTTCACCTCCGCGATGGGCAGCGCCTACTTCCACCAACCGGCTACCAGCCAGGAGTTGCGTTCCCTGCTGGCCGACGATGTGCGTGGCGTCATCTCTACGACCGTCCACAAGTTCGCCGACGCCGGCAAGAGCCTGTCGACCCGGAGGAACATCGTCGTGCTGGTCGACGAGGCGCACCGTACCCAGTCCGCCAAGTCCGAGTCCCTGGCCGGGCAGATGCGCGCGGCGTTGCCGCATGCGAAGTTCTTCGGTATGACCGGCACCCCTGTCAGGAACCTCTCCACCGACACCTTCGCCCTTTTCGGTGAGGAGACCGACCCGGGCAGGGTGATGCACCGGTACTCGGTATCGCGGTCTCTGCGTGACGAGGCGACCGTCCCGGTCATGCTGGATCCGCACCCGGTCCTCTTCGAGATGAACGACCAGGAGTTGCAGGCTGAGTTCGACCAGTTCGCGGACGAATTCGACCTCGACGACCCCGACCGTGAGGTCCTGTCCCGCAAGTTTGGGCGTCTGACTTCGGTGTTCGCCAACCGCGCCCGCATACACGCGGTCTGCCAGGACATCGTGGACCACTACCTGGCCGGCGCCTACCGTAACGGCCTCAAGGCCCAGGTCGTCGCGTACAACCGTGAGCTGGCCGTGGCGTACACGGACAAGATCAATGAGTTGCTGGCCGGTTTTGAGGCGTCGCAGGTGCTCGCCGAGGTCGGGAAGCATGACCGGATCACTGCCGAGGTGAATATCTCCGTCTCGGACGCCAAGGACGAAGACCCTGCCATGCGGCCGTACCGGATCTCGGAGGCCGACGAGGAGGACCAGAAGCGGCGCTTCCTCACCCCGGATCACCCGCTGTGCTTCCTAGTGGTGACCGCGAAGCTGATGACGGGGTTCGACGCCCCCAATGAGGGTGTCCTCTACCTGGACAAGCCGCTGAAGGCCCACACCCTGTTCCAGACGATCACCCGCCCGAACCGCACCTGGGTGTCCCCGACCGGGTTCGTGAAGACCTCCGGCGTGGTCGTGGACTACATCGGCCTGGCCGAAGAAGTCCAGCGGGCCGTTGCCGACCCCACCTCGGAGGGCGCCGCCGCCAGGGGTGGCGGGTTCGTCACCGACCTGTCCGAACTGGTCGCCGAGTTCCGCACCACCTTCGCCCGCATCGAAGACCTCCTCGCGGACGTGGACGGCCTGGACCTCACGATCCACGGATACGAGTCCGTGCGAGCCATCAATGTCTTCCTGGACGCCAACCCTGGCGCTGCTGAGGCGTTCAGCAAGGATTACCGGCTCCTGGCCCGCCTGTACCCGCTCATCAACACTGACAAGCGGGTCGCCAAGTACCAGCACGGCTTCGGGCTGTTCGGGTCCGTGTATACGACCCTGTTCAAGAAGTCCTCCGACGAGGAGAGGAAGGAACGGCTGGCCGAGCTGGGGCCGATGGTCCTGGAGATAATCAATGCCCACGTCCACTCCTTCTCTGTGGTCGCCTCCCAGGAGGAACCCCTTGTCCTGGACGCCCAGGGCATCGCCATCCTCAAGGAGCTGCTGGCCCTCGTCCGCCCCAAGCCCGACAAGGGCGACAGCGAGGACAAGAGGCCGCCGTCTGCGGCGGAGATCCTGGACCACATCAAGGCCGCCCTCGAAAAGGGCGTCGAACCGGGATCCGCGAAGTACACCGCCCTGGCAGAGCGAATCAGGCAGCTGCGGGACCGGATCATCCAAAACGCCCAGGACGCCCTGGACTTCCTGTCCGAAGCACTCCGAGTCGCCCGCGCCATCGTGGACGCCGAGAAGCACCCCGACGAAGCCGTCGTCGTGCTGGACGACGACCACGTGGGTGTCCTGTCGCGGATCATCCACGACCATGCACCGTCCGGCCTCACCGTCACGGAGCGGAACCTGGCCGAAGAGATCGACCAGGTGGTCAAGCGCACTCTCGCCCAGTCATGGGACAACGCCGACGCTCGCAACCGAGGCGTCCGTCGTGCCACCGCCGCAGTCTTCCGCCGATACGCGTTGAAGCCGGTGGGGGAGCCGTATGACTCCACCGTCGCCTACATCGAGGCCCACTACCTCGTTGACTGACGAATGAGATGAGGCCCGGCAACCTGTGGCGGTTGCCGGGCCTCATCGCGCTGCTTCCGTGAGGACACGACACTAGACAGCCAGGTCCCTCAAGGTGCGCGGGCCTGCCGTACCTGGCAGGTTCCCGCGATTCAGGAGGACCTTTCCCTATGACCCAGTGGATCCCCAAGCTGACGAACGTGAAGGGCACGGACGGCACGGACGGCTACGGCGAGTACGTCGAGGCCGGCGGTGCAGTGACGTTCACGGCGCAGATCGTGGCGAAGAAGGAAACGAACGCGGCGTCGTCCGCCGGATTCGGCCTGACGCTGCCGAAGCCCGCGAAGGCGGGCGTGCGCTACGTGTTCAGCCTCAGCCTCGACGGCCGGGACGCTGACCACGGAGTGTGGACCGGTGAAGCGCAGATCTACGCGGGCTCGGACGGCTCGCAGATCGACCGGCTGCGTGTGACCGGCACGTCCAACGGAGCCGCCGTACAGAACATCAACCACGTCTACGGCGACGCCGAGGGCGCGACGGAGGCGGAGATCATCACCGTGACCGGCTCCTATCCGGTCGCCTGATTCACGGCAAGGGGCCGTCGAGCCGAGAGCATCACGCCTCGGCTCGGCGGCCCCTTGCCGTTGCCGATCAGAGTTCCTGGGCAACCTGCTGAGCTGTCTGGTCAGCGTACTCAGTGATCGCATCTAGGACGCGCGTGACGAAATCCTCGCGCAGCAGGCGGACTATGGCATCGGGAAGATCGAGTCCGAGCAAGCCCAGGAGCTGATCGAACCCATCCCGCAGGCGGGTCTCGCGAACTTGCGGCTCGTCCGACGCCGCCTGGGGCGATGCCGCGTACTGACGCAGGTCGAGGATCGTTCTGACCAGAACGGGTAGCTGAGAGACCCGAAGCGAGCGGCGCAGGCCCCGAGTCATCGCGACGGCCACCGGCGTGTAGGCCAGCGCCAGATGGTCGTGGGCGTACTGCTCGACCACGGCGGACTTCTTGCCCTCTCTGCCTGCGATGGCCGAGGCGAGGATACCCATGCAGGCGTCGGCGATGTGTACGGCGGATCGACGCGTCCAGGGCAGCGACGGACGTTCCGAGAGGTGGTTGTCCTTCCCGACGTGCCGAAGCAGCGAAGCAGCGTTGGCGTGAACGAAGAAGGTGCTGGTCGGTGCGTAGAAGCGTCGGTAGAGGCTGACCGCTCCGGCGCTGTCTGGGACCGTGTCAACCTGTTCTGCCATCGCCCACACACCGGGCCCGTTGGCGCCCCCGCCCATCGCCGCGACGGCCTGGTCGACGACGTCCTTCGTGACCAGCCCGTCGTCGATCAGGTAAGCCAGCATGCTGCGCATTGCCTTGAGATACCCGGCCTTCAGCTGCGAGACCACGTTCGAATCGTGCAACGAGTACACGCCAAGTACGCATGCCTCAACGGAGGATCGGGCGAGTTGCACGACTGCCTCATCAGCTCCGACCATCGCCGCTCTGCGGACCTGCTGCTGCAGGTGCATAAGCCGCAGCAGGGCGAGCTTGGCGACATCGGGGCCTGTCGTCTCGTGATCTTCCGGCCACGGGTCGCAGTCGATGAGCTGCCGGGCTGCTGCGCGTACCCGGCGGCGGCGTACCGGATCCGGAGCGGGGAGTAGACCATGCAAAAGGCTCGCCGCGGGTGTTCGTACGGTCGAATTCACGTCCTCAAGCGTCCTCATCCTTGCCGCGGGCCACAACGCGTTTTCTCACGGACGCAGAAACGAGGCCCCCGTTCAGGACGCGACGTTCTGTTGGCCGCCGTCCGCGCAGAGTGCGCAGGCCAGTTCACTGAGGCTGAGGTCAGCACAGACGACGCAGTCCTGGTCCCCATCCCCGGCGGGCGGCAGGTTGCTCAGGTCGAGTCCGCATAGTGCCAAGTCCGGCTCGCAGCAGTACTGGTGGGTGATCGCGCTACTCGGCCGCGTCGGCGACGCTGCGGGCGCAACAGCAAGCAGTTCGCCGCGAACGCGCGCGACGACCGTTCGGGTGGCCTGGTCGAGGGCTGCGAGGAACGGGTCCGCCATAGACATGGAGGGTAGCGCGTGCGGGGCAACCGGACTGATGCGACCACTGGCCTGCTCAGCTTGATGCCGTGGTGCTCTGGGCCGCGCGGCAGGCCCGGCATACCGGTTCGGCCTTACTCCCGTACCTGATCGTGTGGCCCTGGCAGCGCGCGCAGGGGCCGATCTGTCGCGGCTGGCAGCCCAGGATGACCGCGGCCGACGACGTGTCCATCTTTGGGTCCAGACGTCTCGGAGCCTCCTCGCTCATGCTTCCGAATCTACTCACGGTGGCTCATTTCTTCAGTTGAGGAGGCCGCGGCGGCGCGGCTTGTGAAGGGGCTCCGGCTCGTATAGAGCGAGCAACACGGCTTCAGCGCGGTCCGGCGACTTCATGCCGCGGGCCTTCATCGCCTTCTTGCTCTCGATCTGGGTGTAGCCGCTCGTGGTCGACAGCAGCTTCGGTGTGGAGAGCTGCGCGGCGGCCTTCCTGTCGACGTGGAGGCGCAGCCGACCGCGGCCGGACGACGGGTCTGGCTGGAGCAGCGACCTGGTTGCGAGCCACATCTCGTCTCGCTTGCGCCACGGCCGCATGACGGCGCCGGGGTCGTCCTGGCTCGGGGACTCCGACACCATGACGCCGACGATCTGCGCGCGGTGCCTTCCGGTCTCGGCCCATCGCTCCAGCATCGAGACGACGCCGTGGCCGATGCCGTTCTGATCGACCTTGACGCGCACTGGGTGTGGCGAGCCGAGGGCGTCCGCCAGGCGCTGCGCGGCGTGGATCTCCTCGAGGACTTTCTCCGCGACGGACACCTGGTTGTCGTTCGCTGCGCCGGCGGAGGCGTGCCGGAACTCGACCGCGTCGCCGACGACCCGGTACACGGTGAACTCGTCGCCGCCGTCCGCGGCAACGTCGACGCCGAGGCGGACCCAGGCGCCTTCGCGGACCGTGTGCTCGGCAGTCTCGCCTTCGAGGCCGAGGTCGCGTAGTCGGTGCCAGCCGTCGCCGGTCGGGTCCTCGTACGCCATGGCGGCCTCGACCCAGCTCGGCGGGATGACGATGCCGCCGCCGCCCTTGGGGAAGCGGGCGTACACCTTGGCGATCACGTACGGGTGGTCGTCGCCGTACGAGCGGATGGTGCGGTCGACCCAGTCCTGGTCGGGCATGTGGTCGGCGAGGGAATGCCGGGCGACGCCTGCGGGGCAGTCGGTGCAGAACGGGGCCAACTCGCCGGTGATGGCCGGGGAGTCGAGCGAGGAGATGGGGATGGTGATGGTGGTCGGCTCGCCCGGGTCGTCGCCCTCGATGCACAGTTCCTCGAACCATGAGGCCGGATCGTCCATCGCGGGGTTGCCGATGGCGAGCATCGCCGCGTGTCCGCCGGTCAGCAGGTTGTTCGTGCCGTGGCCGATCATCGGGGCGATGCCGCCCGCCTCGTCGACGATGAGCAGCAGGTGGGGCATGTGGATGCCCTGCATCGCGGCCTCGTCGTTCGCGGGCGCGGAGAAGCCGTAGGCCGCGACGAAGTCGTTGCCGTACGGGTCGGGCATCTTGTACTGGACGGTGTCGCAGTAGCCCGGCAGTCCGGCGCGCGGCACGACCTTGCGGATGTGCGGCCAGAGCTGCCGCTGCACCTGACGGAAACGGGTCGCGGTGGTGATGCACAGCGCAGTCCCGACGGGATACACGTTGGTGAACCAGACCGCGGCGCGCGCGGCGAGGTGGGTCTTACCGACGCCGAACCCGGCAGGGACGGCGACCCGTTTGTGGTCGACGATCGCGTCGAGCACGGCCCGCTGCTTCGACCACAGGCTTTCGCCAAGGACGTCCTCGACGAAACCGGACGGCGAGTCCCGCCACAGGCCGTACAGGGAGCCGGTGGCGCGCTCGACCTCCGTCATGACGACGGCGCGTTCGCGGTCGGTCAGGTGGTGCTTGAAGGCGTTGCGGCGTTCGGTGATCGGCGCGCGCAGGAGGATGTCTGCGACGTTGGCGGCGTCGCGGGAGATGACGCCGGGCCGGGCGCGTTGCAGCTCGGATGCCGAGGGCGCCACGGGGGCGTGCGTCGGCTGTTCGGGCTGCGTACGGGACATGATCGCGACGGTGCCGCTCGGGCCTCTCTTGTGTCGCGGTCTGGCCGGGGAGCCCATGCCCTGACGCCCCGACCAGACCGCGGGTTCCGGCGCGGTGTGTGACTACGAACCCTCGCTGCCTGCTGGGGTGTTCACGCCGGAGGTTCCCGCTCAAGGCCCGCGCGACTGGGGGGAGTGGTCGCGCGGGCCTCAGCACCTAGTAGTACGTCGGAATCCGAATCTTGTTACACCTGGCTCGGCGGGCTGCCCGCGGGCGCGAGTGGGTGGCCGGAGATTCCGTCCAGGAGCGCGGTGTGCTCCTCGTTCGCCCTGCGCACAGCTTCGAGGATGATCCGGGCCTCGGCGACGGCGACGCCGAGCTCATCGGCGGTCAGCCGGTACCAGGGCGTGGTCTGCACGCCAGCGGCGGCCAGGACCTCGCGGCGGGTCTCGTAGTAGTGGCGGGCCAGGGGCAGGAGGCCGGGCATGGTCTTCATGTCGGGGGGAACGTCAGTTGCCGGATTTTGTGACAGCGAGCCACGGCGCCGAGCCGCCGCTTCGTTGCTGGAGCCTCCCCTACCACCGGATGCCGACGGTGCCTGAGCGAAGCGAAGGCACCGTAACTACTTGATGGTGATGCTTGATGTTCTTACTAAAGGGGCCTGACCTGCCGGAACCCGGACGACCGGAAGCCGGGTTCACCGGCGCCGGATTTTCAGGCCCCGGTCACCGGCGACTGAAAACCCGGCCCCGGTGGTGCTTCGGGGCCGGGCTGGGGTCGGGCGGTTCAGTGGCCGCGGCGGCGCTTCGCGGCGTTCTTCACGTCGCGGACGTACTTCGGGGTGGTGTCTCCCAGCTCGGCGATCCGGTCCGTGGTCCATCCGTAGGGCTCCTCGGTCAGGGCGAGCGCGGCGTCCTGGAGGAACGGCATCGCGGCTTTGCGGCGGGCCGTGGCGACCGACACCGTAGCGGCCAGGGACGGCAGCCGGTCCGCAGCATCCTTGATGTGCGGCAGGCCGGCCTTCTTCGCGGCGGTCTGGCGCTCCTCGGCGCTCATGCGCTCGTCGTCGACGGTCAGCGGCGCGTTCCGCTCGCCGTACAGGGCGATGCGGCGCATCTGCCGGTAGGCGTTGGGCAGCATCCCCAAGACGTTGCCCAGGCCGCGGACGCCGTCGTAGAACCACAGCGACATGGCGGCCTCGTTGCGCTCCTCGGCGTGCGCGGAGATCTCGAGGTCGGCCTGCTGCACGATCTCGCAGGCCCGCTTGAACCGGTCGTCAGGCCGGGGGATCTGGCCCAGCTCGTCCTTGACCTGGCGCTCGGCGTCGGCGCGCAGCGTCTTGTGGTCGGGGACGGTGAGGTTGTGGTGGTGCGCAGCGGGCATGACTGGCCTCCCTCGGGTCGGGCACCGCGCTGGTGCCGGCGAAGGCTGGGGCAACCCCATGCCGACGAACGCCGAAATAGTACAGCGCGAGGCGCGACCCTGTCATTGCGAGCGGCGCGCACCCCTCCTGAACAGGGCAAACCCGAGCCGCCCGAGGAAGATCACCCGCCCCTCGACGTCCTCTGCCATAGCTGGATCGCATGCGTGCGGCGCCTCGGTGAGCGCGATCCGGCCGACCTGCGTGCGCGGCGCTGCCCCAGGACGCAGCACCCCGACTCCGGACAGGCGCCTCACCGCCACCACGCCAGACGCGCGAGACCGCGGCGCGGCTGCACGATCGGCTGGAACTCCTCGCTCTCCTTCGCCCACGGGTCGACTTTGCGGGCCTTGTACTCGGCGCGGGAGCACAGAGCGAACACGGCCCACGTGCGTCTGCCGAAGGTGATGGCGGGCCCGCCGATGCCGTACGGCCGCTCGTTGCGGCTGTAGGTGTAGCCGATCGCGAACCAGATGCCGGGGGTCTTCGTGGTCCAGGTGCCGGCCGACCAGCGGCCGAAGCCAACAAACCGGGACGCCTCGCGCTTCATCGGGCCGCCCCCGTGATCGCGGCGCGCACACCATCGGGGGTGAGGCGGTACACCTGCCCGTCCGGGTACCGGACCTCAACCTCGTCCGGGAGCTGCGGGCGACGCACCTTCCACCCGACCTCGTACGACTCCCGCGGGTTGTCCTCGAACCAGCCATTGCACGGCTCGCAGGCCAGCAGGAGGTTGTGCGCCTGGTTGATCCAAGGCTCCCGAGCCCCGCCCATGCCCCGGTTGACGCGATGATGGATCGTCAGCCGGTACAAGGAGCCGCAGCGCACGCAGCGCCCGCCGTCGCGCTGATAGACCAGGTCCTTCACCGTGTCGGTGGGGCCGGTGCGTCGTCGGGCCACGATCGGTCTCCGTCCTGCCCGGCCACCGGCCGCGGAGTGCGGCCACCAGGAGCGGCGGGGCGAGAGACGGGAGAGTGGACGGCGCCTGGGCCTTATGTCGCGTCCTCCCCGGACGCGCGCGCCAGGGCATCGAGCACCGCCGCGGCGTCGGGGATGGTGGCGAACGAGATGACGACCTCGCCGTGCCCGAGAATGCCGAGGGTGAACTCGAACTGCGCGGCCGACGTCTCGCACTCGTAGACGTACGTGCCCGGTGGCGCGTCGCCCAGCGGTCCGTCCGCGTCATCGAGGTAGGGGAACTGGACCTCGTCGACGGCGCGCGCGATCACCTCGTTGGGGACCTGGCCGAACTCGATGTTGGCGCGGCCTTCGTTGTCGACGCAGACCCGTCCGCCGCCGCGTCCGTCTTCCTCGTACTCCAGGCGGATGTCGTCACAGCCGACGTAGCGCGGACAGTCGTGGAGGTGGGGGAACGCGGTCTTCAGCGCGGCGACGGCCGCGTTCTGTGTCTCGTTCCAGTGCTGTTCCCAGGTGTCGATGGCCTGGAGGACGGCGGGCTGCATGTGGTGCTCCGTTCGATCACCAGGCAGCCGGCCAGCGAGTGACGGCCGTGCGCCCGGCAGGGGTAATGCAACGGGGCAGCATCCCGACCGAAGGGGCTTACGTCGCGGAGACCTGTGGGAAGGACGTCAAACGGCACGTGGCAGCGGTACTTGGAGATGCGGCCATCGGGTCCGCGGCTGACCGGAAACTCCTAGGCGCGCGAGGCGTTCGTCGATCGGCATGCGCGGGCGTTTCGCAGCCCTCCCCTTTAGCGTCGTGCACTCTTCTTGGCCGTGGCCTTCTTTGCGGGTTCCTCCTTCTCTCCCACCTTCTTGACGGATGCTTTCTTGGCGGTGGGCGTCACCTTTTTGGCCGGTGCCTTCTTCGCGGCATCCTTCTTGGCCACGGCGCTCTTCGCCGCCGGTGCTGCCTTCTTTCTGGATGCCGCTTCTGCAGTGCCTGTCAATCTTTCCTTTGGCGATTCTTTCGTGGCCGCTTTGCTAGCCCTCGGTAGCTTCTTGGTCCCGCTCACTAGGTTCTGGAAGCGTTGCGCGGGGCGGAAATGGGGGACGGCGGTCTCTGTGTCGCGCACTCGCTCGCCTGTTTGTGGACTGCGTGCGTACCGAGGTTGGCGCTTCTCGAAAGTTCCGAATCCGGAGATGGAAACACGCTCGCCGTCGGCTACCGCAGTGGCAATCGTGGTGAGAACGGCGTCAAGCGCAATCTGCGCGGTATCCTCTCCGCCCAGAGTCTCGGCAATCGCTGCCACCAATTCAGGGCGACCAACGAAGTTGACGCCTTCCCACGACTCTACTTCCCCAGCAACGCTGACGCCTTCCCATGGCTCTACTTCCTCAGACTCAGGGGAAGTCTCTGTCTGGTCCGGTTGGTTGTCTCTCATGACCATCACATCGGTCTCCGTTCCCTCACCGAACCACAAGAGCAGCTGCGACAACCACCATGGCTTCGATACCCAGCACGACGGCCCCCCACCGATACCAGAAGGCGCGCCGCTTCAGGTCTTTCTCATTGGCTGTGAGCGCTCGAAGCTGGCCTAGGACGATCTGACGGTGAACTTCCCTCTCGCTGCCTTGCTCTCCCTCATCAACCTTCAAAATTCCTGCAGGGTGAGGACCGAATTTCCATTGCTTACTTGGCCACAGGACAGCGAGAGCGCAACCTACGATAACCACCAGGACCGCCATCAGGCTGATCAGGAAAGCGATGGGCAGAGGGTGATCCTTGTTGATGAACCCGATGGCCGCAGCGAAGGATGCGATGAGAGAAGCGACAGTGAATAGGCCCGTTGCGCGGTTGCGAAGGTTTGTCAGGGTGGTGTCTTGTTGGGAGACTTGTTTTAGGGCAGAGTCGTAGGCGAGTTTGAATTTGGCGTCGGAGCCGGTTGCCGCTCTTGCTGCTTCCATCATGGCGCCAAATTTTGCCTGTTGCTCTGCTCGCTTGGCCCTACGGCGAGCGAGCCAGGTGCATGGGTTTAAGCGTTGCCAGCCCGATTTCCAGGGCCCCACCTCTTTCAGGGGTTGCTCGGGAACAGATGCTGGCTCAGTCGCGGGAGCTGTCTTTTGCTGACCTGGCCCAGGCGGCTGTGGATGCTCGCCGGGTACGCCGTTGGTAGCCATGCATGAGTCTCCGTGACGGAAGGGGCAGGGCGGCCGTTATGCGAGCAGAGCGCGACCGTGGCATGTGTGGGAACCCCAACGCCAGACTCCGCCGCCTATTTCTATTATTCAGAAACGTGCCAGCCATGGCTCGCCTGACATGCGTGATCACACTAATACAGCACAGCGGTTCACAGGGCCGGCGCATGTTTCCCCCGTTGAGCCATTGGAGTAGTCCGGATTGCAGGTCGGCCAAGTCTTCGGGCGCAGCACACGGGGATCACCTTGGCCCAAGACCACGAGCGTCAGACCGCCAACGACTGAGACCCGGCCTCCGCAGTGGAGGCCGGGCGCTCGGCAGGGGTCAGACCGCTAGGTCGTACTCGTCGGCCCAAAGGTCTTCGTAGTGGTAGAGGCCGGTGAGGTAGTCACGGACCCGTGGCTCCCAGTCGATGCCGTGTAGCACGGCGAGGACGTACGCGGCGACGGCGGGGCATACGACGTCTCCGGCCTGCTGGAACTGTGATGACCGGGAGCCCCGCCACGGGTAGGAGGCGCGGAAGGATACGAGCGTCCCGGCCTCAGCGGGGGTGAAGCGCCTGCCATCGCGTTCGCGGACCCAGGTGCGCGTCTTGCCGGTAAGGCACCACGACGGCTTGTCGGCGGAAAAGCAGTTCCCGCCCTTCGCGCGGCCGGTGGCCGGGTCGACGGGGCGCTGCCCCCGGGTGTTGATCCGCTCGCCCTCGTCCCAGCCGAGCGCTTCTGCCATCGTCGTGACCGGCAGGGTCTCGGCGGGCGGAGTGATGTCGACCCACTTGTGACGGGAAGCGAGCATGAAGACACGCTTGCGGCGGGAGGCGACGCCCAGGTCAGCGGCCTCCAGGACGGCCCAGGAGGTGCGGAACCAGTCGGCGCACCCGAACTCGACCGAGAGTTCTTCCAGGACCTCTTCGGGCAGGTTGCTGGACTGCTCCATGGCCATCCACGCGATCGGCGCGCCCGCTGCCTGGAGACCGAGCGGCCAGAGGGCGACTTCGAGCATGAGGCCGATGCGCGGGTCGGTGAGGCCGTCGAGCATCGCGCGGACCTCGGCCCAGCTCTGGCCGGAACGCGGGGCGTAGCCCTCGTGGTACCCGAGGTCAGCGCACAGCGGGCAGTCGTCTTCGAGGTCGGGGAACAGCTCGTCGCAGCACACTTCGTCGAGGCGGATGAACCCGGCGGCTTCGCCGACGGCGGCGATGGCTTCGCGGAGGATGTCGATGTTGGCCTGCAGGAGCCCGGCGCGCTTGCCTGCTGTGGAGAAGCTGGGGCATGGCGGGGAGACGATGACGCCGACAACCCACAGCAGCGCGGGGTGCTCGGGGTCGAGCTTGGTCACGTCGGCGCAGATGCGGACGTGGCCGGCGGCGCGGGCCGTCGCGCACGCGTCCTCGTTGATGTCGACGCCGACGACGTCGAAGCGGGTCATGCCGAGGACCGTCTTCAGACCCTCACCCCAGCCGCCGGGCCCGGCGCACAGCTCGATGACGCGCTCCGGCTCGCCTTCCTCCCAGGGGAGCAACCAGCGGCCGGGCCATGGCGCGGCGATCTCGTCGAGCTCGGCCATGACGTGGGCGGGTATCGGGGCGCCGGTCGCCTTGCAGGAAAGGGCGGTGGTGACGACAGACTCTTCGTCCACGGTCAGCTCGGACACTGCGGTTCCTCTTTCAGTTCGGGTCTGCGCCCAGTTGCTCTCCGGGCTGTCGGCGGTTGCTCTCCGCCAACCAGACAAATAGTACAGCAGACGTCACGTGAGGTCTATTTATGCAGCTCGCAGTTACTCGAGTGACGTCCGTTGTGGGGGTGTCCTGTCTCTGTGATGTCCGGGCAGGCTCGGAGATCTCCGGGCATCTGCGTTGACGTCTCAGTCATCTCCGGGCATTTGGTGGGGGTGTCTCGGTCTTCTCCGGGCTGAGCAGCGAGCGACTGGACGGGAAAGATGAGACGCTCGACCGCCGACTAGGCTTGCGTCATGGCAACGGACCCGCACGCGGATGAACTGCTTTTCTGGGCACTGGAGTCGACCGCAGGCGACACCACGTGCTGGCTCAGGATCGACCGGTGGGCCCCTGCGGACTCGCCGACTGATCCTTCAGGCGATGTCGCGCAACGGGCCGTCTCAACTCTTATGGCACAGGAGTTGGTCACCGGCAGGCGAGCGATCACCCATCAGGTTGTGGAATTTTCCCTGACACCTGCAGGAGTACGGGAAGCGGAACGCCGGCGTGAAGCGGTCGCCAGCCGCCGGGCACGTCTGGAGTATGCCGAGAATGCCATCCTGAACTGGGTGTTCGAGACAGCCTCCCCTGGCCGTCCGGTGGAACTCATTGACTTCATCGGCTGTCCAGCAAGCTTCTTCTATGGCGACCGGCTCACTGCGGAAGAGATCACCGAAGCCACGTCGAGCCTCGTGGGTCTGCGCATGTTGGCCACGACAGGCGGTCCGCTGACCGGAGCCTGGCTGGAGCCGGAGGGCCGCTCATGTGTGATGTCTGGCCTGCCTGTCAGGGAGTACCTACGCGGGAACGGCGTCCAACTCGTCCAGCACATCCATTCTGGCGGCGTGGGTGCTCAAGGCGTCGACGTCACTCAGCACCACGGCGACCAGAGAAACAGAGCGCTATGACCGCCGAGTTCTACTCGTATGCCCTGCTGATGTGGCTTACCGACCGCACCGGCCGGGACACCTACCAGCTGGTCAACATCGATGAGTTTGCCGACGTCGAGCACTTGCCACTGCAGCAATCGGAGGAAGCCAGACGCCTTTTGGAGGAGGCCGCCCGGCTCCTTGAGCGGTCTGGGTTCGTCACACTAACGGTCACGTTCGGCCCCACTCTCCATGCTCGGCTTACCTGGGATGGACTGCGGGCGGCCGATGACATCGCTGCGAAGCGCCGTAGTCGCGCGGCCCGACTCGACCATGTGCTCGGCGAACTGGTCAATTCAGCTGACGAAGATCCAACCGGCACGGTGCGGCTGGACCAGTTCATCGCCACTGCGGTCTTCCTGGGCGAGCACATGACGATCGACGAAGTCCTGCGTGCTGCTCAGTATCTCCACGACCATGGCCTGGCCACGGTCACTATCGGTGCAGGTCACCAACCAGAAGCGTTGATACTGACATCGCGCGGCATCGACTGCGCGTTGTCCGGGAAGAGAGTGAGGCAGTTCGTGAGCGAACAGAGCACCCCCGCGGCGGGCCCCGTATTCAACCAGTACAACTCGAACGGCGGCACTGGAGCACAGGGTATGCACGTCGTTCAGCACGTGGGTGTCCAGCCCTCGCAACTCGCCGATCTCATCCGCCAACTGCGCGAAGTGGCCCCCCAACTTGAACTCGATGAGTCTCAGCGCGACAGCTTCATCGAGGACATCGAGATCTTGGACGACTCCAGCCAGGATGCACAGGTCCGGCTCAGCGCCGGGCAACGCCTCAGGGCAGCACTCGCAGAAGGCGGCACCCGAGTCGGATCCGCGGCCGTCCTCGCTGGCCTGGACCGCATCGTCGCGATGATCACGGGCTGAGCACCAAGACGCTCGTTGGCCATCACAGCGAAGTGCCTGCTACGGAAGCGCGCACCCGAGCTTTACCCGGACTTGTTTGAGACGGATCGCCACGGCCCGTCTCAAACAAGTCCGGGCACCGCAGGTCAGCGCATTCCCCTGCCCAGACTTGTCCGAGCCAGGACAGGGGGAAAGCGAGGGAGTGTCGACGGGGTGGAACGGCATCCGGGGTGCCCCTCGGCGTGAAGGGGCACCCCAGACGGGCGGGGCAGGTCAGCGGGCGAGGAGCGGGGCGAGGTGGACCAGGTGGTCGACGCCAACCCCGTGCAGCTCGGCGGTCACGTGCGTGGTGTCGCGGACGCGGGCGATCGGGTCGGCGGGCGGGGCGACGTACCCGAACGGACCGGTCGCTGCGCCGAAGCTGAGCCCGCCATCGTCGAGCTGGTCAACGGGCGTGAACTGCACCAGGTGCGCGGCCACACGGCGCCCCAGCCTGCTACTCACGTCGCGCATCGGGAACCTCGGCGTGAGGGCGGGGCGCTCCGGCAGGAACTCCTCCAACACCTTCTCAGCGACCGCCACTTGGCCGGTGACAGACAGGTCGCACGCAGGGTTCGCGCCGACGAGCGTCACCGCATACCGCGCTACTCGGCCGCCCCACGTCAGGGTGTGGCTGTTCGGCCGGACGCCGACACGGTTGTCCGTCACCGCCCCGTGGGCGCGCAGCGCGTCACCGATCGCGCTCAGGCTCCACAGCCGGGAGTGCGCGGCCTCGGGGACGGACGGGTGGGCGCACGTGACGGCGCTGATCGCGTCGTCCAGGCGCGGCAGGACGAGCCGCAGGATCTCGCGCGCAACGGGCTTCGGCGCCAGCCGGTCGGTGGACAGGTCTGGCTCGTACGGCTCGCGGCCGGGCGCCTGCCACGCGATCTCGGTGCGCGCGTAGTGCTCGGCGATGATCAGCGCGCCGTGCCGCCCGTCCTGGGTGAGGCGCGCCGCAGGGCGGGTCGTCCACCACGCCGCGTACGGAGCGGCAGTCCAGGCGTAGCCCCGGCGGTGCGGCAGGTGCTCGGCGACGCGGTGGGCGAGTGCCGGCGCAGCGGTCACGGGGGCAGGGACAGTTGCCATCTGGCGGTTCCTTCGGGTCTTCCGGCGTTGCTCTCGCCGGGGAGTGGACCGGCAGGGGACGGCTTGCGTCGCGCTCTGCCGACGGAATTCGGTTCGGGTCAGTGGGGCCGGTTGCTCTCCGGCCCCGAGGGGCCCCGGCCGTGCAGCCGGGACGTGGTGCGGGTGGCTGGTCAGTCGCGGAGGCTGCGCACGGTGTCGGCGACGAGCGACGCGAGCGCGGGCAGCCCGTCAGCAGCGGACACGCCCGGCAGGTACCTGCGGCTGCCGCTGTCCGAGTCGTCGGCCAGGTACAGGTCTCCGTCGGTGGAGGGGTCTCCCTCGGTGTCGACGAGCAGCAGGTAGCCGGACGCCTCGTCCTGGTACTGGAGGAAGGCGCCGACGCCCCACGGGGTGGACTCGGCGTGCCAGTCGGGCCCGAGGAGCTGCACGGCGGCGCGCCCGATGTCGGAGACGCTGAACGGGTACTCGGTGCCCGGCTCCGGCATGTACCGGCCATGGTCGTCGTGCGGCAGGAACCTGGTGTGCGCCTTTTCGAACGCCACGATCGCGTCCACGATGATCGCGACGGCGGCACGGCGGATGGGGCGGCCGAACACGAGCGGGGCGTCCACGGCCGTGCCCACCGCGTCGACGGCCCCGTCGAGCTGCCGCGCCGCGTCCTTCCAGGCGCGGCTGTGCTTGGCGCGGGCCGACGCGTGGGCCTGCATAGGGATGAGCCGCTGGACGAGCATGTTGGCGGCCGAGTACCGGCGGCGGGGGAAGGTGGCGAAGACGCCGTACGCGGCGCGGGCCTCGGTCGCCAGCGGGGTGGTGTTCATTGGGTTTCCCTTCGGGGCTGGGCCGGTTGCTCTCCAGCCCGGGTTGAGCGGGGCGCACCGGTGCGGTGCGCCCCATGCAGGTGTGGGTCAGGCGCGGTTGGTCTGGATGGCGGGGCAGTCGTAGGCCCAGCAGTCGCAGACCATGACGTCGGCCCAGCTCTGGCCCGTGCCGCACTTGCAGACGGCCCATTCGCGGACGCTGAACCGGATGGTGGAGCCGCCGCAGGCGATGCACTTCAGGTGCAGCTCGGCGACGCGCGCCTGGTTGCAGGGGCGGCGGTTGTCGACGTCGACGGCACCTTCGAGCCGCTTCCACTTCGCGAGGAGCGCGAGCACCGCGCGGAACCAGCGCTCCGTGTCGGAGTCGGCCGCCTCGGTGTCGCCGTGGAGTCGTTCGAGTTCGGCGCGGAGCGCGGTCTCCTCGGCGGCGTCCCGCTCACTTGGCGGGAGAAGCCGCGGCAGCGTGGGCAGTGGGGCGGCGGTCAGCGGCGCGGTGATGTACTCGATCACCTCGTCCGGGAGACGGCTGTCGGGGTGCATGTTGATCAGCTCGCGTGCGTCGCCGAGAGCCCGCCACATCTCCATGAAGGGGGCGTTCGTGGTGCCGTCGTAGGCATCGCACGCGGTGGCGGCGGCGTCGAAGTGCGCCGCGATGAAGTGGAGCGCGCGGATGGTCTCGGGGGCGGCGAACCGTTCGCGGGCGACAGCGGCGGCGGTGCGGGCGCGAGCGACGGCAGAGATCTGGAGCGGGTGTGCGGCGTGCTTCACGAGGGTTTTCCGTTCGGGTCTGGGCCGGTTGCTCTCCGGCCGAAAGGTGGGGGGCGTTCTCTTCGGTGGGCCGGGGCACGGAAGGGCGCGCCCCGGCGGGGGCTTGTGTCCGTCAGGCCGCGAGGGCGGCGCGGATCGCCTTGTACTCGGCCTTGCGCGGCTTGTAGTTCGCGACGATCTGCGCGACCTGTTCGGCGGTGTAGCGGTAGACGGTCACGGCGCGGCGGGCGCGGCCGTTGAGGGTGCGGCGGATGCGGGCGGCGCGGCCCCGGATGCCTGCCTTGCGGGCCTGGGTGCGAAGCGCGTCGGTGGCACCGGCCACGATGTCGAGCGGGGCGCCGGTGGCGATGACGTGGGTGGCCAGTGACCGGGGGCCGGTGCGGACGCGGCGGGCGGCGGTGGCGGCGGCGCGGCGAGCACGGGCCTCGGTCCGGTTAGCGCGAGCACGGTTGCGGATCACAGCGGCGGCGCGACGGGAGTTGGCGGACATCGAAGTCCCCTTTCGGTTCGGGTCTGCGTCGGCGGTTGCTCTCCACCAACACGAGAAATAGTACAGCACGCGTCGCGCTGGGTCTAGTTCGGCACCGGCGAACGGCCTTGAACGGGTTGCTTTTCTGCGGAAAATGTCGGGTGGTGCGTGCCCGACTAGGTCTCGCCCATCGGTAGATTCGACGCGTGCTGTCCTCGCCGTGTGGTTCAGAACAGGGCGTCGGGCTGCGGTTCCTCAGTCCGTGTCCGACGGGGCGCGGCCTGGCGGGCGGGCGGTACCTCGTCCCCGAATAGGGCGGCGGTGCCGTACGCGTCAGGGGCGGCCGGCACCCGGGCACCTGCCCGCGCGGCGCGCTCGTCGATGAGGGTGAGCGGCGCGGACTCGTCGAACTCGCCGCGCCCCATCCGGCTCCAGTCGCTGCCCATCAGTTGTTCGCCGCCGTCCCGGCGTTCAGGTCGATCACGGTCACCTGGCCGTCGTCGCCCGTCACCTCCAGCTCCGGGGGCCACGCGTCGTCGGCGTAGCCCTTGAGCTGTTCGTATGCGAGGCGCGCGGCCTCCTGCGGGCTACTCGCCTCGAAGTCGGCGGACCACATGACGCCGTAGGTGCGCACGGGCGATTTGGTGTCCTGGGCCGCTTCGGCGGCCGCCTGGGCGCTCTCCACGGTCTCCGCTCGGATCACGGCCATGGGCCGGTTGCTGAAGGCGATGGCACACGGCTCCGCCTCGAACTCCTCGGTGGCGGGTTCGGAGGGCGACAGGCACACGTACCTCCAGCCGATGTCGGCGACGCGAGCGTGGTTCTCCATCGTCCACGCGTCGATGTCGTCGCACTCTTCGCATCCGTTGCACGGGCAGTCGGCGATGGCGTGCGGGATGGAGGTGTACGGCGTGGGGATGTGTCCAGTGGTGCCCTTGTCGGTGAATTCGGCGATCACGAGATCACCGGGCTCCACGTGGCGGGCATGGACGGCTATCGCCTGGTCGAGGGTAAGCCCGTACGGCAGGGGCTCGTAGTCGGGGTCATTGGTCGGCCGGTCGTCGAGATGGAACGTGGCGGTGCCGTCGACGAGAGTCAGCGCGCGCATGACGAAGTCCCTTTCGGTTCAGGTCGGTTGGCCTGGTTGCTCTCCGGGCCGGTGGTGCACTCCGTAAGCTACACACCCCACGGAGTAAAAGTACAGCGAGCGTCGCACCTCCCTTTCGTTGGGTGTGTTCGCGCTTCCCATTCACGACCTAATGGCCTGGGCTTCACAACGCAGCGACATGTGCTGTACTATTCATGTGGGCGGAGAGCAACCGCCGACAGCCCGGAGAGCAACCGGGCGCAGACCCGAACCGAAAGGCACACCCATGCCCGTCACCCTCGACAAGAACCCCCGCGCCTTCACCGTCCTCATGCAGGACGGCACCGTGCGCGGCGTCACCCTCACCCCCGAGGCCGACGAGGACCGCGAACTCCTGAACTTCGACGCCTACTGGGGCGACTGCCTCGACGTCTTCGAGGTCACCGCCGTCGACGGCTACGCCGCCAGCATCCGCGCCATCGCCGCACACGACCGCGCGACCGCTATCGAGGACTACATGGACCGCGTCGGCGTCACCTACGGCGCTGCCCGCACGGTCTACCGGGACTGCCGCACATGGGCCCGCGCACTCACCCCCGAAGGCCGCGCCTCCTGGCTCACCGACGTCCTCAAGAGCTACGCGCCCCTCAAGCACTTCGCGCTCATCGAAGCCATGCGCGAGAACGGCGAGCCCACCACCACCTGACCGGCCCGCACCGCCCGCCCCACCCCGGCGGGCGGTGCGACCCGCCGTACGCACCGACCAAGCGCGGTGCCGGCGCCGGGCTCGCCGGTCACACCCGCCCCACCACGCGAAACAGCGTGAACCAGCGCGCCCTTACGCGTGCGCGCGCGTAGAGACCGCTCGAAACCGCTCAAAACCTCGTCCACTCATCCCTGGAGGACCTTTTCCGATGACCTCTCCAACGACCGCCGATGACCTGACCGTGGCGCACGTGACCGTCACGCTCGACCAGTGGGAGCGGCCCGTCATTGTGCTGCCCGACGACGTCGCTGCACGGCTGGCCGCCTCCTCCCGCACGGACGTGAAGGACTACGGCTACTGCCACTTTGAGTCCCGCCGCTTCGACGCCGACACGTACGAGACGCGCGCCATCCGGACGCTCTTCGAGGCCGTTCTCGCCGCGCACCCCGACGAACAGGGCCTTGGCCAGTACGAGCGGTTCGGCACCGGGTACTTCTACGGCTGGATCGTCGGCGCCTCCGGCTGGGACTCGGACGCGCGCACCTGGAAGGACTACGACGCCACCAAGCACCTGCACGTGCACGGCATCCACCTGCACCACGACGGGCGCAGCCACTTCGGTTCGTGACGCGCTCGCCCATCCGGCAGCCCTGCCGCTGCACCCGCTCAACGCCGCGCCCACCCCTAACTGGGGGTCGGGTGTCGGCCAGCTTCCGTGATCTCCCCGTACGCCGTCAGCGACCGCTCATAGGCTCTCTGGCTGCGTACGGGGCCCAACCCCCGGTCTGGTCACAGGCCAGACCCCGCACACGTTGAGGTTCCCGTGAGTACACCTGCCAGCACTCTTGCCCATCGCTCCGCGTTCGCTGTCTCCGACGCGGACACGCTGCTCGACACCGTCCGATGGGTGTCCGGGGCGTGGCTGCGGAAGAAGTTCCCGCATGCCGCCGTGCAGCTCGGCACCGGACAGCACGCGCTCGACGAGTCGTCCCTTCTCCTGACGCAGGCAGCGTACGACGACCAGGGCTCCGAGTACGCCACCCGCATCCAGCTCCGCGAGGACAAGGCGGAAGCCACTTGGCGCACCACCGTGACGGCCGCCCGCTCCACCGCGGGCGACGGCGGCACCGTGAGCGTCGACCTAGAGTGCTTCCCGAACACCACACAGACCTTCCGCACCAGCAAGCCGAACCTGATCCGCACCCTCGTGGCGGAACTGGAGCCGCGCGACGGGCTGTCCCGGCTGAGCGTCAACCCGCTGCGCGTCACCCACGACCGCGTGCACTCGCTCGTCGACGTGCTGTGCGACCCCGGGCGGCAGATGCCCGCCATCGTCGCCGCACGGCCCACCCAGGCCGATCCTCTGTGGTCGGAGCGCGTAGCCGACACCGTGCGGAACGTCGCCGGGGACGCCTCCACGTACCTGCTGTGGGACCTGGCTGCGGTGGACGCATTCCGCCAGGCGATCGGCTACGACCACCGCGTCGGTCCCGGCTCGGTGCGCACCTTCCTGCCGATGGTCGACCCGGCCTGGGCGGCGGACGCGTCACGGCACCGGATCATGGTCTCCGCCCGCTGGCTGGACACGGCAGATCAGACATGGCGCAGCGTCGCCCGCCGCGTGCACGCGCTGGCCCTGGAGCGGCCGCTTACCCGGCAGCTCTCCACCGTGGCGTTCCTCGACCGCGTCGCCGAGCAGCACCGGCAGGAGCGCCGCGAGTCCATGGACAAGGCGCGGGTGCTCGCCTCCATACCGGCGCAGCGCACGGGCGAGCAAGACGAGAAGCTGCGTGCCGAAGTGGCTCTACTCACCGGGCTGTTGGAGCAGGCCGACAAGGAGCTGTCCGAGCTGGGGCGCAGCGCCGATCTGGCCGAGCGGGCGAACACGTCGACACGGGACCAGCTTCAGGTCGTCATCGCCGAGCGGGACAACGAGATCGAGGACCACCTGACGACGCTGGACGCGTTGCAGCAGGCCCGAGCCGAGGCGGACCGGCTCCGGCTTCTGCTGCTGCGCCAGGGCCGCTCCGAAGAGGTGGCCGAGGTTGCCGAGAGTCTGCCGAGCATTCCCGTGTCCTTCGAGGAGCTGTGGGAGCGCCTGGAGGGGCTGGGGAACCTGACGGTCACCGCAGATCCGCGGATCGCGCTCCGTCTCGACGAGCACCCCATGTCCCGCACGTGGGCGGCAAAGGGGTGGACAGCTCTGGTCTCGCTCGATTCGTACGCCGCGGCGGCACGCGACGGATTCCAGGGCGGCTTCTATCAGTTCTGCACCACCCCGCCCGCGGGCGCGAGGCCGTACCCGATCAAGCAGGTGTCGATGGTGGAGAGCGGGCCCACGATGGAGAAGTACGGGCACGAGCGGCTGTTCCCGGTGCCCGGCGGGGAGCGCGTGGAGATGCAGGCGCACCTGAAGCTCGCCGCCCGCGGTCGGATCGCGCCGCGCGTGTACTTCCTGGACGAGGTGAAGGGCGCGCGGGACGGAAGTGCCGGCCGCCTGGTTGTCGGGTACGTGGGCCCGCACTTGACCAACATGATGACTAACTAGTTCAGCAGCACAGCGCGCAGCACGACGGGACCGAACCACGCGGGTTTTCCAGGGGTCACTAGCCCACGTGTGACGCGTGCTGTACTATTTTGAGTGTTGGCGGAGAGCAACCGCCACAGACCCGAACCGAAAGGGACTCTCTCGTGCAGTCCGTCGCACTCTTCGATATGCCCGCCTCCGCGGTAGTCGCCCCCACGCTACCGCCGGGCCCCGTCGACCCCGGCCGCACCTACCTCCAGTACGGAGAGGCCGACCGCTGGAGCTACCTGGGCACGCACCAGCCGTCATGGCTGGAACGGCCCGAGTTCGGCGGCAGCATGGCCGTACCGCTGTGCGTCTCGCACCGCCGCCTCGCCGGTCGCCGCAGACTCCCGCGCGCCGTCACCTCTTGGATGCTGGACTCCGGCGGATTCACGGAACTGAGCCTGTACGGCCAGTGGACCGTGCCCCCAGCCCAGTACGCGGCCGCCGTCCGCCGGTACGCCGACGAGATCGGCGAACTGGAGCGCGCGGCAATCCAGGACTGGATGTGCGAGCCCCAGATCCTCGCCAAGACGGGCCAGACGGTCTACGACCACCAGTGCCGCACGGTCGCCTCGTACCTCAACCTGATGTGGCACGACGACGAACTTCCGTGGATGCCCGTCCTCCAAGGTTGGACGCTCGACGACTACCTCCGGTGCGTCGACATGTACGCCTCCATGGGCGTCGACCTCACCCTTGAACCCCTGGTCGGACTCGGCTCCGTATGCCGACGGCAGTCGACCAAGGAAGCCGTCCGGATCGTCGAGACCCTGTACGGACTCGGCATCCGCCTGCACGGCTTCGGCTTCAAGGTGACCGGCCTGCGCGAGGTCCACCACCTGCTCTACAGCTCCGACTCCTTGGCGTGGTCGTTCAACGCCCGCCGCCACGCCCCGCTGCCCGGCTGCACGCACAAGACGTGCTCCAACTGCTCCAGGTACGCACTCGCTTGGAGAAACCGGCTCCTGGCCTCCCTGTCCGACTGGCAGCAGGACAGCGCCGTCTCCCTGCTCGACCTGGCGGCCTGACCGCCCCGCCGGGGCGCCCGTTCGCGCCCCGGCCTCCCTTCTCCTCCACCACTCCCGAAAGGGCTCAGCGCCATGATCGCGCCGTTCCTGTCCACGTTCCTGCCCGACACCCCGCGCAACCGCGAAAGCCTCGCCGCCGCCTGGCAGCGCATGCTCGAACTTGCTTACACCACCCGCACCAAGCCCGTAGACGAGCCTGACGGCTGCACCCGCAGCCGATGCGCCGGAGTCCACGAGGGCTACCCGGGCAGCGAACACCGATGGAGCCTGCACTGCAGGTTGTGCGCCGTCGACATCGAGGTCTTCTACAGCCACATGCGCGAGCGCCAGGGCAAGAACCCGGCCCCGCCCCGCCGCCACAAGGGCTGCAAGTTCTCCGGGCCGCACCGCGCCAATGTGCGCGCCGCCCGCTACATCGAACTCGGCCTCGCCGTCCCCGCCTGGGACACCGACGCCCGCGCCGCACTCGCGGCCTGACCGCCCGCCGGGGCGCGACGCAGACCGCCGCGCCCCGGCACCCTCCCCGCCCCCGCCCGCACCTTCCCGACGAGGACACCGTGAGCGCCCAACTGACCCTGTTCGCCGACGCCCCCGCCCCGAGAAGACGGCCGCCACTGCCGGCACGATCAACCCGATCACGTGCAAGCAGCACCCGGGAGACCAGTACGCCGTACGCACGATCCGCCACAGCAACGCGGTGATCCGCAGTCATCCGCAACCTCGGTGACCGCATCGAGGAGGCCCGCGTCAACGGCTGGCTCGGCGAGGTCCAAGGACTCCAGACCAGCCTCGAAGCCGCGCGGAACAAACTCGCCTCGCGCGACCGACTCGCCCGGAATCGGACGCGGCACCGTAAGCCTGGGAATGCCGATCATCCCAGGAGAAGCACGATGAGAGCGCTGACCCTGTTTATCCCGCGCACTACGCGTTCTCGGTTGTGCACTTCTGGTCACCGGACTGACCGCCCTAGGGGCCCAGCCCGAGGAAGCTGAAGATCGCGATCGCGGTGCCCGTGGCGAGTGCGAAGGCACCGCCCGCCCGCATGGCACACGTTGCCCACCTGGCCCCGGTGGCACGGGTGAGCCATCCGCACACCAAACCGACGATGAGGCCGATCAACAGCGCGATGATGACCAGCGCCACAGCTATCCCGACCTTGCTCCCCATGTGACACCTGCCGAGCTCGTTGGTGACCTTGCTCTCCTAGCCTTCAGGGCGTGAGCGCGGCAGTCTGGTTAAAACCGTGCAGAGTTTGCGACGGGAGGTTCACGTGGACAGTTCGACCTGGCCTCGACTCCGCATACTTCACCGGCAGATGTATGTTGACTTGGTCCGCGCCTATCTTGCTGATTACGGAACGCAGAGGGAACTTGCGCGGGCGCTTGACGTTAAGGACGCATACGTATCCTTCATGTTGGAGCCGTTTCGGCTTCCTAGCGCAGAGCGTAGGACCCCGGAAGAAAAGCGGCGATATGCCTACTGGGGCGACTCTCAGGAGATTGCCCTGGATGAGCTTTCCAATGTCTTGAAGTACATGAAGACGCCGTCCCAATTGCGGGCAAGGCAGATAGCGGAAAGTTTGTGCTCGAATAGAGAGCGACGCGAGGTCCTCTATCATCACATGAGGATGGCGGCAGCCCGTAGTCCGAGCTCGCCGGAAATATTGACGGCGCCGCTGAGGGGGGATGAGGTCGCGCAGGCAATGAGGCTGATTGGCGACATCCATGCTGTTGCGCTTCACGCGACAGACCCTCAGGACACTGCGAACACGTACTCCCAAATGTGGATCTCGGCTCGACCTATTATCGAGAGGGTGGATCCTGTTGATTTCCCTGTCGAGCATGCTCAATTTCTTCTGTATCTACATGATGCGGCATCTGTCTTGAACCGGCATGACCTTGCGCTTGGGTACGCCCGCCGCGCCTCGCTTGTACTCGGCACTGGCGGCAGCGAACGCGGATCTAGAGACCTTGTCGAGCGATTCAGGGCGAACGCGCTATTTGCTGAAGTCGTCACACTCAACAATCTCGGCCTTCAAATGAACGCCACGGAGACGTCCGAGCGAGCGGGGAAGGCGCCGGGATACGAAGGCTGGAGGCGATCTTTCCTCGACGAATCTCTGAGGTCTATGGCCGGAATGCCCAGAATGAGGATTAGTGATGCAGAGAGGCAGGCCGACGAAGCGTGCAATCTGGCCGAATCGATGATGCCGCAAAGGACCGGAATAGAGTGCAGACTATTGGACAACTATGTGGCTCGGTCCAGTATGCGAAGGGCCGGGCGACTAGCAGAGCGCCTGACCGGAGTGGACAGATCTAAGCTCAGCCCGTTGTATGCTGTCAGGCTTTCGCGGGCGTTGGCGCGCTATCACTCTGCGATGGGGGATATAAGGACGGCGGAAACTTCTCTGGTAGATGGGCGTGCCATCGCGGCGTCGGCGAATCTCGTGCATCAGACTGAGGAAATCGACCGCCAAGTCGACCGACTTGCGAGGAGATAGTGCATACCCGCGTCCTCTCCGACGCTCCGCACCTCGGCGACCACGAGGTCCTGGTCCGGTGGGCGACGTCGGAGGAACTGCAGGCCCGCAAGCGGACCCAGGCCGAACGGCAAGCCCCGCTCGTCGCGCTGCTGCGCAAGCAGGCCGCCACCGAAAAGGCGGGCGCCGAGCGGCAGGCCCTCGAGGACGCGGGCCAATCCGAGTTGTTCTAACCCTCGCAGCCGGGCGGTGTCGGTGCTGCCCGGCATCCTTGCCCCACCATCACAGAGAGGACCCCGGCCGTGCGGCCTGTCGGGCCGATGCCGCCCGCGCCCAGCGGAACAGCACAGAGGGCCCCAGGTTCGCTGCGCAGTTGACGGCAGTCCACGCAGGAGCCCGGCCGGTCCCAATGACTGGCCGGGCTCCGGTGCGTCTGGGGTCTTACGAGAACAGGAAAGCCGTCGCAGTGGCTGCGCCGAGTGAGGCGCCCGCCATGGTCTGGGCCACGGTGTGGTAAGTCAGCGCCACTCGAGACCAACACACCGCCATCGTCAGCGTGTACGCGAGCAGCCACCACGGTGAGTGGACGACGGCCAGCAGCGCGGGGACGGCGGAGGCAACCGCGCTGTCCACGCTGATCTTCCATACGGTGTTCACCGTCAGCAGCACGACGGTCATGGCCCACAGCGCAAGCATGGCGACGAGGATGCCGCTCGGTGCGTGGCCGAGGACCATGACGAGCGAGCCGAAGCCGATCGACGCCAGAATGACGAAGAAGATCGGAGCCCGCTTCGTGCGGTCCACCACGTGCCGGTCACCCCAAGTGCCGCGCTTGCGCTCCCACTCGATGTACCCCGCCGGGACAAGCCCGGCGCACAGCGCGCCGAGCAGGCCCCACGGGATGCCGGTCCAGTCGCCGGCGGCCGCCAGGCCGATACCGACCATGCCGACCACGAGCACGTTGCGCGGCTGGAGAACATCGGTGACGGTTCGGGCCGTAGTGGCGTCGCTCGTCATGCAGCTATCCCCGCGGCGGCGAGCAGGCTTTGCGCCTGGGCCGGACTGGTCTTCTTGTACTCCCTGGCCACTCGGCGGAGCCACGCGACCTCTCCGTCCTGGTCCGTGGCTGCGGGCTGCTCGAACGCCGCGACCGGGCCCGCGGGCGCGCCTTCCGCCTTGGCTGCGAGCGCGGCCTTGATCCAGTACGCCTGGGCGGCGGCACCGTGGGCAGCCTTTTCCGTGGCGGCCGCCATCAGGGTGTCGGGGACGTGATGACGCAGTTTCTCGATCGCGTCGGCGCCATCGTGGATCCACCTGTCGAGCCGGAGCTCGGCGTCCATGTCGCGGCGGGTCAGCTCGCGGTACCGGGAGCGCGGCGGCTCCATCGGGATGGCGGGGAAGGCGGTCATCAGCTCGTGCCACATCGGATACAGGCGGGCCAGGGCCCACCAGGCGCGGGCGCGGCGGAGGCCATTCTCCGAGGCCGGGACCGATACCCCGAGCGCGAACAGCACGAAGAGGAGAAGCTGCATCGCCTCGGTGGAGGACTCGATCCTGCGGGCGACGGCGAAGCTGGGTTGGTCGGCGAGCCAGACCCACATGGCCAGCATGCGACCGAAGGAGTAGATGACGCCGAGGATCATGGCGAAAGCCATCATGCCCAGGCCGACGCGCAGCAGCCCGCGTTCCTCACGGCGGAAGGCTCCGGCCCACTGGTAGAGGCAGATGGCGGATGCGGAGCCCAGGTAGACGTAGAAAACGGTCATGTAGGCGGTGGCGCCCCACTGCCCGGCGTGATCGCTGACGAAGCGGTCGCTCGGTACCGAACGGTCGACGATCGTAAAGAACATGATCGTCATCAAGGCGAAGCTGGCGAGAGCCGTTTTGGTCGCTGCGCGCTGGATGACGCGGGCTACTCGTACGGCGCGGGCCATCTCGCCGTCAGCGGGGTACTGCCCGTACACGGCGACGATGTAGTACATGATCGCCAAGATCGCTGCGCCCGCCGAGTAGTGCTTGAGCAGGATCGAGGCATCGGTGATCGAGCTGTTGTTGAGCCCGATCCGTACGACCTCTGTCTTGGTCCACAGGGCGATGGAGAAGCCCACGAAGCAGCCCCAGAGGGATCTTCGACGGGCGTCGGAACCGCCGAGCGCACGCCAAATGGCGACAGCGGTCATCAGGGCGGCTACGAGGTAGCCGGCTATGTCGAGCAAGGGGGGTCCTTCAGTTACGAACGGCGGAAGAGATTGCGAAGGCGGCGTCCTAGTCGGTAGCTGCCTCCGGCTGGCCGGGAGAGGGTGTCGCCCAGGCGGCCGAACATGTCGTCGCTCGGCACGTCGCGGGCCATGCGGGGGATGAGGGAGGCGCCGACTTCGGCGATCTTCTCCTCGACGGTGCGGTAGTTGGAGCGTGCCTGCACGGTGGCCTCGCCGGCCATGACGCGCTTGATCAGGTCCGGCCCGAAGACGGGCACCAGTGCCCTGAGTTCGTCCGGGCCGAGCTGGGTGCCGTGGTCGAGCCACTCGTGGACCAGCTCGTGCAACATGACGTGCTCGGTCAAGTAGGCCGACGGGCGCTTGCGGTAGAGGACGACGCTGAAGTCGGTGTCCTTGATCCTCAGCCCGCACGCCGCGCTCGCGGTGACCATCGAGTCAGGGATGGGCTGCATGATGATCCGGCGGCCGCGAGCCTTCTCCATGTTGATCCGCAGCTGCTCTACTGAGAACGGGTTGGGGATCGGAAGGTCTGCCAGGCCGGTCTCACACAGCTCCTGCACCTCGCTCAGAGACGGCTCGGAAGAAGGTGCGTCCGTCATTTCTGCGGGTCCGCCGGACGTTCCTGCGCCTCCTGGCGCGCCTTCTCAACGAGGTCGAGTGCGAAGTTGAGCAGATCGGGCGAGAGCCCCTCTTCGGAAAGGCCTCGCCCGGCGATTCCGCTGATGCCACCGGCGCGCTTGTCGGCCAGGAAGCGGAGCCCGGCGGCGACTTCCGCCTCGACCTGCGATTCCGGTTTGAAGAAGCGCCAGTCGCAGTCGAAGCCCAATCCCAGGGCTTGCAGAGTCTCCTCCCTGACCTCGGTGAGCTGGCCCTTGCGGAGCTTGCCGAAGTAACTGTGAGACAAGGCGCCGCCGCGGGCCTCCACGATTCGACAGAACTCGCGGTCGCTCGGGGCGCCGTCGGGGAACGACTCCTGCAGCAGGTAGTTGATCTTCTCCTGCAAGGTGCGTGGCTCATCCTTCTCGCCAGCACTCATCTCCGCCCCCAGGCTACTCATGTCCGATTTTGCGTCGTTTGCTTCTAATGGCTTCGTCACTCTAGTCCACCGCTGTCGGGCAGGAGTTCGCCCCCTGTCTACGTTCTGACCTCGTGATTCGCCGGACTCTCATCTCGCTTGCGTAAACACTCTACGTCACTGTTAACTCGATGACACACAGGGCCGCCTGTAGGGGTGGTGCGGCCGGATTTCGCCGTGCCCTGAAGCTGCGCACGGGACTGCCCGGCTCGGGGGAGCGGGCAGCTCCGTGCGTCCGTTCGACGCGATGGAGTGATGGAGAACCATGACGATCTCCGACGCAGTGCCACTGCTCTGGGCCTCCAGCCTGCGGACTCCCGCGGCCAGGCAGAACGCCGCCGTGCCGCAGGTTCTCGGCGCGGCGAACTCCCTTGAGTTCCGACTCGGCCCCGAGCATGAGCCCGCCGAAGCCCTGCGCCGCTCACGCCGGTTCGCCGAAATGGTGCTGCCTGCGCTACTCGGCGAGATGCCGGATGCTGTAGCCGTCGCCGAGTCAGTGCTTAAAGTGCTCACGGAATTGGTCGACGTCACCGCGCGGCATCGCGCGAGCGTTGACCTGGCGGGTCGGATCTCATACGACGGGGCTCACGTCTTGCTCACCGTCGGAGAGATGGACCGGCCCTTGCCGGATCCGGAGGCGGAGCCGGGCCTGTTCATCGTGCACCGCTCGGTCGACGACATTGGCCAGTACCGCGGCGACGAAGCTGGGTACGTGACCTGGGCGTCCGTGCCGACTCTGCCGAAGGCTCGGTAGCCCTGCCGGTACGGTCGCCCCCGGATGCCTCTCCGGGTGCCATCGCCCGCAGCTTGCCTCCGGAGGTCCAGGTGCGGCCCGCACTCCCGCTGCCCGGCGACTCCCGCCGCGATCACGTCATGGAGGCCCATCACTGATGACCACTCGGGCTCGCGGGGGCGATCGTGATGGGTATGGCTCTGCATATCTGGGCAGTTGCCGTTTCGGAATTGGTGAGTCTTCGTTCCGCGGGTCCGCTGCAAGTTCAAGGGTCGGGGGTAGGTCGTCCCGCTCCGTCCGTCGGCAGGCTTCAGAATGAGGCCACCGGAACTAATCGGGGTTGGACTGGAATCGATCCGGCTGTGCGTTCGGGCAGCGTGAGCCGATGGCCGGCAATATCTCGTCCGTAGCGAGTTGGTGTCTGGTTCAGCTCGGTGCCCTGAATTCCGGAGACACCCTCACTGGAAACGTCTACCTACCGGGGTAGCGTGATGCGCATCACAGATCGTGTCCATATGTTGGACATGCTCGGGGCGGGCATGCGCCGGCGCGAAGGCCTCGCGTGCGTTCCCTGGGAGGCTGGCCAGCCTGGGGGTTCGTTGGGGCTGCGACGGGAAGTGAAGCCACAGTAAGCGGCCGTAGAGCAAGATCATAAACTTGCGTAGCCATCAAAGTAGCCACGGACATGGCCATCCTGCGCGTATGTGCAGGTCATAGCGCTGCGGTGACACTCCCCGGCGTATAGCCCGACTCGTCTGCCACTCCCGCCCCTGACCAGGGGCGAGGCGCCACATTTCATGATCCAGAGGGCCCGTGGGGAGCTTCTGGGGAGAGTCGGCCGCCTCACGGGGGCGCATCTTCCCCGTTCATCAGTGGGCGTCTCGTCGCCACCGAGCACGTCACCTATGCCCCGCCCGGCCCGAGCCGCAGGTCCGCGCGCCGCTGTTCGCCATCGTCGACGGCCAGCACTTCGTCCCGCTGTGGCACCCGCGCACGTCCCTAATCGGCTCGGCTCCATCGGCGAATGGGCCGCGGTCCTCGCAGGCGGACCTGCCTCAGACCCTGCTGCTCATGGCCGGCTGATTAGGCCCCGGAGTACCAGTCGCGTTGATGCTGTCCGATGATGCTGGGGGTGTGGTCTCCGGCTGGCTGGTCGGAAGTCGGAAGACCTTCGTCCACGAGCCGAGGAGCACTGTCGCAGCGACGGTAGCGACGGCGACGGCAATGCCCGATGAGGCGAAAGCGAACACCACTCCTGCGATGCCAAGAGTGAACAGGAACAGGGTCAGCACCTGCCTTCGCCACTGTCGTCGTGCATCGCGACTGCTCAGCAGGCTGTCACCTGTGACAAGCTCTGGGGCCAGATCATCAATTCGGCCAGAGGCCAAAACCACGATCGCACCCGTGAGGCCAACCCCGCGGCTGTGGCGTCCAAGACCCTCGCCCATAAGGCGGCCAACGCCGCCTACTGCCACCGAATCTCTGGTTTGGATCGTTAGCCCTTCGCGAGTTCCTTCACCCGCACCTTCAACGGGTCAGCGAAGCGATTCGGGCGGTGCGACGAAGCGGGCGAGCTCCTCGGCGGCGCCGCGTGGCAGGCTGGCGACTACGGCCTCTGGCAATGTCGTGATCACGGTGCGCAGCCGCGCGCCGAGGTCTGGCAGCAGGGACCAGGCCGAAGCGGGGGCATTTACGGTGGCAAGCAGCAGGTCGCCCTCGTAAAAGTAGGCGTCAAGCAGCGGCTCCTCAAGCAGCAAGCGCACTGCGAGCGGAAGGACGTACGGCAGCGCCACCTGCTGAGAGATGAGGGTGCGCAGATCCGCCGGACCGAGTTCGCCCAGTGGAACACCCCGCAACTCATGCACCCTGCAGACCAAATGGGTCGAGTCAGAGGCAGGAGGCGCCCAGTGGGGTGGGTCCAGCTCATCGAGCGTGCGGTCGAGGTGCAGCAGATTGTCCATAGGGGTGGTTGACGGCTATCTGCCGGTCTGGGTCCGGAATCTGGCATATCGGCTGGCGCTCTTGCAGCGGCCGGATGAGCCGGCCCTGATGCGGGAGGCTGCCGAGAATCTGTGGATGCACGGCCCGGACTGGGACGACATCGCTGCGGATCTGACGAGGCAGGCCGATGCTCTGGAAACGCGCTGATCACGGCTTGAGTCAGAGGTGGATCGAAGCCACGGTGACCGTGCCGTGGAAGACATAGGCGCGCTTGTCGTAGCGCGTCGCCACGGCCCGGGAGTGTTTGAGCCGGTTGATCGTGCGCTCGACCTCCGCGCCTCCTCCTCGAACTCGACGACCACGGCACCTGGGTCACGGTCGGTGTCGCCGCCGACGCCCGCGCCGCCGCCGCATTCCTCCATGCCACGGGCTGACCCGTACCGTCGGCCAGGACGTAGGACACGACGTGCCGCGGCGAGGACGTGTTCGTACGCCGCCGTCACCCCAGCGCTTTGTCCAGGTTGAACGCCGCGCTGATCAGCGCCAGGTGGGTGAACGCCTGCGGGAAGTTGCCTATCTGCTCGCCCGTGCGGCCGATCTCCTCCGCGTACAGGCCGAGGTGGTTGCCGTACGTGAGCATCTTCTCGAAGGCCAGCCGCGCCTCGTCCGCGCGCCCGGCGCGGGTGAGCGCCTCGACGTACCAGAAGGAGCAGATCGAGAACGTGCCCTCCTCGCCCCGCAGGCCGTCCGGGCTTGCCTGTGGGTCGTAGCGGTAGACCAGGGAGTCGGAGACCAGCTCCTCGCCGAGCGCGTCCAGGGTGGACAGCCACTTCGGGTCGGTCGGGGAGATGAACTTGGCCATCGGCATCATCAGCACGGAGGCGTCGAGGACGCTGCCGCCCTCGTACTGGACGAATGCCTTCCGGTCGTCCGACCAGCCGCGCCGCATGATCTGCCGGTAGATCGTGTCGCGGTGCCGGGCCCAGCGCACCATGTCGGCGGGCAGCCCCCGGTGCTGGGCGATCCGCATGGCCCGTTCGATCGCCACCCAGCACATCAGGCGGGAGTAGAGGAAGTTCTTGCGTCCCCCGCGGGTTTCCCAGACGCCCTCGTCGGGCTGGTCCCAGTTCTCGCACACCCACTCGACCAGCTCGCAGACCGTGTCCCAGTGCGCGCTGGAGATGGGCTCCCCCCACTTGTCGTAGAGGTAGATCGAGTCGATGAGCGCGCCGTAGATGTCCAGCTGCAGCTGGTCGACGGCGCTGTTGCCGACGCGTACGGGGGCGGAGCCCAGATAGCCCTCGAGGTGGGACAGCTCGCGCTCGGGCAGCTGCCGGCGGCCGTCGATGCCGTACATGATCTGCAGCGGTCCCGAGCCGGCGCAGGAGATGCAGACGTGCTCGGTCAGGAACTGCATGAAGGCCTTGGCCTCGTCGGTGAAGCCCAGCCGGAGCATCGCGTAGACGCAGAAGGCGGCGTCGCGGATCCAGACGTACCGGTAGTCCCAGTTCCGCTCGCCGCCGATCTGCTCGGGCAGGCTCGTCGTCGGCGCGGCCACGATGGCGCCGGTCGGTGCGTAGGTGAGCAGCTTGAGCGTCAGCGCGGAGCGGTGCACCATCTCCCGCCAGCGTCCGCGGTAGCGCGACTTGGACAGCCACCGCCGCCAGTACCGGACGGTGGCCTCGAACAGGTCCTCCGCCTCGGCGACGGGGCAGGCCCGCGGCCGCACCTCGCCGCCGACCCGGTCGAGCGCGAAGACGGCGGTCTCTCCCTCGTGCAGCTTGAACAGCGACCACACGTCCCGGCCGTCGCTTTCGACCGGGACGCTGGACGTCAGCGCGAGGGTGAGGTCGGGCGACTCGAAGACGGGGTAGCCGTGCTCGGTGCGGACGGTGTGCGGCTGGCTCCCGTAATCGAAGCGGGGTGCCACGACGGCGCGGAACGGCAGCGATCCGCGGACGCAGATCACCCGGCGGATCAGCCGGTGCCGGCCGGTCTCGCGCGAGTCGTCGACGATGGGCATGAAGTCCTGGACCTCGCCGACCCCGTCCTCCGCGAAGAAGCGGGTGATGAGCACGTTGGTGTCGGGGAAGTAGAACTGCTTCGTCCGCGTCGGCACGTCCGGGGCGAGCTCGAAGGAGCCTCCCCGCTCGGCGTCGAGGATCGAGGCGAAGACGCTGGGGGCGTCGAAGCAGCCGCAGCAGTACCAGTCGATCGTGCCGTTCGTCCCCACCAGCGCGGCACTGCGCAGATCCCCGATCAGCCCGTGCTCGGAGACGGGGAGATACCGGGGAGTGCTCGAGCTCCCGGGGCCGTGGGCCGCAATCGGGACCCCTTGGGTGGCCTCTTGGGTCACAGCCTCAGCAGTCACGGGTCGGTCCTCCCTCTGCCTGGCGGCGTACACGCCTGAACCCCCGCAAATTCAGTCTAGGTCGCTCGCCGGCTTTGCCCGCTGGGCAGAGTGGCGTCACCATCCGTACATGGATGGTGACGCCGCCTGGCGGGCGCACCCGCGGGTGCCGTCGGAAGCGGGCGAACCTGCCGGTGCCGTCAGAACACGAACGGGCCGGGGTTCTGCGGAGACGTCGCGTTGCAGGTCGCCGTGATGCCGAAGACCACGACCGTAAGGGACTTTCCTTCGAGGCTGTCGCCCGCGGCGACCGTGCCGTTCAGCGGTCCGGAGGCGACCGCGCCGCCCGCCGGGATCGCGGGGTTGGCGTTGCCGGTGAACATCGCCGTGCCGGAGCCGTTCTTGGTCAGGGTCAGGGTGGACTTGACGGAGTTCGCGGAGATGGGGATGGGGGAGGTGATGGCGGCGGTGGAGACACTGATCGTCGCGGCCGTGCCGTCCTGCGTGGCCGTGAGGGTCGCCTCGCCGGAGCCGAACGAACCGCAGTCGAACGACAACGTTGCCGTCGTCGGATCGACCGCGTTGGCCGCGGGGGCCATGGCCAGTGTGCCCGCGGCCAGTGCGGCTAAGAGGGCAGTGCCGATACCGAGTGTGCCGTGCTTCATGGGGGGTCCCGCCTTCGTGTGTGGGGGTTCACGGGATGGCGTCGCCGACTGCCGCTGTCTGCGCCTGGCATCAGCTCCCGGCGGGGCTGATGGGCAGTCAGTGACGCTTGTCATTGCGGCAGGAACCCCCGGAGAAAGCAAGGCCGTTCACATGAATCCCGGCACGCGTCGGCCAGATCAGGCCACTGGTGCGGACGGTGCGGACGCTCGGCCGGCGTCGTCTTCACCCGGCGTCGTCCTCGGCCGGTGTCTCGCCGGACCGCGGGTGCGGAGTGACGCGCCACGGCTGGGTCAAGGTCCGCGGGGCGGGGCGTTCCGGGGTGTACGGGTGAGGACACGTACCCACCTGCGTATCCCCGTACCAGAGGAGCGACCATGACCATCTCCGTGGACCGGCTCAGCGACCCGGCCGTACGCGCCTTCGTCAAAGCCATCAACACCGGCGACCGCGAGGCCTTCATGGCCGCGCTCACACCGGAGGCGACCATGTCCGACGACGGCTCGGACCGCGATCTGGACGACTGGACCGACAAGGAGATCTTCGACTCGCGCGGGCACATGGAGGTCGAGTCGGAATCGGACGAGGGGCGCTCGCTCGTCGCCCGGTACCGCAACGAGACGTGGGGCGAGATGCGGACGAAGTGGCGGTTCACCGTCGAGAACGGGAAGATCGCGCGCTTCGACACGGGCCAGGCGTAGACGAGCGGGTCCGAGGACTCCGCCGGGCTGGCCTTGCCCTGGAGCGCGCTCCAACTCCTGGCGTGCGCGCCATGGAGACGAGAACACTGGGACGCTGTGGCATCGAGGCGAGCGCGCTCGGGTTCGGGTGCTGGCGATCAGCGGTACGTTCCAACCCTCATGCAGGGCGCGCTCGGCCGGCTGTGGGCGCGCAGCCCGCCGACGCAGCCTATCCCCGGGTTCCGCGCCGTCGCCCAGGCGCAGGAGAACGCCGCGGCGCTCGAACACGGTCGCTGACGGCCGGGCAGCCGGCCGGCACCGGACGCATACTCGCGGAGGGTTGACGGTTCGTCAGGTCTGTGGCTTTCTCGGGACAACTCCGCACCGCCCGACCCGTGGAAGGCGGAAGAGCCATGGATCTGACAGACCTGACAGACCGGACGGGGCAGGCCGGCCGGATCGATCTGCTGGAGGACACCTGGGCACGGGCCGTGCCGTACGACCAGTTCGCGCGGCTGCGCCGCGAGGCGCCCGTGCACTGGCACGAGGTGCCGGGTGACCACGAAGGGTTCTTCGCGGTCACCCGCCACGAGGACATCGTCGCCGTCAGCCGCAACCCCGAACTGTGGTCGGTGGAGCTCGGCTCGTTCTTCATCCGCGATCAGGCGCCGGAGGCTCTGGAGAGCCTGGCGCTCACCCTCGTCGGCATGGACCCGCCCAAGCACACCCGCTACCGCCGGCTGGTCAGCGCCGGTTTCGCGCCGCGCGTCATCCGCAAGCTGACCGAGGACATCGGGCGGCGGGCGGCCCAGCTGGCGGACTCGGTGGCCGCGAAGGGCGGCGAGGTGGAGTTCGTCGAGGAGGTCGCGGCGCGGCTGCCGCTGCAGATCATCTGCGAGATGGTCGGCGTTCCGGCCGCCGACGAGGACCGGATCTTCGAGTGGAGCAACCGGATGGTGGGGCTCCAGGATCCGGACTTCCGTACGAGCGAGGAGGACGGGCAGATCGCGGCGGCGGAGATCTACGCGTACTGCGACGCGCTGGCCGCCGAGCGGCTGCGCGAGCCACGCGGGGACATCCTCAGCACGCTCGTGCACGCCGAGGTGGAGGGGGAGCGGCTCACGGCCCACGAGATCGACATGTTCTTCGTGACGCTGTGCGTGGCGGGCAACGAGACCACCCGCAACCTCCTCGCCGGGACGCTGCTGAGCCTGATCGAGCATCCGGAGGCGCGGGCGGAGCTGGTGAAGGGGATCGACGACGACACGCTGTGGGCGACGGCCACGGAGGAGTTCCTGCGCTGGAACGGGTCGATACACAACTTCCGGCGTACGGCGACGAGGGACACGGAGATCGGCGGGGTGCCGGTGGCGGCGGGGCAGAAGGCGGTCCTCTACTACACGTCCGGCAACCGGGACGAGGACGTCTTCCGCGCCCCGGACGTCTTCGACATCCGCCGCACCCCCAACGAACACCTCACCTTCGGCGGTGGCGGCCCGCACTACTGCCTGGGCGCCGGGCTCGCCCGTTCGCAGATCACGGCCCTCACCCGGGAGCTGCTGCGCCGCCATCCGCACGTCGAGCTGACGGGCGAACCGCGGCGCATGCGCTCCGACTTCATCAACGGGATCAAGCACCTGCCGGTGCGCTTCAGCTGAGCATCGGCTGACGTGTCAGCTGGCGCTTCAGCCGATACGGGTCCCCGCGCCACTGACACGGATGCGCGGGTCGCCCGCGTGCAGCGTCACCGTGAGCACGCCCGGACGGCCCAGATCCTCGCCCTGGTGCAGGGTGAGGACGGCGTCCTCGGAGACCAGTCCGAACTCGCGGACGTACGCGCCGAACGCGGCGGCCGCGGCGCCGGTCGCCGGGTCCTCCACGACACCACCGACGGGGAACGGGTCGCGGACGTGGAAGACGCTGGGGGACTCGCGCCACACCAGCTGGACGGTGGTCAGGTCCAGGCGGTGCATCAGGGCTTCGAGACGGGCGAACTCGTACGCGAGGTCCGCGAGGCGCGCGCGGGTCGCCGCCGCGACGACCAGATGGCGGGCGCCGGCGAAGGCGATACGGGGCGGGAAGGCGGGGTCGAGGTCGGTGGCCGGCCAGTCGAGCGCGGCGAGCGCCTCCGTGAGGTCGTCTTCGGCGATCTCCTCGACGTGCGGCTCGACGCTGGTGAGCGTGGCGCGGAGCGCCCCGCCCTCCTCGGTCACCGACACCGGAACGGTCCCCGCGGGTGTGGCGAACAGCAGCTCCCCCGGCCCCGTGCGCTCGGCGAGCGCGAGGGCGGTGGCGACGGTGGCGTGTCCGCAGAACGGCACCTCGGCCTTGGGGCTGAAGAACCGGAGGGTGTACGCCCGGCCGCCCGCGCCGCCGAGCCCCTCCGGGGGAGCGGTCAGAAACGCCGACTCGGAGTACCCCAGCTCGGCGGCGATCCCCAGCATGTCGCTGTCGTCCAGCCCGGCGGCGTCCAGCACGACACCTGCGGGGTTTCCGCCGTCCGGGTCGCTGGAGAACGCGGTGTAACGCAGCACCTCGGGCTGCCCATTGATCGTCATGCCGTGCCCAACGCCTGTCCCCGGCGCGCTGTTCCCGGGCTGGGGCCGGCTCCCCAGACCCCGCCAGGCCACCGGTCGGCCCCGGTGCGCCCCGGCCGCCCCTGAATGAGCCCTCCGGCGATTGAGGAGCGGGGCCCGGGGCGGAGCCCCGGTTCGGGCACGGAAAGTCACCCCCGGCCGATGTACGGCATCGTCGTCGCCATCACCGTCGCGAACTGCACATTCGCCTCCAGCGGCAGCTCCGCCATGTGCCGCACCGTCCGTGCCACGTCCGCTGCGTCCATCACCGGTTCGGCCGCCAGCTCGCCGTTGGCCTGGAGGATGCCTGTTCGCATGCGGGCCGTCATCTCGGTCGCCGCGTTGCCGATGTCGATCTGGCCGCAGGCGATGCGGTAGGGACGGCCATCCAGGGACAGGGACTTGGTAAGGCCGGTCATGGCGTGCTTCGTCGCCGTGTACGCCACCGAGTGCGGCCGCGGCACGTGCGCCGAGATGGACCCGTTGTTGATGATCCGCCCGCCCTGCGGGTCCTGGTCCTTCATCAGGCGGAAGGCTGCCTGTGCGCACAGGAAGGACCCGGTCAGATTGACGTCCACGACGTGCCGCCACGCCTCGTAGGGGAGGTCCTCGACCGGGACGCCGCCGGGCCCGAACGTGCCCGCGTTGTTGAAGAGCAGGTCGAGGCGCCCGTACCGGTCGCGCACCGCCGCGAAGAGGGACGTGACCTCGTCCGGTGACGTGACGTTCGTGGGGACGCACACCACGTCCCGGTCGCCCGCCAGTGACGCCGTCTCCTCCAGCGCCTCGGCCCGCCGTCCGGCCACCGCGACCGACCAGCCCGCGCCCGCAAGAGCCAGCGCGACACTCCGGCCGATGCCCGAGCCCGCGCCTGTGACCACGGCGACTCTTCCGCGTTCTGGGTTCATGGGCCCGCAGCGTACGGCAGGCCCACGTACCCGGATCTCATCCGTCCGACACGCGGATGTTGTGTACCCGACAACCCTGGGACGTCACCCCCCACTGCAATGCGATTGACAACAGCCGTAAGGGGAGGGGTACATGACACTCGTACACCAGCACTCGGCCGAATTCCGCGCCGCCGCCCGGCACTTGGGCCGGCGCCGCTTCCTCACCGTCACCGGCGCCGCCGCCGCGCTCGCCTTCGCCGTGAACCTCCCGGCCGCCGGCACCGCGAGCGCCGCCGAGCTGGACGCGAAGAAGCTCACCGAGGACCCGTTCACCCTCGGCGTGGCGTCCGGCGACCCGCTGCCCGGCTCCGTGCTGCTGTGGACCCGGCTCGCGACCCGCCCGTACGAACCGGACAGCGGACTGCCCGACGCGCGCATCCAGGTCAAGTGGGAACTCGCCCATGACGCCCGCTTCACCCGCATCGCCAGACGCGGACAGGCGACCGCCCACCCCGAGTTCGACCACAGTGTCCATGTCGAGGTCACCGGCCTCGACGCGGACCGCGTGTACTACTACCGCTTCCGCGCCGGCAGCTGGATCAGCCCCACCGGCCGCACCCGCACCGCCCCCCGCGCCGCCGCCCGGATCTCCGAGCTGAAGCTCGCCGCCGTCTCCTGCCAGGCCTACCACGACGGCTTCTTCACCGCGTACAAGCACCTCGCGGAGGAGGACCTCGACGCCGTCTTCCACCTCGGCGACTACCTCTACGAGTACGCCGTCAACGCCGTCGGCGGCGCCCGCAACTACACCGACCGGCGGCTGCCCGCGCACTTCAACCGTGAGACGATCACCCTCGAGGACTACCGGCTGCGCTACGCGCTCTACCGCAGCGACGAGGACCTGCGTGCCGCGCACGCCGCCCACCCCTTCGTCGTCACCTGGGACGACCACGAGACCGAGAACAACTACGCGGACGACATCCCCGAGAACGACATCCCGCCGGAGGAGTTCCTGCTGCGCCGCGCCGCCGCGTACCGCGCCTACTGGGAGAACCAGCCGCTCAGGAAGCCCCAGCAGCCCGACGGCCCGGACATGCAGCTCTACCGCCGCTTCCGCTTCGGCCGGCTCGCCCAGTTCGACATCCTCGACACCCGCCAGTACCGCTCCGACCAGGCGTACGGGGACGGCTGGCAGACGCCGGGGCCCGAGTCCGAGGACCCGGCGCGCACCATGACCGGCGGGACCCAGGAGCGCTGGCTGCTCGAGGGCTGGGAGGCGTCGGACGCCGTCTGGAACGTCGTCCCCCAGCAGGTCACCTTCGCCCAGCGGCGCAACGTCCCCACCGCCGACTTCAAGCTCTCCATGGACGCGTGGGACGGCTACCCGGCCTCCCGCAAGCGGATCCTCGACGGCGCCGAGGCCGCCGGCGTCGACAACCTCGTCGTCCTGACCGGCGACGTCCACGTCGGCTACGCCTTCGACCTGAAGAAGGACTTCAACGACCCGGCGTCCCGCACCGTCGGCACCGAGTTCGTCGCCACCTCCATCAGCAGCGGCAAGGACGGCGCCGACAAGCCCGCGAACTGGGACAATCTCACCCGGGCCAACCCGCACATGAAGTTCTACAACGGCCGTCGCGGCTATGTGACGGTCACCCTCACCACCGAGCTGGCCCGCGCCGACTTCCGGACCGTGTCCGCGGTGACCACCCCGGGCGCGCCCATCACCACGGCCGCGTCGTTCGTCACGGAAGCCGGCGACCCCGGCCTCAAGCCCGCGTAGGTTCCGACCGGTAGCCCGGTAGCCCGGTAGCCCGGTAGCCCGGTAGCCCGGTAGCCCGGTAGCCCGGTAGCCCGGTAGCCCGGCAGACCGGCAGCGGACGCCGACGCGGTCCCGTACCGCGTCGGCGGTCCGCATCACCGCGCGCGAAATCCGGCGCACCGGGCGCACCAGGCACACCGGGCGCAGACGGCACAGCCATGGGCAGACGGCACAGCCATGGACAGAAAGGTCTCGACCACTCCGGCGAGCTGAGAGCATAGGCGGCGACGCCCAGAAGAGGAGCTGTTGATGCCGGAGAGCAGCCGGACCACACAAGGACACATAGCCGGCGCCGATCCGGCACCAGCACCCGCCGTCACCGTCGCCGCCGCGCGCCGTGCGGGTCTCCTCGTCACCCTCGTACTCGGCGGTCTCACCGCGCTTCCCCCGCTCTCCATGGACATGTACCTCCCGGCCCTGCCGGAGGTCACCGGGGCACTCCGCGCACCTGCCGCGACCATCCAGCTCACCCTCACCGCCTGCCTCGCGGGCATGGCGCTCGGACAGCTCGTCGTCGGGCCCATGAGCGACAAGTGGGGCCGCCGTCGCCCGCTCCTCATCGGCATGATCGTGTACGTCGCCGCCACCGCGGTCTGCGCGCTCGCGCCCACGGCCGAACTGCTCATCGGCTTCCGGCTGCTCCAGGGCCTGGCCGGAGCCGCCGGGATCGTCATCGCCCGGGCCGTCGTCCGTGACCTCTACGACGGCGTGGAGATGGCCCGCTTCTTCTCCACCCTGATGCTGATCTCGGGAGTGGCCCCGATCGTCGCGCCGCTCATCGGCGGCCAGATCCTCCGGGTCACCGACTGGCGCGGCGTCTTCCACGTCCTCGCCGTGATCGGTGTGCTGCTCACCCTCGTCGTGGCGAAGTGGCTGCACGAGACGCTGCCGCCGGAGCGGCGGCACAGCGGCGGCGTCGGCCAGGCCCTCAGCACCATGCGCGGCCTCCTCGCCGACCGTGCCTTCACCGGCTACGTGCTGGCGGGCGGACTCGCGTTCGCCGCCCTCTTCGCGTACATCTCGGCGTCGCCGTACGTCGTCCAGGAGATCTACGGGGCCTCGCCGCAAACGTTCAGCCTGCTCTTCGGGCTCAACTCGATCGGCCTGGTCGCGGTCGGCCAGATCAACGGCAAGCTGCTCGTCGGGCGGGTCCGCCTCGACAAGGTCCTCGGCTTCGGACTCGCCGTGGTCACGCTGGCCGCGCTCGCACTGCTGCTGATGACGACGGGCGTCTTCGGCCGGCCCGGGCTGGCGCCCGTGGCGGCCGGGCTGTTCGTGCTGATGTCCGCCATGGGCCTCACGCTGCCGAACGCCAACGCGCAGGCCCTGATGCGCACCCCGCACGCCGCGGGCTCGGCGTCCGCGCTGCTCGGCACGTCCTCGTTCCTCATCGGGGCGGTCGCCTCACCGCTCGTCGGGATCGCGGGCGAGAGGACCGCGGTGCCCATGGCCGTGGTGCAGCTGGTGTGCGCGCTCGGTGCGGTCGCCTGCTTCCTGGGGCTGTGCCGGCCGTGGCGCCGTACCGCCGACGACGCTCAGTCCGCGCGTACGTGACCGATCAGTCGGCGCGTACGTAACCGATCAGGTGCAGCCGGTCCTTCGTGTCCGTCCAGCGGAACAGCCCGACCTCTGACGCCTCGCCGTCCGGCAGCCGGACGTTGCGGGAGAGCGCCTCGGGCACCCAGGTCGCGAGGTCCACCTCGTACGGGGCGCCGCCGCCCGCCAGCGCCTCCGCCGGGCTGCGGGTGTTCATCGCCCCGTACGCGACGCCGTCGTCGGTCACCGTCGTCAGCGTCAGGGGGCGGGTGCCGTCCTCCTCCTCGAAGCACCGGCCGGTCCGCTCCTCCAGATCGAAGGCGAGACTCCCGGCGACCAGATAGCGGCCGTCGGGCGAGACCACGGCCTGCGGATACTCGCCGGGCTCGATCGCCGGCTTATGGCATTCGGTCTTGACCAGCGGCTTTCCGGTCGTCGCATCGTGCACCGCCCAGATGTCGTGGGTGTCGGCTCCCTTGGTGCCCTTCGCCTTCCGCCAGCGCACCAGCAGCCGTCCGGCGGTCAGCGAGGTCGGGGCGCCGTACGCGCGGTCCGCGCCGGCCGGGGCGATGTTCCGGCTGAACCAGCCGCCCCGCACCCAGAACTCCCGCGCCCCGCTGACCAGCAGGCCCTTCGCGGTCAGCCCGCGCACCTCGGTCAGCTGCCGGCAGCTGGCGCAGCCCTTCGGATGGCGCAGTTCCTTCGGCGCGGTCAGCGAGACCTCGCCGGTCGCCGGGTCGACGACCGCGCTGCGGGCGCCGCCGTCGCCGATGAGGATGCCGGGACCGGCGCCGGAGACGGTCGGTGCCCCGGTCCAGGGCACCTCGACGCGCTGCCGGGCGCCGTCGAGGGCGGCGTAGATGTCCAGGGAGACGAAGGTGCCGGCGGGGGTGAGGTAGTCGCGTCCGGCCTTCCCGTACGACCAGACGACGAAGAACTGCCGGTCGTCCTTTGTGACGGACAGCAGCCGTGGAAAGTTCTCCCGGCCGGCCAGTGCGGAGAACGGTTCACCCGACCAGCCGCGCCTGCCGGTCCCGGCGTCCAGGGTCCGCAGCCGGAAGCGGTCGTCCGCCGCCCGCTCCAGATAGGCGATCAGCCCGGTCTCGCGGGCGAGCGCGTACTCCGGCGAGGCGTCGGGCACCTCCCAGCCCCGGGCGGTGTCGTACGCGGCGGGGACGGTGAGCTGCGTGGCCGGGCCCGAGCTCTTCCGGGCTGGTTGCTTCGGCTTGCCGCCGCTGTTGTCGTCCTTGCCGCCGCCGCAGGTGGCGAGCAGGAGGATCATCGCCAGTAAGGCGACCCCCGCCACCAGGGCCATGCGTACGACCCGCTGTCTCATGGTCCCCCCGATGAGCGGTGCTGCCGGTCAACGCCCGTCAGACTAGCAACTGGCCCTGCACCCATAGCAGTTCGGTTCCGCAGTCGTTCTGTCCCGCTTCGGCACGTGCGTCCGGCCCGGGCGGGAAGGCGATCCGTGGCCAGGGCCTGTCCTAGAATTCGCCGGTGAACGCCACCCTCCCCGATGCCCTCGCCGGCCTCCTCGACGGTCTCCCGCAGAGCCGGGTCACCCAGGCCGTGGACCGGCTGATCGCCAGCTACCGGGGGGTTACGCCGACGGACGCGCCGGTGCTGCGTGACCGGGCGGATGTCGCCGCGTACGCCGCGTACCGGATGCCCGCGACGTTCGAGGCGGTACGGTCCGCGCTCACCGCCCTGCGCCGGGCCGCGCCCGACTGGGTGCCGGCCACGCACACCGACATCGGCGGCGGCACGGGCGCGGCGAGCTGGGCGGTCGCGGACGCCTGGCCGGAGGGCTCCCACCGCACCACCGTCCTCGACTGGGCGGAGCCCGCGCTGGCGCTCGGCCGCGAGCTGGCGGCGGTCGCGGACTCGCCCGCGCTGCGGGGCGCCGAGTGGCGGCGGGCGCGGATCGGCGAGGCGATGCGGCTGGAGCCGGCGGACCTGATCACGGTCTCGTACGTGCTGAAGGAACTCGACGGGGCGGACCGGACGGCGGTCGTCACGCAGGCCGCGGCGGCGGGCCAGGTGGTCCTGATCGTCGAGCCGGGGACCCCCGACGGCTACGAGCGGATCATCGCCGCGCGCGACCAGCTGATCGCCGCGGGTCTGCGCGTCGCGGCACCCTGCCCGCACAGCGCGGACTGCCCGATCGTCCCGGGTACGGACTGGTGCCACTTCGCTGCGCGCGTCAGCCGGTCCTCGCTGCACCGCCAGGTGAAGGGCGGGTCACTGGCGTACGAGGACGAGAAGTTCAGCTACGTCGCCGCGACCCGCTTCCCGGCGACCCCTGCGGCTTCCCGCGTCACCCGTAAACCCCAGCTCCGCAAGGGCCAGGTCCTCCTGGAACTGTGCGACGCGGACGAGACTCTCCACCGCGCGACGGTGACGAAGCGCCACGGCCCCTTGTACCGCGCGGCCCGCGACACCGCCTGGGGCGACGACTGGCCTCCGGCGCCCTGAGCGGCCCGGCGGTACCGGTCTCCGTCCGGCGTGGGCCGGTGTGTCCGTCCTCAAGCGCCGGAGGGGCTGTGGTGGTGGCGGTCCCTGTCCGGTGGGCCGGGGTGGCCTGCGGCGTGCGGCTCGGGTCGGCCCGGTGTGTCCGTCCTCAAGCGCCGGAGGGGCTGTGGTGGTGGCGGTCCCTGTCCGGTGGGCCGGGGTGGCCTGCGGCGTGCGGCTCGGGTCGGCC
>NZ_JBWKDT010000018.1:67561-70421 GCF_056435785.1 Streptomyces sp. NPDC043870
CCCGGTGTGTCCGTCCTCAAGCGCCGGAGGGGCTGTGGTGGTGGCGGTCCCCGTCCGGCGGGCCGGTGTGGCCGGCGGCGTGCAGCTCGGGTGGGGCCGGTGTGGGCGCCCGTGTCCAGCTCGCGGCGGACCAAGGCCGCCTGCCGCGTGCGACTCGGGGTGGGCCGCCGGGGTGCCCGTCCGCGGCGCGAAGCTGCCGTGGCTCCGCAGGGGGCTGCTGGGGGTACCCCGTACCCCCGACAACCCTCACCGCGCCCGGGGGCGTAGGGGGTACGGGGTCGCCCCGTACCCCCGCGAGGTCAGGAGCGAAGCTCCTGCGTGCAGCACTTCACGCTGCCGCCGCCCTTCAGCAGCTCACCCAGGTCCATCCCCATCGGCTCGAAGCCCCGGGCCCGCAGGGGCTCGAAGAGCCCCAGGGCCCCCTGCGGCAGCAGGACGTGGCGGCCGTCGCTGACCGCGTTGAGGCCGAACGCCGCCGCGTCCGCCTCGCGGGCGATGAGGGCGTCGGGGAAGAGGCGGGCGAGGACCGCGCGGCTGCCGGGGGAAAAGGCGCCGGGGTAGTACATGATCTCGTCCGTCGCGTCGTCGAGAACGGACAGTGCCGTGTCGAGGTGGTAGTAGCGCGGGTCCACCAGATCGAGCCCGATCACGGGGCGGCCGAAGAACTCCTGCGCCTCGTCGTGCGACAGCGGACTCGACCGGAAGCCCCGGCCGGCCAGCACATAGGTCGAGGTGATCGCGAAGTCGCCCTCGCCCTCGTTGATGTGCGCGGGCTCATGGATCTCGGTGAAGCCGTGCGCGCGGAACCAGTCCAGATGCGCCCGCGCCTCCGCGGCCCGCTCCGGGTACGCGAAGCGCGCGCCGAGCACCCGTCCGTCGACGACGGTCGCGCCGTTCGCGGCATAGACCATGTCGGGCAGGTCCGCCCGCGGCTCCAGCAGCTCCACGGTGTGGCCGAGCGCGCGATAGCGGTTGTGCAAATCCTCCCACTGGGCCAGCGCCAGCGACAGGTCGACAGGCTTCCCGGGGTCCATCCAGGGGTTGATGGAGTACGTCACCTCGAAGTGCGTGGGTGGGCACATCAGGTAGCGGCGGGATCTAGCGTCACGAGGCAATGCAGGCTCCTCACGAGCGGCAGGGCGCACGGTTGTGCGTGCAGCCATGGTGCGCCGTACGAGCCCTTCGCGCTGTGATCCGAACGGGTGGTTCGTCACACATACCGCCTGCGTTCAACAAGACGATACGTATCGTCGTATCAGTTGGTAGATTGGCGCCATGGCAGAGACCAAGGCACCGGACTCCTCCCGTCGCAGCGAACGCTCCCGCCGCGCCATCTACGACGCCGCCCTCGCCCTCGTCGGCGAGGCCGGCTACACCAGGACGACGATCGAGGGCATCGCCGCCCGCGCCGGAGTCGGCAAGCAGACCATCTACCGCTGGTGGCCCTCCAAGGCCGCGGTCCTCCTCGAAGCCTTCCTCGACCTCGGCGAGCAGGCCGCTCAGGGCGAGACCGAGATCCCCGACACCGGAGATCTCGAGGCCGACCTCAAGCTCGTCCTGCGGGCCACCGTCGACGAGCTGAACTCGCCCGTCTACGACGCCCCCGCCCGCGCCCTCACCGCCGAGGGCGTCGTCGACCCCGGACTCGGCGCCCAGTTCGTCGAGAAGCTCCTCGAACCCCAGCTCCAGCTGTACGTACGCAGGCTGGGCGCCGCCCAGGACGCCGGTGCGATGGACGCCGGCACCGACCCCCGCGTCGCCCTGGAACTCCTCGTGGGACCCCTCACCCACCGCTGGCTGTTGCGCACCCTCCCGCTCACCCACGACTACGCCGACAAGATCGTCGAGTACGCGCTGTACGGCCTCGCGCCCAGGAGCTGAGTGAGGGACCGGCCACACGATCGGGGGGTGCGGCCACCCGGCGGTCCCGATGATGGGACGATGGCAGCAGCGTCGATATGCGGCTCCGCCGCGTGGGCCGGGGCGAGCAGCGAGATGTGAGGGGATAGATGGGCGACGGTATCGGCCGCTACCGCGGCACGGAGAGCAGGCTGTCCTGGGAGAACCGGTTGCCGCAGTGGCTGCGCAGGCGCCCCCGCGAGGAAGCCTTGGACGACTCCAGCCGCCTCACCCTGCTGCTGGCCACCGCCGCCGCCGGACTGCCCCTCGCGCCCGCCGCGTACCCGTCCGGCCCCAGCTGCTCCTGCGAGCGCATCGGCTGTCCCACCCCGGCCCGGCACCCCGTCTCCTTCGCCTGGCAGACCCAGTCCACGACCGACCAGGACCGGATCGGGCGCTGGGCTGGCGACGAGCCCGCGGCCAACTTCATCACCGCCACCGGAATGGTCCACGACGTCCTCGACGTGCCGCTGGAGGCGGGCCGCGGCGCCCTGGAACGACTGCTCGCGGACGGCATCGACGTCGGGCCGGTCGCCGTGTCCGGCGCGGACCGGATGCTGTTCTTCACCGCCACCCGCGGCACTCCGGAGGACGAGGACGAGTGGTGGCCCTGCGAGCTGGACTGCCACCCCGAGACGATGGACGAGCACCCCGGGCTGCGCTGGCACAGCCGCGGCTCCTACGTTCTCGTACCGCCCGCGCGGCTCCCCGACGACCTCACCGTCGACTGGGTGCGCGGCCCGGAGCATCCGTTGCCGGACCCGCTGACGCTGCTGGAGACCCTCGCCGACGCCTGTGCGAAGTACGCGGACGAGGCGGGGCAGCACGGCCTGGACCACCACTCGGTGGCGTGGCCCCTGTCGGGGCGAGGCCGCTGACACCGCCGGGGGGGGGGGGGGGGGGGGGTGGGCGTCCGTACCTCCTAGCGACAACCTCCCAACCCCTCGTCCCCCTCCCACCC
>NZ_JBWKDT010000018.1:70431-143242 GCF_056435785.1 Streptomyces sp. NPDC043870
GAACGTACATAGAAAGAAAAGCAAAGAGAGAAGAAACAAAGCAAAGAAACCCCCCCCCCCCCCCCCCCCCCCCCCCCCCCCCCCCCCCCCCCCCCCCCCCCCGGCGCACGACCTACGAACCCTTCGCCGCCGTCACACCCTGCAGCCGGCTCAGGATCGTCACCGCCGGTCCGTTGCCGCCGCTCGGTGCGAGCCGGACGACCTGGCTCGACACCCACTCCTTCGTGAGCGTGCTCTTCAACTCGCCCGTCATGAGCGCCTTCACGTCCGCGCCGGCCTTCGGCCGGTAGCCCTTCGCCGCCGTCTGCTGGTCGAAGTAGCGGGTGGCGAAGAACACCAGCGCCCCGCCGTCCTCCGTGACCAGCCCCAGCGGCGCGAAGTCCCCGGTGTCCAGCGGCTGGTCGACGTACTGCGTCGAAAGACCCGGCCGCCGCTTGCTCCGGTCCCGCTCCTCGCGCCAGCCCGTGGTGTGCGCGCCCTGCGCGAAGTGCTCGGGCTTGCCGCTCGCCAGGTACGAGGCGTACTCCTCGCTCAGATCCCGCGGAGCGACCGCCGTCTGCGCGGAGTCCGGCGCCACCGGCTCCGCCCAGCCGTCCTTGTCCGTACGGAACTTCGGCACGTCGTCCGGGGCGAGGATCGCCAGATACGCGGCCTCCCACAGCTGGCTGTTGCCGTTCTTGACGAACACCACCACCCAGCGGGTGTCCTCCTGGCCGCTGTCGGTGTCCCGGTTGCTGTCGGTGTCCGCGAGGAACCACCGCGGCCAGCCCGCCTTCTTGGGGACGTAGAACTTCGCGTCCGTCAGCTCCAGCGGACGGTGCTCCGGATTGCCGCCCGGCGTCGTGACACTGCGCGCCTTCAGACCCGCCTGGTTGATCGCGCCGAGCGCGCCCGTGACCCGGCCCGCGTCGAGGGCCGGGTCATAGGCCTTGTCCGCCTTGTTGTAGGCGTCGGTGAAGTCCTTCAGGGCCTGCGCGGCCTCAGCTTTCGTCGCCGACGGTACGACTTCCCGCTCGCCGTGCACCGTCACGCACCCGCTCGCCGTCAGCGACAGTACCGTCGCCGCCGCCAGCCCCGTCGCCGCCCGACCCAGCCTGCTCATCGGTTGCATTCTGCTCCTCGACCCCCACTGACCGTCCGAACCCTACCGGGGCCAGGAACAGGGCGAGCGTCGGGATCAGATACAGCGCCCACACCGTGACCTGGAGGACCGTCGGGTCGGGCTGGAAGTTGAAGACACCCTTCAGCAGCGTGCCGTACCAACTGTCCGGCGGGACCGTGGCGCTGACGTCGAACGCCTTGTCCGCCAGGCCGCCCAGGAAACGGGCCTCCTGCAGATCGTGCACGCCGTACGCGAGCACGCCCGCGGCAACGATCACCAGCATTCCGCCGGTCCAGGTGAAGAACTTCGCCAGGTTGATGCGCAGGGCGCCCCGGTAGAACAGCCAGCCGAGCACGACGGCGGTCGCGATCCCGAGCAGCACACCGGTCAGCGGGGCCGACGAGCCGCTCGCATCGGTGGCCGCCCGTACCGACGCCCAGACGAACAGCGCCGTCTCCAGCCCCTCGCGGCCCACCGCCAGGAACGCGGTGGCGACGAGCGCCCCCGTGCCCATCTGGAGCGCCGCGTCCAGCTTGGCGCCCAGCTCCGCCCTCAGATGCCGCGCGGTGCGCCGCATCCAGAAGACCATCCAGGTGACCAGCCCCACCGCGATGATCGACAACGTGCCGCCCAGCGCCTCCTGCGCCTCGAACGTCAGCTCCTGCGAGCCGAATTCGAGCGTCGCGCCGAACGCGAGCGCCAGCGCGCAGGCCGCCCCGATACCGAGCCAGATCGGTTTCAGGGCGTCCCTGCGGTCTGTTTTCACCAGATACGCGATGAGGATGCAGACGACCAGACTGGCCTCGAGACCCTCGCGGAGGCCGATCAGATAGTTGCCGAACACGGCGGGTCCCTTCTGACTACGAGAACAGCGCCCGGCCCCACCAGTCGTCCTTGCCGCGGACGCCCGGCGGTACGGCGAACAGAGCCGAACCCACGTGCTGGATGTACTCGTTGAGGTCGTCCCCGGCGAGATTGCGCTGCACCGGGATGAACCCCTTGGCGACGTCCCGCTGGTAGGCGAGAAAGAACAGGCCGGCGTCGAGGCGGCCGAGTCCGTCCGTCCCGTCCGTGAACGAGTAGCCGCGGCGCAGCAGCTTCGCACCGCCGTTGGAGTCCGGGTGTGCCAGCCGCACATGGGCGTTCGGCAGCATGGCGGGCAGGAACGGCTCGTCGCGCTCCTTCGCCTTGCCGACGGGGGCACCCTCGCCCTTGTCGCGGCCGAAGATGTCCTCCTGCTCCTGCAGCGGCGTACGGTCCCAGGCCTCGATGTTCATCCGGATCCGGCGTGCCACCAGGTAGGAGCCGCCGGCCATCCAGGAGGGGCCGTCCTTCTCGGACACCCAGACGTGCTTGTCGAGGGCGGCGGCGTCGGTGCCCGAGATGTTCCGGGTGCCGTCCTTGAAGCCCATCATGTTGCGCGGCGTCTGCTCCTCGGGCGTGGTCGAGGAGGTCTTGCCGAAGCCGAGCTGCGACCAGCGCACCGCGATCTTGCCGAAACCGATCCGGGCGAGGTTGCGGATGGCGTGCACGGCGACCTGCGGGTCGTCGGCGCAGGCCTGCACGCACAGATCGCCACCGCTGCGGGCCGGGTCCAGGTTGTCGCCGGCGAACTTGGGCAGGTCGACGAGTGCGGCCGGCCGGCGGTCCTTCAGACCGAAGCGGTCGTCGAACAGCGAGGGGCCGAAGCCGATGGTGAGCGTCAGCCGGGACGGCTTGAGGCCGAGGGCCTCGCCCGTGTCGTCCGGCGGGGCCTCGGCGAGACCGCCGTACGCGCCCTCGCCGACCGCCTGTCCGGCCGTCATCCGCTCGGCGGCCCGCGTCCAGTCCTTCAGCAACTGGACCAGTTCCGCACGGTCCTTGGTCTTCACGTCGAAGGCCGCGAAGTGCAGCCGGTCCTGCACGGCGGTCGCGATACCCGCCTGGTGCGCGCCGTGGAACGGCACCGCGGCGCCGCTGAGCGCGGCGGGGACGGTCTCGTCACCGGAGCGGGTCGCGGCCACCGCACCGCCGGCCGCGGCGGCGCCGAGCGCGAGCCCCGCGCCTCCCCAGCCGAGCACCGCACGCCGCGAAGGCGAAGCGGTCCCGGACGACGACGTGCTTGTGGTGCCCTCGGTCCGGGCCGTGCCTGTGGTGTCCTCGGCCCCGGACGACGTGACTGCGGCGTCCTCGGTCCGGGCCGTGCTCGTGGTGTCCTCGGTCATCGTGCCGCCTCCTACTTCACCACTGCCGCGGCGAGCTTCGACAGCGGCTCGGCCAGCGCGTTCACACCGTCCGACAGCTCCTTGCGCTGCGGCTCGGTGACCTTGTCGTACGACGTGAAGACGTACGAGCTCTTGTCCGTGCGGTACTTGTCGAGCAGCGTGTTCATCGCCGCGAACTGCTTGTCCAGCTCGGCGACCAGCTTCGGGTCGTTCTTGGCGGCGACCGGCTTCAGCAGCTCGAACGACTTCTGCGCACCCTCGACGTTCGCCTTGAAGTCGACCAGGTCGGTGTGGGAGTAGCGCTCCTCCTCACCGGTCACCTTGCCGGTCGCGACCTCGTCGAGGAGCTCCTTGGCGCCGTTGGCCATCGAGGTCGGCGTGATCTCGGCGGTGCCGACGCGCTTCGCCCAGTCCGCGAGGTCCTTGTCGAGGGTGTCGGCGAACGCCTTCTCCTCGGCGCCCAGCTTCTTGTCCTGCCACAGCGCCTTCTCCAGGCGGTGCCAGCCGGTCCACTGCTCGCCCTTCTTGAGGTCGGCCACGCCGTCCTCGCGGAGGTCGACCTTCGGGTCGATGTCGCCGAAGGACTCGGCGACCGGCTCCGTGCGCTCCCAGCCGATACGGGAGTCGGCGTAGGCCTTCTTGGCGGCCTCGATGTCGCCGGCGCGCACGGCGTCGGTGAACACCTTCACCTTGGGCAGCGTCTCGTCGGCCTGCTGCTGCACGTACGTGCGGAACTCGGCGACCGCCTTGTCCATCTCGGGCGACCGCTTCGCGGCCTTGCCGCCGGTCACCTTCACCTGCTGGCGGATGCCCTCGCCCTTCATGCCGGGCTTGCAGGCGATCTCGTAGTCACCGGACTTCACCTCGGCGGTGAGCTTCGCCTTGGTGCCGGGGCCGATGTTCTCGCGCTCGGCGACGATGCGGTCGTCCGGGAAGAGGATGTAGACCTCGGTGACCTTGCTGCCCTTGTTCTCGATGTCCAGCTGGACGTGCCCGGCCGGGAACTCCTTCTTGGACACCTCGCAGGAGTCGTCCTTCGCGGTGACGGTGACGGCACCGTCACCGCCCTTGGCGTCACTCTTCTCGGCGCAGCCCGTGATGGCGGTCAGGGCGACCGCTGTCGCGGCGGCGGTGACGACGGAGAGGCGGACGGGTCGCATACAGGCTCCACAAAGGACGGGACGGGGTGGGACGGCGGTGAGGCGGACCTAACTTAACCGAGGCTTACCTGAGCGATACCCCTTCGTCCAGTGATTCAGCTCTCACAACCGAGCTGCGGAAACGCCCCGATCACGGGACGGTCAAGTCCCGGTCAAATGTCGCGGTTCGGGACGACGAAGGGAGTCCCGGTCCGCGGATGAGGCAGCACCTCGACCCGCTGCCGGCCGTCGTATCGCTGTCGTACGGGGATGTTTGAATGCCCGCGTGACTCACGAACGACCCCGCGGCATCGACGTCCTCCATGTCTTCTGCGCCGCCGACGGCCGCCACGGCAACCCCCTCGGAGTCGTACGCGACGGACGTCCGTACCCCGACGAGAAGTCCCGGCAGGCGCTCGCCGCCGAACTGGGCTTCAGCGAGACCGTGTTCGTCGACGATCCCGAGCGCGGCGCCGTCGACATCTACACGCCGGGGCTGCGGCTGCCGTTCGCCGGTCATCCCCTGGTCGGGGTGGCCTGGCTGCTCGACCTGGAGCTGGTGAACCCGCCGGCCGGCGAGGTATGGGTGCGGTCCGACGGCGAGTTCACCTGGATCACGGCCCGCGCCGAGTGGGCCCCGCCGCGGACCCTGCGGCAGTACGGATCGGCCGCCGAGGTCGAGGCGCTGGAGGTGCCGCCTCCGGGGGAGTGGGTGTACGGGTGGGGCTGGGAGGACGAGGCCGCGGGCCGGGTCCGTGCCCGGGCTTTCCCTGGGCGGGGCGACGGCATCGACGAGGACGAGGCGACCGGCGCCGCGGCGCTGCTGCTCACCGCGCAGTTGGGCCGGGCCCTGAACATCACGCAGGGCCGGGGTTCGCAGATTCTCACCGCCCCCGGCCCCGACGGCACGATCGAGCTCGGCGGCCGTGTACGCCTCGCCTCCCACTGAACGGCTGGGCCCTGTCGCCCGGACAGGGCCTATGCGCTCAACGGGAATTCCTGGCCCAGCTCCCTGAACACCGCGCCGTTGAAGTCGAAGGCGCGCTTGCACTCGTCGATGATGCGCTGCTTCTCCAGGTCGTCGGCCTTCACCTGGTCCAGCAGCTCCCGGTAACCCCGCTTGAACGCGGCCGGGTTGGGGATCTGCTCGAAGACATAGAAACGGACGCCGTCGCCCTTGCGGTGGAAGCCCCAGGTCCGCTCGGCCTTGTCCCGGATGATCTGGCCGCCGGAGAGGTCTCCGAGGTAGCGGGTGTAGTGGTGGGCGACGTACCCCGCGGGCCAGGTACGGGCGCACTCCTCGACCCGCGCGGCGTACGCGGCCGTCGCGGGCAGCGGCCGCAGGCCCTCCTGCCAGTCCGCGCCACGCAGATGCGCCAGATCGCGCTCCAGTTCGGCCGTACGGAACAGCTCCGGCTGTATGAACGGGCCGGCGACGGGGTCGTCCTCGAGCGTCTCGGCAGCGCCTTCTAGTGCCCGGTACACGAACCACAGCTGCTCGGTGTAGCGGGTGTACGCGCCGACCGCGAGCCGGCCGCCGAGCAGATCGCTCATGAAGGTGGAGGTTTCCGCTTCGGTGTGCTGTTCGTGCGACGCGACACGGATCAGGGTCGAGAACGGCGTGTCCAGCGTGTCCAAGGCGGGCCTCCGGGGACCGATGAGGGACGGGAACCGGTGAGATCCTGCTACTTAGGCTTACCTAAGTCAACCAGTTCCCGACGGCCTGTCGGTAAAACGCTACCCCTGTTCCGCGTCAGGGCAACGTCAGGATTTCGGCCCCGCTGTCCGTCACCACCAGGGTGTGCTCGAACTGGGCCGTCCGCTTGCGGTCCCTCGTCACGACGGTCCAGCCGTCTTTCCACATGTCGTACTCATGCGTGCCGAGCGTCAGCATCGGCTCGATCGTGAAGGTCATTCCCGGCTGGATGACGGTGGTCGCGTGCGGGCTGTCGTAGTGCGGGATGATCAGCCCGGAGTGGAACGACGAATTGATGCCGTGCCCGGTGAAGTCGCGCACGACGCCGTAGCCGAAGCGCTTCGCGTACGACTCGATGACCCGGCCGATGATGTTGATCTGGCGGCCGGGCTTGACCGCCTTGATGGCCCGGTTGAGCGACTCCCTCGTCCGCTCCACCAGGAGCCTCGACTCCTCGTCCACGTCGCCGCAGAGGTAGGTGGCGTTGTTGTCGCCGTGCACACCGTTGATGTACGCGGTGACGTCCAGGTTCACGATGTCGCCGTCGCGCAGCACCGTCGAGTCGGGGATCCCGTGACAGATCACCTCGTTGATGGAGGAGCACAGCGACTTAGGGAAGCCGCGGTAGCCGAGCGTCGACGGGTACGCCCCGTGGTCGCACATGAACTCGTGCGCGACACGGTCCAGTTCGTCCGTGGTCACACCGGGCGCGATGAGCTTCGCGGCCTCGGCCATCGCCTGCGCGGCGATGCGGCCCGCGATACGCATGCTCTCGATCGTTTCGGCGTTCTGGATCTCCGGCCCGGTGTACGGCGTCGGCGCGGGCTTCCCGACATACTCGGGGCGCCGGATGTTTCCGGGAACGGAGCGGGTGGGAGAGAGCTCCCCTGGTACGAGCAGCGACTGGCCAGACATGCCAGCGAGTCTAACCAGGGCCGGTGGGGCAGCATGGCGTCAGAGGAAGGAGCCGACGATGGCCCTGTTCAAGAAGCGCACGGTGGGCAAGCCGGGCGAGTGGTACTACTGCCTGGAGCACAAGAAGGTCGAGGAGGGCCCCGAGTGCCCGGCCAAGGACCGCTTCGGCCCGTACACCACCCGCGGGGAGGCCGAGCACGCGATGGAGACCGCGCGTGAGCGGAACCTGGAGTGGGAGAACGACCCCAAGTGGCACGACGCTCCCCGCGGCGGGGGCGACGCGTCCGACTGAGACGACGCGTCCGACTGAGACGACGCGTCCGACTGAGACGACGCTTCCGACTGAGACGACGCGTCCGGCGGAGACGACGAGTCCGATCGAGACCACGCGTCCGACTGATCAGAGTGCCGCTTCCGCCTGCGCCGCCGCCTCCTCCTTCTGCGCGCGGCGGCGCAGGGCGTCCTCGTCCGTCTCCGCGTCGTAGGTGAGCAGCTTCGGGAGGACCGCGGCGAGCAGCCCGACCGAAGCGACGCACGCCAGGCCGCCGGTCCAGAAGGCCGCGCGCGTGCCGGTCCAGCCGGCCATGGCGCCCGCGCGGACCTGGCCGAGCTGGGGGCCGACGCTGTATGAGAGCATCTCGATGCCCGCGAGGCGGCCGCGCAGGGATTCCGGGACGGTCTGGTTCCAGATCGTGGAGCGGCCGAGACCGCTCAGCATGTCGCCCGCCCCCGCGAACGCGAGGCACAGCAGCACCAGCCAGACGTTCGTGAACCAGCCCGCCGCCGCGATCGCCAGCCCCCACACGGCCGCGCCGAAGACGACGAACAGCCCGTGCCGCCGCACCCGTGACGTCCAGCCGCTGGTCAGGCTCAGCACGACCGAGCCCACCGACCCCGCCGCGTACATCAGGCCCAGCGACCACTCGGCGTCCAGTTCGTCCGCGAGGAACGGGAAGATCGCGTTGGGGAACGCGAAGAACATCGCGGCCAGGTCGATCGCGTACGTACCGAGCAGCACGGGACGGCTCCACGCGTACCGCGCGCCCTCCGTGATGCCGCGCAGCGACGGCTTGTCCGCGTCGTGCGCGGGCGGGGCAGCGGCGAGCCGAGTGCAGAGCAGTACGGAGACGACGAGGCCTGCGAGCGTCGTGGCGTACGCCGAGGCGTGGCCCGCGTACGCCACGACCAGGCCGGCCAGCGCGGGTCCCGCGATCGCGCCGAGCTGCCAGCGCAGGGCGTTGAGCGCGGACGCGGCGGTCTGCTGGTCGTGCGGGACGATGCGGGCCAGCAGCGAGTCCAGCGCGGGCCGCTGGAGCCCGGCGAGCGCCGAGACACCGGCCGCGACGAGATACAGCGGCCAGAGCATCGGCGTCGGCAGCAGCGCGTTGACCAGCAGAATCGTCGCCATCGCGGCCATCCCGGCCTCGGTGAGCAGCAAGACCTTGCGCCGGTCGACGGCATCGGCGAGCGCGCCGCCGTACAGCCCGAAGACGACCAGTGGTACGAGCTCGACGGCACCCATCGTGCCCACGGCGAGCGGTGACCCGGTCAGCTCCTTGATCTGCAGGGGCAGCGCCACCAACGCCATGAAGGTGCCGAAGTAGGTCACCAGCCCCTGGGCCCACAGCAGCCGGAAGTCCCGCGATGACCGCCATGGGGCCAGATCGGGGAGAAGCGCGCCGATTCGTGAGGCCATGACTGGTCATGCTCCGCGCGCTGCGTGAACGGCGGCAACCGGTTTTCCGGCTCGGCCGCGGCACGTGCGGGGCTCCGAACGAGCCCGTCGGGGGGCGCCCCGGCGAAGCTCCGGGGGGATCGAGGACACGGCCGAAGGCCGTACGGGGTCTGGGGCGATGCCCATGGGAGAGGGCCCGTCGCAGGCTTCCCCCGGACCCGCTACCAGCGCGGCGGCGGCGGAGCCGTCAGCTGGTCCGCGAGCCGGGAGAGGCGGTCGCGCAGACGGAGGCGGCCGCGCGGCGACGGCGGCAGTACGTTCTCACCGGCCGCCGCACTGACCAGGTGCTGAACCGTGTCGAGGTCCACCTCCGCCGCGCCCCCGACGGTGAGCGCCTCGTGCGCGAGGCCGTGCACCTCCGGGTCCCCGGCGTCCAGCGCCAGCACCGTCGCCCCGGCGCGACGGGCGTCGTGGACCCGTTCCAGCAGGCCCCCGTCCGGCCGCTGCGGCGCCACCACCAGCAGCGTCTCGCCACGCCCGGCCGCTTCGACACGGCCGAGCCCGACGGCCAGGTGCGCCGGGTCCCCGGCCCGTACCCGGTGCCGGACGAGCGTGGGAGCCAGCTCCGGCTGCCCCGACCAGGCGGCCTCGTCCACCAGATGCGCGGCGAGATGCCACGGCTCGTACTCGGCGGTCCCCACCAGCAGCAGCCCGCCGCCCTGCGGGACGACGGACGAGCGCAGCGCTCCGGCGAACCGTCGGGCCGCGGCGGGCCATTCGGTCCCGGCGAGGACTTCTCGCAGCAGTGCGACGCGTACGGCATCCATGGCCCCGCATCCTGCCCGAACGGCGGCGCGAAGGCAGGCGGTTGGCGACAGCTCACCCCTATGAGGCGCCGCCGTCCCGGGGCATGATGCCGCCATGAGCTGCCTCAGGGCCCGCGGCCGGCTGCTGTTCGCGGCCTGTGCCGGGGCGCTCGTACAGGGGGCCCTCGATCTGGCACGGGTCGGTCGGTCCGACTGGTACGCGCTGCGACTGCCGGCATGGGCCGGTGCTGATGCTCGTCGCGCTCGGCTGGATCGCGTGGGTCGATCGCGTCGAGCGGCGGCCTGTCCGGGCCCACCCGACCAGCCAGTAATGTCGGGTCCATGACCTCACAAGACAACGCTGCCGCTCCGAAGCCCGCCGCTCCCGCCAAGGACCCCTGGGACCTCCCCGATGTCTCCGGTCTGGTCGTCGGTGTCCTCGGCGGCACCGGTGACCAGGGCCGTGGCCTCGCCTACCGGCTCGCCCGCGCCGGGCAGAAGGTGATCATCGGATCCCGGGCCGCCGAACGCGCCGGGACCGCCGCCGCCGAGCTCGGCCTCGGTATCGAGGGCGCCGAGAACGCCGAGTGCGCGCGGCGCAGCGATGTCGTCATCGTGGCCGTGCCGTGGGAGGGCCACGGCAAGACCCTGGAGGCGCTGCGCGACGAGCTCGCCGGGAAGCTCGTGGTCGACTGCGTCAACCCGCTCGGCTTCGACAAGAAGGGCGCGTACGCGCTGAAGCCGGAGGAGGGCAGCGCCGCCGAGCAGGCCGCCGCCCTGCTGCCCGAGTCGCGGGTCACGGCCGCTTTCCACCATCTGTCGGCGGTGCTGCTGCAGGACGAGTCGGTCGAGGAGATCGACACCGATGTGATGGTGCTGGGCGAGGCGCGTGCGGACACGGACATCGTGCAGGCGCTGGCGGGCCGTATCCCGGGCATGAGGGGTGTTTTCGCGGGCCGCCTGAGGAACGCGCACCAGGTGGAGTCGCTGGTCGCCAACCTGATCTCGGTGAACCGCCGCTACAAGGCGCACGCCGGCCTGCGCGTCACCGACGTCTAGGGCCGGACGGGCAGGACCGACCGGACGGTCAGGAACGACCGGGCAGGCCTCGCCGAGGTCCGGCCGGCGTACGGGAACGTACCGGCCGGCCGTCGCACGGGAGCGTACGGGCATGGGGGACACTGGTCCGGAACACCACTGACCGGACAGGAGCCGACCCCCATGCCCCGCCTCGCCCTCTACGCCATCGTCATCTGCCTCCTCGCCGTCGCCGCGGCGGTCGTGTCCTTCGTCGAGGGCAGCTGGCTGGGGATCATCTGGGTGCTGCTGGCCGGGGTGTCGTCCAACATGGCCGTGTACTACATCCGCCGGGCGAAGATCGCCAAGCAGGCGTGATCACTGACTGAGGGCCGCCTCGCAGAGCGGGTTCTGCCCGGTCCAGAAGCGGTACAGGTTGTACCCGCAGTACGTCTCGGGCTCGGACACCCCGAGCCCTCGCAGGACCGCGTCGATCGCGTCGAAGAACGCGTGGTTGACCTCGGGAATGAAGAGAACGCCGAAGACGGCGAGCAGGCCGAACGGTGCGAACGGCTCCACCTGGCGGCGGACCTTGTACGACAGCCACGGCTCGATCACCCCGTAGCCGTCCAGACCCGGGACCGGCAGGAAGTTCAGGATCGCGGCCGTCACCTGGAGCAGCGCCAGGAACGCCAGGGCGAAGCGGAACGCCATCGGAACGCCGTCCAGCGCGTCCAGCCAGAACGGGGCGGTGCACACGACCGCGAACAGGACGTTCGTCAGCGGGCCCGCGGCGGAGATCAGGCTGTGCTTCCAGCGGCCGTGGATGCGGTGCCGCTCGATGAAGACCGCGCCGCCCGGCAGGCCGATGCCACCCATGATCACGAAGATCACGGGGAGCACGATGCTCAGCAGCGCATGGGTGTACTTGAGCGGATTGAGCGTCAGATAGCCCTTGGCGCCGATGGTGAGGTCGCCGCCGTGCAGCGCGGTGCGGGCGTGCGCGTACTCGTGCAGACAGAGCGAGACGATCCACGCGGCCGTGACGAACAGGAACACCGCGAAGCCCGCATTGGGCGCGAAGCCGGTCCAGACCGCCCAGCCGGTGACTGCCATGATCGCTGTGATGCCGAGAAAGACGGGTGAGATCCTCCGGTCGGTGCTGCGGGTGGTGGCGGAGGTCATGGGCGGGGCTCCTGGGGTGCGGCGGGGCGAGCGGGGCGGGACGGGGTCTCCCCTGCCGGAGGCTGAGGGAGGGCGGCGCGAGTAGACCGTACCGGTGACGCGGGAGGAACGTCCTGCGAGGTGCGACGGGTTCCTGACGTTCCGGCGTCCCGCGCAGCCGGTCTTCCGACGCGCGGGCCATGCCGGTCCTGGCCGCTGGACAGCACCGGGGACAATGGGCGGGTGCGTTTCTCCGTACTCGGCACCACCCAGGCCTCCCACGACGACGGCACCCCCGCCGCGCTCGGCGGGGCGCGGCTGCGTGCGCTGGTGGCTGTGCTGGCCCTGCGCGGCGGGCGTACCGTCCCGGTCGCCGTCCTCGTGGACGAGGTGTGGGACGGCGAACCGCCGGCCGACGCGGTCGGGGCGGTCCAGGCCCTCGTGGGGCGGGCGCGGCGGGCCCTCGGGCACGGTGCGGTGGTCTCCGAGGACGGCGGGTACCGGCTGCACGTCGAGCCTGAGGACGTGGACCTTCACCGGTTCGAGCGGCTCGCGCGGGACGGAGCGCGGGCGCTCGCGGAGGGGGACCCGGGCAAGGCCGTGGAACTGCTCGACGAGGCGTTCGCGCTGTGGCGGGGCCCGGTGCTGGCCGATCTGCCGGACCGTACCGCCGAGGCGGCCCGCTGGGAGACCCGGCGCCTGGCCGCCCGCCGCACCCGCCTGGCGGCGGCTCTTGCCCTGGGCCGGGCGGAGGAGACGCTGGCCGAGCTCGCCGCGCTCTGCGGCGACCACCCGATCGACGAATCCCTCCACGCCCTCCGCATCCGCGCCCTGCGCGCCGCGGGCCGCACGGCGGAGGCCCTCGCGGCGTACGAATCGGTCCGCCGCGAGCTCTCCACACGTCTGGGCACCGACCCGGGGCCGGGACTGCGCGCGCTGCACGCGGAGCTGCTGAACCCGGACTTCGGATCCGTGCCCGGGTCCGTGCCCGTACCCGGGTCCGGACCCGAGGGCCCTACAGGTGGTCGTACGTCGGACGTTCGTACGGCGGGCGGTCGGGCGGCGGGCGGTCGTGCGGGCCGGGACGGAGCGGGGGCCACCGGACCGGAACCCCGCCGCTCCGCGCAGGGAAGCTCCCCGCAGGGAAACCTGCGGGCGCGGCTCACCAGCTTCGTCGGGCGGGAGTCGGACATCGACGCCATCTGCGAAGACCTCGGGCGGGCGCGGCTCGTCACGCTGCTGGGGCCCGGCGGGGCCGGGAAGACACGGCTGTCGCAGGAGGCGGCGGAACGGGCGGCCGGGGTGTACGCGGACGGTGTGTGGCTCGTCGAACTCGCGCCCGTCGGCGACCCGGACAATGTTCCCGAAGCCGTCCTCACCGCGCTCGGCGCGCGCGAGACGGTCCTGCGCGGCGCGGGTGCGGAGGGGCTGCGGGCGGCGTCCGACCGGCACGGCGACGACCCGTTCGTACGCCTCACGGAGCACTGCGCGCGCCGCCGGATGCTGCTTCTCCTCGACAACTGCGAGCACGTCGTGGCTGCCGCCGCGGACCTGTGCGAGCGGCTCCTGGAACGCTGCCCGGGGCTCACGGTCCTCACCACCAGCCGCGAACCCCTCGGTGTGCCGGGCGAGGCGGTGCGCCCCGTCGGCCCGCTGCCCGATCCGATGGCCCTGCGGCTCCTCGCCGACCGCGGCGCGGCCGCGAACCCCCTCTTCCGGATCGAGGACGACCGTGCGGCGGCCGAGGAGATCTGCCGCCGCCTCGACGGGCTGCCGCTCGCCGTCGAACTCGCCGCCGCGCGGCTGAGGATGCTCACTCCGCGCCAGATCGCCGACCGCCTCGACGACCGCTTCCGGCTGCTCACCAGCGGCAGCCGTACCGTCCTGCCGCGCCAGCAGACGCTGCGTGCGGTCGTCGACTGGTCCTGGGACCTCCTCGACGACGCCGAACGCACCGTACTGCGCCGCCTCTCCGTCTTCGCCCGCGGCTGCGACCTTCCGGCCGCGGAGTCGGTCTGTGCGACGGAGGCCGCCCGCGACGTCATCTCCGTACTCGGCGCGCTTGTCGACAAATCGCTGGTCGTGGCCGCGCCGTCGCCGGTCGGCGGCATGCGCTACCGGCTGCTGGAGACGGTCGGCGAGTACGCCGCCGAGCGGCTCGACGAGGCGGGCGACCGGGCGGACGCCGAGCGTGCCCATCTCACCCACTACCGCGAACTCGCCCGCCGCACCGATCCGTTGCTCCGAGGACCGGAGCAGATCGAGGCCGGCGCCCTGCTGGAGCTCGAGTACGAGAATCTGCGCACCGCGCTGCGCCGCGCCACCGCCGCCCGGGACGAGCAGGAGGTCCTCTGCCTGGTGCTCTCCCTGGCCTGGTACTGGCAGATGCGGGATCTGCGCAGCGACGCCCGGCACTGGGCGCTGGCCGCCGCCGCCCTCGGTCCCGATCCGTTCGAACCGCCCCTCGTCCCGGCCCCGCCGCTGCACGCCCCGGCCACCGACGCTCCGCCGCCGTTCGAGCCCGAGCAGCTCCTGGAGGCGCGACGCGGAGCGGGGCTGATCGCGATGGTCAGCATGGAGGCCGGGATCGACGACTGGATAACGCCCGAGCGGCTGGAGTGGCTGCGCAGGGTGGCCGAGGTCTACCGGCCGGGACTGCCGCAGACCTGCCGCTTCCCCGGCACGCTCTGGTTCTTCGCGATCATGCTGACCGGCGACGATGAGCAACTGCGCCACGTGCTCGACATGACCGTGAGCGGCTGCGAGGAGTCCGGTGACGAGTGGTCGCTCGCCGCCGCGCTCCAGATGCGCGCCAACGTCCTGGCCAACCGTAGCGAATGGGCGGGCGACGCCACCGCCGACGCCGACCGCAGCCTGGAGATCTTCGACCGGCTCGGTGATCTGTGGGGTGCTGCCGAAGCGCTGTCGGCGCGGGGCGAGTCCCTCGAGCGGCGAGGTGAATTCCGGCTCGCCGCCGAGGACTTCGCCGCCGCGGTGGACCGGGCCGAGCGGCTGGGGGCGCAGAGCCAGGTGCCGCTGCTGCGGTCCAGGCTGGCCGGCGTGCTGCCCGAGCTGGGCCGTGGCGAGGAGGGCGAGGCCATCCTCCGGGACGTCCTCGCCGCCGTGCGCGAGGGCGGCGCCGCCCGAGAAGTCGTGCCCGCGGCCCGGCTCTATCTCGCCCTGGAACTCGGCCGCACCGGGCGCACCGCGGAAGCGCGCGAACAACTGGAGCTCCTGGCCGAGGAGTTCCGTTCGTCCGTCCTCGCCTTCTTCGAGGGCTTCCGGCTGGGTTGCCTCGCCTGGCTGGACTGTCTCGACGCCCGGTACGACGACGCCGTGGGCCATACCGCCCAGGCGCTGGAGCGCGCGCTGACACCGCTCTCGCTGATGATCGCGCCGCATGTGCCCGCGCTCCACCTGGTGACCGCGGCCGAGGCGCTGGCCGGTCTGGGGCGTGAGTCGGCGGGCGACGCGGCCCGGCTGCTCGGCGCGTACGAGCATGTGCTGCCGGCCGGACATGTCGTGGTCGCGTCCCAGGAGCGCGAGGGCCGTGTCCGTGCCGAGCGGGTCACTCGCGCCGCTCTCACCGAGGCGGAGTTCGAGGCCCGGTACGCCGAGGGCGGCGACCTCACTCTGGAGGAGGCCGCCGCCCTGGTGCAGGCGTGGACCACGACGGCCGGCGAAGCACGGGTGTGACGGAGCCGGGACCTGACGGGGCCAGGGTCTGACACCCTGCCGCGTGCGACGCCACCGACGCCACAGCGCCTTGCTGACACGAGCCGCGTCGGTCAGGACTTCGTACGGAACTTGTGTATCGCGATCGGCGCCATCGTCGCGGTGATCACCACCGACCAGATCAGCGTCACCCACACGTCGTGGGCGACCGGGCCGCCGTTCATCAGTCCGCGGGCCGCGTCGGCGAGCGACGACAGAGGGTTGTAGTCGGTGAAGGTCTGCAGCCAGCCCGGCATGGAGCTCGGCGGGGCGAAGATCGAGGATCCGAACTGCAGTGGCATCAGCACGAGGAACCCCATTCCCTGGATCGCCTGGGCGTTCTTCATGGTCACGCCCATGGTGAGGAAGATCCACATGATCGAGGAGCCGAAGACCAGCGAGAGTCCGACGGCGGCGAACAGCCCGGGGACGTCCGCCACGGACAGGCCGAGCAGGAAACCGACCGTCAGCAGGATCGACGTGGCGACCAGCATCCGGCCGATCTCGACGACGATCTTCGCGATGAGGACGGAGGACCGGGCGATGGGCAGGGACCGGAAGCGGTCCATGACACCGGTCTGGAAGTCCTGGTTGAAGCCGGTGCCGACGCCCATCGCGATGTTCATGCCCATCATCGCCATGAGGCCGGGCACCACATAGTTGACGTATGCGTCCTGGTTGCCCTTGCCGGAGATCGCGCCGCCGAAGACGAACACGAAGAGCAGGGTGAAGACGATCGGCATCAGCACGGCGTCGAACATCGACTCCGGGTCCTGCCGGATCCACAGCAGATTGCGGCGGACCAGCGCGCCGATGTGCCGCAGATTGCCGCGCAGGCCGATACGGCCTTCGCCGGCGTGGGGGGTGATGCTGACGGTGGTGGTGCTGACGGTGGTGGCGCTCACGCCGCGACCTCCTGGGGGATCGTGTCGGTGACGGGCGCCGTCTTGTGGCCGGTGATGGCCAGGAACACCTCGTCCAGGCTGGGCAGATCGGTGCCGATGTCGGCGATGGCGAAGCCGCGGGCCCCCAGCAGGCCGACCACGGCGGTCAGTTGCTCGTCGCTGAGGATCGGGACGTAGAGCACGCCCTCGTCCGGCACGGCCTGCGCGCCGGCGATGCCGTCGAGCCCCGCCTCACGGACGGCCGAGGACATCGCGGGCAACTGCGCCGCGTCCGCCGGCCGGATCCGCAGGGTGCGGCCGCCGACCCTGGCCTTCAGCTCGTCGATCTTTCCCTCGGCGATGACCCGGCCGCGGTCGATGACCGTCAGCTCGTTCGCCAGCTGCTCGGCCTCTTCCATGTACTGGGTGGTGAGCAGGACGGTGACGCCTTCGGCGACCATCCGCTGGACCTCGTCCCAGACCTCGTTGCGGGTCCGGGGGTCGAGGCCCGTCGTCGGCTCGTCCAGATAGAGAACCGCGGGCTGCCCGATCATCGAGGCGGCCAGGTCCAGGCGGCGCCGCATGCCTCCCGAGTACGTGGAGGCCGGGCGCTTGGCGGCCTCCGTGAGCGAGAACCGCTCCAGCAGCTCGTCGGCGCGGCGTCGCGCGTCCTTGCGGGGAAGATCGAGCAGCCGCCCGATCATGTACAGGTTCTCCCAGCCGGACAGCTTCTCGTCCACCGAGGCGTACTGCCCGGTGAGGCCGATGGCGCGGCGCAGCTGGCGGGGCTGGCGCACCACGTCGAATCCGGCGACGGTGGCGCGTCCGGCGTCGGGCGTGATCAGTGTGGAAAGGCAGCGGACCAGGGTGGTCTTGCCGGCGCCGTTGGGTCCGAGGACACCGAGAACCGTGCCCTCACGGACATCGAGGTCCACCCCGTCCAGCGCCTTCGTCTCGCCGTAGTGCTTCACGAGGCCTCGTACCTCGACGGCGTTCTTGTCGATTCGCGTCATGCCGTACACGGTCGCAGCCGCCACCGACAAGCCGCCGACAAGCCACCGACAAGCTGTCGACAGACGGCCGACAGGCCGTGGACGACCGCACCGGCACGGCGTGACGCGGGGGTCTGCGCAGGGATGACGAGCGGACCGGGGGTCTACGAGAGGTCTACGAGAGGTCTACGAGAGGTCTACGAGAGGTCTACGAGAGGCCTACGCGGGCTTGGCGTAGTCCCCGAAACCCGCCCAGTCGACGAGGACGCAGGGCTCGTCCCCGATGACCCAGGCGTCGTGACCCGGCTGGATGCCGATGTAGTCGCCGGGCCCCGCCTCAGCGGACTCGCCGTCGTCCATCACGATCTTCATTCGCCCACTGATGATGTATCCCGCGTGCGTGGCCTGGCAGCTCTCGCCGCCGGCCAGGGGCTTGATGTGCTTGGACCACTGCCAGCCCGGCTCGAAGACACCCCGGCCGACGGGTCCGCGGTCCGTGAGGAGAACGTCGACCTTTCCCTTGCCGTCCTCGAAGGGCCGGGTTTCGTCGGCGGCGTCGAAGTTCTTGGAGAAGATTCCGGCCATGGCCATCCACCTCCTGGGCGGAGCGGCGGATCCCGAGTCCGTTTTCAGGCTACGCCCGGGTGCCCGAGACGTCCCCGGCACGCCGACAGCCCGCCGACGGGGGAGGATCGGCGGGCTGTCGTTGGTGCCGGTAGTGGCTTGGAGCGCGTGGTGCCTGGTGTTGCCGGTGGAACTGGTGTTGCTAGTGGAAGGTGTGCTCCCCGGCCGGGAACGCCCCGCCGACGACGTCGTCCGCGAAGGCCTTCGCCGCGTCGCCGAGCGTCTGCCGCAGATTCGCGTACTGCTTGGTGAAGCGCGGCACCTTCCCGCCCGTCATCCCGGCCATGTCGGTCCAGACGAGGACCTGGGCGTCCGTGTCGGGACCGGCGCCGATGCCGATGGTGGGGATGTGCAGTGAACGGGTGACCTCGGCGGCCAGCTCGGCCGGTACGAGTTCGAGGACGACGGCGAAGGCGCCCGCGTCCTGGGCCGCCTTGGCGTCGCGCAGCAGCCGGTGCGCGGCCTCGTCGCTGCGGCCCTGCACCCGGTAGCCCATCGTGTTGACGGACTGGGGGGTCAGGCCGAGGTGGGACATCACCGGGATGCCGGCCTGGACCAGCAGCTCGGTCTGGGGCAGCGAGCGCTCCCCGCCCTCCAGCTTTACGGCGCCGACGCCGGCGTCCTTGACCAGCCGGGTCGCCGAGCGCAGCGCCTGGACCGGGCCTTCCTGGTACGAGCCGAAGGGGAGGTCGCCGACGATGAGGGCGCGCTTCGTGCCCCGTACGACGGCGGCGGAGAGGAGGGTCATCTCGTCCATCGTGACGGGCACGGTGGTGTCGTAGCCGAGATGGCAGTTGCCCATCGAGTCGCCGACGAGCATGACCGGGATGCCGGCCTCGTCGAAGACGGACGCGGTCATGGCGTCGTAGGCGGTGAGCATGGGCCACTTCTCGCCCCGCTCCTTGGCGGCGGCGATGTCGTGGACGGTGATGCGGCGAGTGCCCTTGCCGCCGTACAGCGCCTTGCTGCTGCTGTCGGCGGGCTGCTTCGGGGCAGCCTGAAGCGTCATGGGGAACAGCTCCTTCGTCATCTCGAGGCGCCCTCACGGCGTCCCCGGACCGGATCCATGGTGGCATCCCGGCGCCCGTCGCGGGAAGTGGGGCCGTTCACACCCCCGCAATGATTGGGCCATCCCGGTCAACTTTCTATACGAAACGGTCTCGTATCGAAATTCCGGGAACAACTGGGATCATGTCGACACCACCAGGGGCCCTCGCGGCCCCGCCCCGGGTACCGGAAGCCGTGCACCGACGCCGCTGGGCCATCCTCGGCGTCCTGATGTTCACCGTCCTCATCATGGTGCTGGACCACTCGGTCCTGAACGTCGCGGTCAAGACCATCGCCACCCCCGCGCCCGTCGGTATCGGTGCCACCCAGGCCGAGCTGGAATGGGCCATCAACTCCTACACGCTCGTCTTCGCCTCGCTGCTCTTCACGGCGGGGCTGGTCGGTGACCGTACCGGCCGCAAGAAGGCGCTGCTCTGCGGCATGGTCGTGTTCGGCATCGGCTCGGCGCTCGCCGCGTTCTCCGGGTCCTCGGCCGAGCTCATCACGTACCGCGCGGTGATGGGCGTCGGCGCCGCGTTCGTCATGCCGGCCACGCTGGCCGTCCTGATGAATGTGTTCGAACGGGACGAGCAGCCCAAGGCCATCGGCATCTGGGCGGGTGCCGTGGGCATCGCCATCGCCCTGGGCCCGCTCACCGGCGGGCTGCTGCTCGAACACTTCTGGTGGGGCTCGATCTTCCTGGTCAACGTCCCGGTGGTGATCGTCGGCTTCGCCGCGATGCTGCTGCTGATCCCCGACTCCCGCGACCCGGACCCCGGCCGGATCGACCCGGTGGGCGTACTGCTCTCCATCGCCGGACTCGTCCTGCTGGTGTACGGGATCATCCGCGGCGGCCAACTCGCCTCCCTCACCGACCGGGGCGTGCTGCTGCCGCTGCTCGGCGGACTGGCCGTGCTGACGGCATTCGTGCTGTACGAGCTGCGCATCGACCATCCGGCGCTCGACTTCTCGTACTTCAGGAACCCCGCGTTCTCCGCCGCGATCACCGCGACCGCGCTCGCCTTCCTCTCGATGATGGGCGTGGCGTTCTTCTCCGTCTTCTATCTGCAGACCGTGCTCGACCACAGCCCGCTGGAGGCCGGACTGCTGGTCCTGCCGCTCGCGGTGGCCCAGTCGGCGTTCGCGCCGCGCGCCCGGCTGGCCGTCGGCCGGTTCGGAGCCAAGGCGACCTGCACGGCCGGAATGCTGATGATCGCGGCGGGGCTCGCCTCCTTCGCCTTCTTCGACGCCACGACGCCGCTGTGGGCGATCGAGATCGCCTTCTTCGTCCAGGGCGCCGGAATGGGGCATGTGATGTCACCGGTCACGACCACGGTGATGCAGGCGCTGCCTCGGGAGAAGGCGGGCGTGGCCTCCGCGATCAACAACACCTTCCGGCAGATCGGCGGTGCGCTGGGAGTGGCGGTGCTCGGCTCGATCCTGTCCGCGACGTACCGGACCGCGATCGAGCCGACCCTCGACGCGACGGCGGCCGTCCCCGCCGGGGCCAAGGCGGCGGCGGGGGAGTCGATCGAGGCGACGCTGAGTGTGGTGGAGAAGCTCGGGTCGTCCGGAGAGGTCCTGATCGGGCCTGCGTACCACGCCTTCATCGGCGCCATGCACCTCGCGTCGCTGGGGGCGGCGGCAGCGACACTGGTCGGCGTCGTGGTCGTGGCGCTGTACCTGCCGGGGCGCGCCCTTCCCGGGGCGGAGGGGGCGCCGTCCGTCCCGGCGGAGCCGGGGGAGCCGGAGGAGCGGTCGGCGGCAGGGGCGGCCCGGGGGTGAGATCCGACGGGTGAGGTCCGACGGGTGAGCCCCGGTCGCCGGATGTCTGCTGGCCGGCACGAGACGCAGGAGCGGAGGCGAAGACGGGTGCGGGGCGAGGTCGAGACGGTCAGGGGCGCGGACGAGGGCGTGGGCGTGAGCGCGGACGAGGGTGTGGACATGGGCGTGCCGGCCGGCAGGTCCGTGGGCCCCGGCAGAGCGGCGGGGCGTGGCCGCCCCCGGAGCGAGGCGTCCGAACGGGCGATCCGCGCCGCCGTGGCGACGCTCCTCGAGGAGGGCGTGCCGCTCGGCGACATCTCCATCGAGCGCGTCGCCCGCACGGCGGGAGTCGGCAAGGCCACCATCTACCGGCGCTGGAGCAACAAGGAGGAGCTGTTCGTCGAGGTCCTCAGGGACATCGAGCCGCCGGACCCGGAACTGCCCGGCACCTCCGCCCGCGACGACCTCGTCGTGATGCTGGAGTCCGTACGCGTACGCGGTCTCGCGCAGCGCTCCTCCGCGCTCCTGCACAACGTGCTGGCACAGATGAAGAGCCACCCGAAGCTGTGGGCGGCGTACGTCGCGACCGTGATCGATCCCCGGCGCGTGACCGTGCTGGAGATCCTGCGGCGGGGGATCGCGGGCGGCGAGATCCGCGGCGACGTCGACATCGACCTGATCAACGACCTCATCGTCGGCCCCATGCTCGTACGCGCCGTGATGCGGCCCGACGCCCCGCTCGCCGACGACCTGGCGGAACGCATCGTCTCGGTGGCGCTGGAGGGGCTGCGTCCGCCGACCGTCCACTGACGCGCAATATGCACGTTCTGTCACAGCCGTCGTGCTGCCCCCTTGATCGGAACCCGCCGCGCCGCCGGGTCGTCCTCGAACCCGTACGGAAGAAAGGCGCCGGTCATCGCCTAGTGTCAGGGGGCGGGCACGGCGTGCACGGCAAGGCAGTGAGGACGACGCACATGCGGCAGGGGCAGGCATACATGACGGAGTCGGGGAACGGTGGCGCGGAGGACCCCCGCTCCGGATCCCGGGTCCGTGCCCTGCTCGACCGCTGGCGGGACGATCCCGGGATCTGGCGGCGCGGCATCGTGCTCGCGGGCTTCGCCGTGGTCATCGCCCTGCTGATGATCCTGCACGCCCAGATCCCCAACAAGGTCGGCAACCTGGGCAGCCTCACGGAGACGTTCCTGCCGTGGCTGGGGCTGTTCGTCCCGGTGCTGCTGGTCCTCGCGGCCGTTCGGCGGTCGGCGACCGCGCTGATCGCGCTGCTGCTGCCGGCGATCGTCTGGCTGAACCTCTTCGGCGGACTCCTCACCGACAAGTCGGGCGGCGGCGGCAGCCTCATGGTCGCGACGCACAATGTGAACGCCGACAACCCGGACCCGGAGGGCACCGCCCGTGTGGTCGCGGCCTCGGGCGCGGACGTCATCGCGCTGGAGGAGCTGAAGGCGGACGCGGTTCCGGCGTACGAGAAGGCCCTGGCGGCGCAGTACCCCCACCATTCGGTGCAGGGAACCGTCGGTCTGTGGAGCAAGTACCCGATGAGCGACACCCGGCCGGTCGACATCCGGCTGGGCTGGACCCGCGCGATGCGCTCCACGGTGGCGACGCCCGAGGGCGACGTCGCCGTCTACATCGCGCACCTTCCGTCGGTGCGGGTCAAGCTGAACGCGGGTTTCACCGCCAGCCAGCGTGACACCAGCGCGGACGCGCTGGGCGAGGCGATCGCCCGGGACCGGGTGGGCAAGGTGGTCCTGCTGGGCGACCTGAACGGCACGATGAACGACCGCTCGCTGAACGCGGTCACGTCCCAGATGCGCTCCACGCAGGGCGCGGCGGGCAACGGCTTCGGCTTCAGCTGGCCGGCGTCGTTCCCGATGGCGCGGATCGACCAGATCATGGTGAAGGGCGTCGAGCCGGTCTCCTCGTGGGCCCTTCCCCGCACCCCGAGCGACCACCTCCCGATCGCGGCCCGCGTCAAGCTCTGACCTTCCCCACCCCGACCGGTGGCGAGAATCCCTCCGCAACCACCCGTTCACGTGCAGGAACGATCCATCTGAGAGCCTTTGTTTCGTAGAAGAACTAACCCGGGAAAGGCTCTCCCATGCCCCTGGCGCTGCTCGCGCTCGCCGTCTCCGCCTTCGGCATCGGCACCACCGAATTCGTGATGATGGGCCTGCTGCCCAACGTCGCCGACGATCTCGGCACCTCCGTTCCCACCGCCGGACACCTCGTCGCCGCGTACGCGATCGGTGTCGTCATCGGGGCCCCGCTGCTCACCGCCCTCGGCTCCCGGGTCCCGCGCACGCGGATGCTCCTGCTCCTGATGGCGCTCTTCACCGTCGGCAACCTCGCCTCCGCGCTCGCCCCCAGCTTCGGCACCCTCCTCGCGGGCCGCGTCCTCGCCGGGCTGCCGCACGGCGCGTTCTTCGGGGTCGGCGCGGTCGTCGCCGCCCGCCTCGTCGCCGAGGGGCGGCAGGCGCGGGCGGTCGCCACGATGTTCCTCGGCCTCACCGTCGCCAACATCGTCGGCGTACCGGCCGCCACCCTGCTCGGCCAGCACCTCGGCTGGCGTGCCACGTTCCTCGTGGTCACCGCGATCGGCCTGGTGGCCATGGCCGCACTCGCGCGGCTCGTTCCGTACGTACCCGTCGACGCCCACCAGAGCCTCGGCCGCGAGCTCCGTGCCCTCGGCGACCGGCAGGTGCTGCTCGGCCTGCTCACCGCGGTCTTCGGCTTCGCGGGAGTCTTCGCCGTCTACTCGTACCTGGCGTCCATGACGACCGAGGTGATGGGCCTCGGCGAGTCCTCCGTCACGCTCGTCCTCGCCCTCTTCGGCATCGGTATGACGCTCGGCGCACTCGTGGCCGGCCCGCTCACCGACCGGGCCCTGCGTCCCACGCTGTACGGCTCGCTCGGCGCCCTCGCCCTCGTGCTGGCCGTCTTCCGCTTCACCGTCCACCTTCCGTGGGCGGCCCTCACCACGGTCGTCCTCATCGGGGCCGTCGGCTTCATGACCACCACCCCGCTCCAGATGCTGGTGATGAACAAGGCCCAGGACGCCCCCACCCTGGCCGCCGCCTCCAACCACTCCGCATTCAACCTCGCCAACGCGGGCGGTGCCTGGCTCGGCGGCGCGGCGATCGCCGCCGGCTGGGGCTGGACCTCGCCGACGCTGGTCGGCGCGGCCCTCGCCGTCGTCGGCCTCGCCGTCGCGGCGACCGCCGGACTGCTGGACCGTACGACGAAGGGGACCTCCCGCGTCGTCGCGGGAAGCCCCCTCACGGCGGCGGACCACCAGGTCAGTGCGTCGTCGTCTCCCGCCAGCGGTTCGTGATCGGCAGGCGCCGGTCCTTGCCGAAGACCTTCGTCGAGATCTTGGTACCCGGCGGGTACTGGCGGCGCTTGTACTCGGCCGTGTCGACGAGCCGCAGGGTCCTCGCGACCAGCTCCTCGTCGTAACCGGCCGCCACGATCGCGTCCTTGCCCTGGTCGCGGTCGACGTACAGCTCCAGGATCCGGTCCAGGACGTGGTAGTCCGGGAGGGAGTCGGTGTCGACCTGGTCCGGGCGGAGCTCGGCGCTCGGCGGCTTGACGATCGAGTTCTCCGGGATCGGCGGGGTCTGCCCGCGCTCCTCGGCCGCCCGGTTGCGCCATTTCGCGAGCCGGAAGATCGAGGTCTTGTAGACGTCCTTGATCGGGCCGTACGCGCCGACCGAGTCGCCGTACAGCGTCGAATAGCCCACCGCCAGCTCGGACTTGTTGCCCGGCGCGAGCACGATGTGGCCCTCCTGGTTGGAGACCGCCATCAGCATCGTGCCGCGCAGCCGCGACTGGAGGTTCTCCTCGGCGAGACCGGTGAGACCGAGCGAGCCCATGTACGCGTCGAACATCGGAGCGATCGGTACGGTCCGGAAGTTGAGGCCCGTGCGGCGGGCCAGCTCTGCGGCGTCGCCCCTGGAGTGGTCCGAGGAGTACTTGGACGGCATGGAGATGCCGTACACGTTCTGCGCGCCGAGCGCGTCGCACGCGATCGCGGCGACAAGCGCTGAATCGATTCCTCCGGAGAGGCCGATCAGCACGGACCGGAAACCGTTCTTGGCGGCGTACGCGCGCAGGCCGACGACCAGCGCGGAGTACACCTCCTCGTCGTCGTCGAGGCGCTCGGCGTAACCGCCTGTCAGCTCCGGCTCGTACGCCGGGAGCGGCTCCTCGGAGAGGACGACCCGCTCGATGGCCAGGCCGTCGTCGACGATGCCCGTAGGGGGCTCGGCGGAGGCGGCCGGCAGGTCGAGGTCGAGGATCACGCTGCCCTCGGCGAACTGCGGAGCGCGCGCGATGACCTCGCCGTCCTTGTCGACGACGATCGAGTCCCCGTCGAAGACAAGCTCGTCCTGGCCGCCGATCATCGCGAGGTACGCGGTCGTGCAGCCGGCCTCCTGGGCGCGCTTGCGGACCAGCTCCAGGCGGGTGTCGTCCTTGTTCTGCTCGTACGGCGAGGCGTTGATCGAGACCAGCAGCCCGGCCTCGGCCGAACGGGTGGCCGGGACGCGGCCGCCGTCCTGCCAGAGGTCCTCGCAGATGGCGAGCGCGACGTCGATGCCGTGGACGCGGATGACCGGCATGGTGTCGCCCGGTACGAAGTACCGGAACTCGTCGAAGACGCCGTAGTTGGGCAGGTGGTGCTTGGCGAACGTCAGCACCACCGTGCCGCGGTGCAGCACCGCGGCGGCGTTCTGCGGGGCGCCGGCGGGCTGCCCGAACCGCGGCTGGGCCTTCTCCGAACGGTCGAGATAGCCGACGATCACGGGGATCTCCCCGTACCCCTCGTCGGCGAGCCGCAGTGCGAGCGCGCGCAGGGCGGCCCGTGACGCCTCGACGAAGGACGACCGCAGGGCCAGGTCCTCGACGGGGTAGCCGGTCAGCACCATCTCGGGGAACGCGACGAGGTGCGCCCCCTGCTCGGCGGCGTGCCGGGTCCAGTGCACGATCGACTCGGCGTTGCCGGCGAGATCGCCGACGGTCGAGTCGATCTGATTCAGAGCGAGGCGTAGTTGAGGCACGGGCCCAGTGTAATCGTCTCTCTGACGCGATGTCCTGGGGCGGGGGTGTGGGCCGCCCCACTCCCGGTGCCCGCCGGGCGGCGCCCCGGGGAGAGGCGCCGACCCCTCCCCGGAACGGTCCCGGCGTGCCCAGCTAGTCGTACGCGAGCGTCGTCATCATCCCGGACTCCGAGTGGTAGATGTTGTGGCAGTGCAGCATCCACAGGCCGGGATTGTCCGCGTCGAAGTCCGCCACCAGCTTGTGGTGCGGCAGCAGGATCGCCGTGTCCTTGCGGGCGCCACGTCCGTTGACGCCGGTCAGGGCGTAGGTGTGGCCGTGCAGATGTACGGGATGCCACATGTCCGTGGCGTTGATGATCACCAGTCGGACCCGCTCGCCGCGTTCGACCCTGTGGAGCGTGTCCGGGTCGTAGGGCTTGTGGTCGATGCCCCAGTCGTACTTCTTCATGCCGCCGGTCAGCTTGAACTTGAGGAGGCGGTCGGGGCGGCGCCGGGACAGGGCCACGGACTCGTCCGGCCGGAGGCGGGCGGCCGACGTCAGGATCTTCCGGTCCAGCTCCGCGGGGCGCGTGGACGGTTCGGGGACCGGCCCGCTTCCCGTGCGCAGGACGGCCATCGCCGAGCCCCTCTTGCCCTCGGCGAGCGCGGTGAGCGGAAAGACCCCGTCCTTCGCGGTGACCATCACGTCGTACCGCTCGGCCATGCCGATGAGCAGTGCGTCGGTCCTGTGGTGCCGGACGGGATAGCCGTCGGTGTGGGTGACCGTCAGCTCGTGGCCGCCGAGCGCCACCCGGAAGGCCGATTCACCGCCGGCGTTGATGATGCGCAGCCGGATCCGGTCGCCGGGCTTGGCCTTGAACTGTGTGGGATCGTCCGCCGTGCGCCCGTTGATCAGATAGTGCGGGTAGGCGACATCGCCCGCGTGGCCGCCGAGCAGCTTGCTCGTGGCGCCCGTCATCAGCCGTTTTGGGCCGTTTCCGCGGTACGGCGACGGTGAGGGGGCTTTCCCGTCCGGTACCTGCGCCATCGCCAGCCCCCCGCCACCGGCTCCCACCGGCCCGGAAGGCGCCCGCTCGTGGCCGTCGTGCCCGTCGTGGTCGTCGTGCCCGGCGCCGTGGCCCATGGCGGGCCTGCCCTTGCGGAGCTGGGCGAGGACATCGTCGGGGGTGGAGCCGCCCACCCCGTCGATCCAGTCGTCCAGGATGACGATCCACTCGTGGTCGTACGCGAGCGGCTCCCGCGGGTCGTCCACGATCAGTGGTGAGTACATCCCGCGGTCGACCTGCACGCCCATGTGGGGATGGAACCAGTACGTCCCGGGATGCGGCACCTCGAAGCGGTAGTCGTGCGCCCCGCCCGGCTTGACGGGCGGCTGCGTGACGTACGGCACGCCGTCCATGCGGTTGCTCAGGGCGATGCCGTGCCAGTGCACCGTGGTCGGCACCGGCAGATGGTTGGCGAGGGTGAGTGCCAGAGTGTCGCCCGCGGTGATCCGGAACGCCCGGCCCGGCAGTTGGCCGTTGTACGTCCAGGACCTGAAGGTGCGCCCGGCGCCCAGCTCGACCGTGGTCGGGGTGGCGGTGAGGGTGCGGCTGTGGACCCGTCCCCCCTCGCGCGGTGTTTCCGAGGGGTCGGTCTTCCTGCCGTCCGGCGAGGCTGCTTTCTCCGGCCTGGCGCCCGGGGCCCCCTGGGGGCCGCCGTCGTCCGGTCCGCTGCCCGAACAGGCCCCCAGAAGTCCGGATCCTGCGGCGGCGATCCCGGCGCCGAGCAGGGCGCGGCGGGTGTGAGAGGTCTGACGGGTGGGCTCCATGCGCATGACTATGTGCACCTCGCTGTGGATGAGGAGGAGAGCGTGGGAAGGCGTGCGTCTGCCACCACCGTCCGGGCAGGACGGGACGGCCGGACGCGCTCCTGCATCCGCAGCACCGGCAGGGCGGCGGGGACGGTCCGGCGGGTGGTGGATTCGGGCCTACGGGCAGCGGCGGCCGCGGCCTGCCGATGCCCGCGCCGCCGGTCCGGGCGGACCCGCTGCGTATACGGACCCGTTTCCTATGAGGAACTGCCCGTCCATGGCCCTCCGTCGGTCGTCATACCGGCAGACTACCCCCGCCGGGTATTGGTTTAGGACGGATTCGTCACGACACGTCATAACATAGTCAGCGATGCCTGGAACGATCGGTATGCCCAAAGTTGTCGCATTGCTGATCGCGCTGGGTTCCGCCGCGTACACCGCCTGGGTGCTCGAACTGGTCTTCCCCACCGGCCTCGACCCCGTCCAGACGTACGTCAGTGAACTCGCCGCCGCCGACCAGCCCTTCGGCGGACTGTTCCGTGCCACCGACCTGGCCGCCGGACTGCTCGTCCTCGCCGGAGCGTGCTGTGCCCTGGTGCGGCTGCCGCAACGCCCCTGGACGGTTGCCGGCTGGGCCGGGCTGCTGCTCTTCGGCGCCGCGACCGCCGCCGACTCGCGGCTGCCGCTGAGCTGCGCCGCGACGGCGGATCCCGAGTGTGCCGCCCGCGAGGAGGCCGGACTTGTGCCGGCCACCCACACGGCCCACGCCTGGAGCAGCAGCCTCGCGGCCCTGGGCGCGGTCACCGCGATCGTGGCGCTCACCGTCGCCGCCCGCCGCTACCGCTGGTGGGCGCCGCTCGCCAGGACCGGGCCGGTGCTCGTCGCCCTCGAACTCGCCGCCACCGTCTGGACCCTGGCCGCCGTCGCCGCGTTCGAATCGGACCGCGGCACCTGGTTGCTGGGGGCCGGCCAGCGGCTCCAAGTACTGCTGGTGGCAGTGTGGCTGGCGGTACTGGCGTATTCGGTGGCACGGGAGGGGCGGGGCATATGACGCAGGGAGCAAGGCCGGGCGGTTTCGTACAGATCGGAGGGGTGCCCCATCACGTCGTCGTCGAAGGCAGCGGCCCCGTCTGCGTGCTGAGCGCGGGCCTCGCGATGAGCTGGTTCGACTGGGATCCCGTCGTCCCCCTGCTCGCGCCGCACCGCACCGTCGTCCGCTTCGACCGGCCGGGACACGGGCTGAGCGGACCGCCCGCCGTACCCCCGTCCGCCGCGGGCGAGGCCCACCGCATCGCCGCGCTCCTCGACGCGGTCGGCTGCGAAGGGCCCGCCACCGTCGTCGGCCACTCCATCGCGGGCTTCCACGCGGAGGCGTTCGCCCGCCTCCACCCCGCCCGTGCGGCCGGCATCGTGCTGGTCGACTCCAGCGTCGAGGAGCATGCGCGGGTGCCCGCCGCCCCCGCGGTCCGTACGGCGGTGGCGCGCGGCGTCGGCACGGCGCTGACCGCCGTGGGCGCGCCCGCCGCGCTCGGCCCCCTCACCCGGCGCGCGATGGTCCGGCTCTCCCGTACGGGCGGCGGCGACCCGGCCCCCGCCGCGCTCGTACGCCGCTGCTACGGCACCGCACGCGTGCTGCAGGGAGCCCTGCTGGAGAACACCCACTACAAGGCGGTCGCCGCCGAACTGCTCGCCCTGCGCGAGCGATTCCCGCTTCCGGACGGGGTTCCGGTGACCGTACTCGCCGCATACGACGGGGGCGGGGGGCGGTTCGCGCTGCGCTGGCTGGAGCGGCAGCGCGCGCTGGCGCGGCGGCTCGGGGACGCCCGCTTCGAGGCCGTCGAACCGTCGGGCCACCTGATCATGCTGGACCGCCCGGACGCGGTGGCCCGGGCGGTCCTGATGCCGGGGGAGGAGCGGGTCAACCCCGCGCATACACCTGCTCGACCCACGACGCGATCTGGTCCTCCGACAGGTGCTGGGCCAGATCGGCCTCGCTGATCATTCCCACGAGGCGCTTGTTCTCGATCACCGGCAGCCGGCGGATCTGGTGGTCCTGCATCTCGTGCAGGACCTCGTCCACATCCGCTTCCGCGTCGATCCAGCGCGGGGTGCCCTTGGCCATGTCGCCCGCGGTGATCTTCGAGGGGTCATGGCCCATGGCCACACAGCCCACGACGATGTCACGGTCGGTCAGGATGCCGCAGAGCCGTTCATCGGCATCGGCGATCGGCAGTGCACCCACGTTCAGTTCGCGCATCAGCTGCGCGGCGCGGTCGAGCGTCTCGTGCGACGGGATCCACTGGGCCCCGCGATGCATGATGTCCTTGGCGATGGTCATGGAGTTCGTACCTCCTGGGTTCGTACCTCCTGGGTGCGGCCCACGCGATCCGATGTCGCCCGATGCTGCCCAGTACCACCCGATGCCACCGATGCCACCCGGTTCCCCCGAACGGGTGGGAAGGAGCTTTCCGATGGCCCGGCTGCTCTTGCGTATCACGGGCCGGGACCTGCCCGGCCGCGACTGCGGAGACTTCTCCGACGTGCACGTAGGTACGCAGCGGGGCAAGGAACCCGATCAGCTGGTCCCGGCGGACGCCGAGGAAGCCGTATTCGACATTACCGCCGACACCGTCGAGGCGCCCGACGGAACGACCGACTTCCGCGGGCCCTGTGTACAGGGGCGACGCGGCGAGCGGTTCCTCTGTCTGACCTGGGGTGAACTGCCGGCGGGAGGCACCTTCGCGATGTTCCGGCGGGCGAAGCTGTTCTTCGCGGACATTCCGGCGGAACTGGTGGCGGCGGGTGCGGCCGAGGCGACGCTCGGGCTGACCGACGGCCACGGACTGCCGCTGTGTGCGGCGGTCCGCCCGCCCCGGGTGGTGTGGCGCGCCTGGGCGGGCGGAGGCTGAACCGGCCCCGGAAGCGGCCCGGGCCGGGACGCGCTACCGGTCTGGACGCGGACGCGGTCCCGGGCCGGTTCGGGACCGGCCCGGCCCGGGACCGGGTGCGGAGTCTGCCGTCCAGCTCTGCCTGCTGTGCCGGCTCTACCGGCTGTGCCGGCCCCGCACCGGTCCGGCGTCAGCTCCGGGGCGCGGCGCCGCGCTTCTTCAGCAGGTCGGCCATCAGGTCCAGCTCGGACTGCTGGGCGTCGACCATGCCCTGGGCGAGGTTCTTCTCCGTGTCCACCGTGCACAGGTCGGCACAGCCCTGTGCCATTGCGACCCCGCCCTCGTGGTGGTCGGTCATCAGCTGCAGATAGAGGATCTCTGCCTGCCTGCCGCTCGCCTTGGCCAGCTGCGCCAGCTCGGTCCTGGTGGCCATCCCGGGCATCAGCGAGCCGTCCCGGACCTCATGCCCGCCATACCCGCCCTGCCCGTCATGGCCGCCGTGCCCCCCGTGACCACCCTCGGCGGACTTCATCCAGGCCATCGGCCCGGTCCCGGCCGAGACCTTCGGCAGCCCCCACAGGTCCAGCCAGCCGAGCAGCATGCCCCGCTGGTTGGCCTGGGTGTTGGCGATGTCGTACGCGAGCCTGCGCACCTCCTCGTCCTGCGTACGGTCCCGGACGATGAAGGACATCTCCACCGCCTGCTGATGATGGACCGCCATGTCACGGGCGAAGCCGGCCTCAGGGGAGTCCGCCCCGGGGGCCGTCGCCGTCTCCGTACCGCCGTCCGCGGCACCGTCCCCGCCCGCGGACGCGACCGTGGCCGCGCCCGCGAACAGCAGTGCCAGCACGACGGCCGTGATCGCGGCCCAGTGCGTCCCGGTCGGCTTCGGGGTCACGCGTTCAGCCCGCCCGTGCACGCGGCACCCGGCTCGGGTGTCTGCGCACCCTGCACGTACTTGGTGAAGAACCGGTCCACCCGCGGGTCGTCCGCGCCGTCCACCGTGACCTGCTTGCCCCAGGCGCTGAGCATGATCGCCCCGGCCTGGTCCTGCACCGGGCTCATCAGCGAGTACGAGGTCTTGCCGACCTTGTCCTTCAGCTTCTCCACGTCGGCGGCCGGGGCCTTGTCGTTGTACGTCACCCACACCGCGCCGTGCTCGAGCGAGTGCACGGCGTTCACGTCGGGGATCGGCTTGTCGTAGACGTTGCCGTCGCAGTTCATCCACGCCTGGTGGTGGTCACCGCCGACCGGCGGCTTCATCGGGTACGTCACCGGCGTCTTGACGTGGTTGCGGCCGAGCTTCTTCGCGTCCCAGGACCTCTCGTCCTTGATCGGCGCCTTGGCGGTGGCCTCCGCCTGCTCCTTCTTCTCGCCTTCCTTGTTGAGTACGTACGTACCGAAACCGACGAGAGCCGCGACCACGAGGCCGCTGACCGAGATGGTGATGATGCGGTTGCGGCGCTCGCGGGCCTGCTCGGCCCGGCGCATCTCCTCTATACGGGCCCGGCGGTCGTTCGTCCTGGTAGCCATTCTTCTTCGTCCTTCTTCTGCGTCAGGTGCGTCAGGTGCGTCCCGGAACAGGGACAGCCCGCCCTGGGGGCGGATCCGGCGGAGAACGGTCCTGTCATGTCCGCAGCACTTGAAGGACGTGGAGATCCGGAGCCCGGGGAAGGGCTCCGGTACGCGGCACCCGGGCGGCGTGGTGCGCCTGGGCGGGGCCGGGCGGAAGCCCGGCACTGTCGAGGGGCCCGTCCAGGGGCGGGGCGGTGAGCACGGCGGGGCTGAGATGCCGGAAGAGGCCGCAGTCGCCCCGGTCGTACGGACAGCTGTACTCGGCGTCGGACGGGGTGGTGGACGCCGGTGTGAGCACCCGGTGGGCGCCGGTGCCGGCGCCGTGCGCTCCCTCGGCGGTAACCGTGGCCGCGCCGGTGCCCGCCTGGCCCAGGCAGATGAAGAGCGCGGCGAGGAGCGTCGCCACGGCGCTCCCGAGCGCCATGGGACGCGCGGTGCGCGCGATGCGGTAGTGCCGCAGGCCCCCCATGGGCGGAGATGGTAATGGCGGGAGCGTGCCGCATGTCATACGGGGTGCGTAATCTGGGCGAAACCCCGGGTCGTGATACTGAAGCTTCCCTCTACGCCCTGGCGGTGGTGCACAGGCCGTCTGAACTGCAAGGATGTGGCTCATGGACAAGCAGCAGGAATTCGTGCTCCGCACGCTCGAGGAGCGCGACATCCGGTTCGTACGCCTGTGGTTCACCGACGTGCTCGGTTTCCTGAAATCGGTCGCCGTGGCACCCGCCGAGCTGGAGCAGGCCTTCGACGAGGGCATCGGCTTCGACGGCTCCGCCATCGAGGGTTTCGCGAGGGTCTACGAGTCCGACATGATCGCCAAGCCGGACCCGGGCACCTTCCAGATCCTGCCCTGGCGCGCGGAGGCCCCCGGCACGGCCCGGATGTTCTGCGACATCCTCATGCCCGACGGCTCTCCGTCCTTCGCCGACCCGCGTTTCGTCCTGAAGCGGATCCTGGCCAAGACCTCGGACCTGGGCTTCACCTTCTACACCCACCCCGAGATCGAGTTCTTCCTGCTGAAGGACAAGCCCCTCGACGGCACCCGCCCCACCCCCGCGGACAACTCCGGCTACTTCGACCACACGCCGCAGAACGTCGGGATGGACTTCCGCCGCCAGGCCATCACGATGCTGGAATCCATGGGCATCTCCGTGGAGTTCAGCCACCACGAGGGCGCGCCCGGCCAGCAGGAGATCGACCTCCGGTACGCGGACGCGCTGTCGACCGCCGACAACATCATGACGTTCCGCCTGGTCATGAAGCAGGTCGCGCTGGAGCAGGGCGTCCAGGCCACCTTCATGCCGAAGCCGTTCTCCGAGCACCCCGGCTCCGGTATGCACACCCACCTCTCCCTCTTCGAGGGCGACCGGAACGCGTTCTACGAGTCGGGCGCCGAGTACCAGCTCTCCAAGGTGGGACGCTCCTTCATCGCCGGCCTCCTCAAGCACGCCGCGGAGATCTCGGCCGTCACCAACCAGTGGGTCAACTCGTACAAGCGCATCTGGGGCGGCTCGGCCCGCACCGCGGGCTCCGGCGGCGAGGCCCCCTCGTACATCTGCTGGGGCCACAACAACCGCTCGGCCCTGATCCGCGTCCCGATGTACAAGCCCGGCAAGACCGGCTCCGCCCGCGTCGAGGTCCGCTCCATCGACTCCGGCGCCAACCCTTACCTGACCTACGCGGTCCTGCTCGCCGCCGGCCTCAAGGGCATCGAGGAGGGCTACGAACTCCCGGCCGGCGCGGACGACGACGTCTGGGCGCTGTCGGACGCCGAGCGCCGCGCGATGGGCATCGAGCCCCTGCCGCAGAACCTGGGCGAGGCGATCACGCTGATGGAGCGCAGCGAGCTGGTCGCCGAGACGCTCGGCGAGCATGTCTTCGACTTCTTCCTGCGCAACAAGAAGCAGGAGTGGGAGGAGTACCGCTCCGAGGTCACGGCCTTCGAGCTGCGGAAGAACCTGCCGGTGCTGTAAGCGCAGGTCAGCGCAGGTTCTCTGCCGAAACAATCCGGAGGGCCGACGGTCGTCAACCGTCGGCCCTCCAGCGTCCTACTGGCCCTGGGCCGTCTGTGGGCCGTCCGGCGCCGAATCCGTGGCGTCGTACAGGCTGTCCACGGCCCTCCGGGTCCGCCCCTCGCTGCTCGGCATCAGATGCGTGTAGGTGCGGAGCGTGAAGCCCGGATCGTTGTGCCCGAGGTATGCGCTCAGGGACCGGATGTTCTCGCCGGCGTCCAGCAGCACCGAGGCGTAGAAGTGCCTCAGCGCGTGCATGCCGTGCTCGCGGGCGGCCTGGTGCCGCTCGCCGGGCTTGGGCTCGGGGATGACTCCGGCCGCCACCAGCGCCGACTTCCACACCCGCGTGTTGAAGTCGGTCCGGCGGACAGCGCCGGCGCCGTCTATCCGTGTGAAGAGCAGCCGCTTCGTGACGAGCGGCCCGTCAGGCCGAAGCCAGGGCAGCGTGACGGCCACGGGTGGGAACTTCTCCCTGTGCTCCTTGAGTACCTGAGCCACGCGGTCGGGCAAGGGCACGTCTCGCACCTTGTTGCGCTTCGGGGGACTGAAGACCAAGTGCCCGTTCGCGACCTTCACCTGAAAGCCGACGTGCAGCCACCCGGTGTCGAATCCGATCTCGTCCTCCGGTAGACCGAAGATCTCCCCTTGGCGCAGTCCGCAGCCGCCCCCGAGGTCGACGGCTGCTCGGTACTGCTCGGGGAGTGCGGCCCGCACAGCGAAGGTGCGCTCTGCGGTCCACGGCACAATGCGACCGGCGCCCGCCTCGGGCGGCCGGACGGATTGCGCGTGGCACGGATTCTTGGTCAGGTGGCCGTCGTCCACGGCCGCATTCAGGACCGTTGAGACGCTGTTGTAGATCACGCGTCGGTACGACGAAGCGGGGACAGCTCGCTGCAATTCACTCAGCCACTCGCGGATGTGACCGGGCTGGAACGATCCGAGCGGACGCGGGCCCAGATAGGGAATCGCGTGGCGCCGCAGCTGCACGTCGACCGAAGAACGGGTGGTCATCTCGGTCGTCTGAGCGGCAAGCCACTTCTCGGCGTACTGCTGGAAGGTTGTTCGCCCTGCCGCCGGGTCGATGTACCGGCCGCTGTCCATGTCGGCCTCGGTCTTCGTGAGCCACTTTTCGGCAAGGCGCTTTTGACCATCAGGGAAGCTCTTGGACTTCTCGGTGCCGTCGGGGCCGATGTAGCGGGCGCGGTAGCGCATGCCGGTGCCGTGACGGTCGGTCTTGACCCGGCGGGGCTTGCCGTTGGGGCCGGTCTCGGTCTTGAACCAGCGGTCTTGGATGTGGCCGGCCATGAAGGCTGCCGTCCTTTCTGGCAAAACCGCGAGGGAGGCCCGCCGAATCGGCAGGCCTCCCTCGCGGCGGGTGGTGGGTGGTGGAGCTATGCGGCGTCGTCGGCGGCCATGCGCTCGGTGGTCCAGGCGCGCACGGCGGCGGGGTCGTAGCGGAGGTGTTTGCCGACGCGGAATCCGGGTGGTCCGGTGCGCTTCTTGCGCCAGGCGTAGACGGTCTCCTTCGGCACGTCGAAGATCTCGGCGATGTCGTCGGGGGTGAGGTACCGGTCGGGCAGGCCGCTGCGGAGAGTGGCCCGGGGGTCGGGTTGAGCGGAACGGGTTCGGCTCATGGGGTCCTCGGAGGTTGGTTTCGGGGACTTCTCGGGAGTTGGCGTCTGTCCGAGGTGCGGGATTCTGCGTCACCGCGTCATCTGCGTTAACCATGCTGCTGACCTGCAGTTTTGGGTGACGCAGAGGGCTCGGTGGTGTGTCACCGGTGACGTTGGTCTCTGTCACCGATGACGCGGGTGACGCGGGGTGACGCGGGGTGACGCAGCCACGGCTGTCCTGCGTCACCGCTGTAGTGGCAGGTCACGGGCCGTTTTCTGTCCTTGGGTGACGCGGGTGACGCAGCGTCTCTTCTCTTCGGAAAAGAGAAGGGGGTGTCTGTTGTGGTGCGGTGCACCTCAGGGCGTGAAGAAGGAGCCGCTTCGCGGCACGACCATCGAGCGGCGGCGTTGCCGCCGGAACAGCAAGAGGAGCACGCCTGGCCGGTGGTGCTCTTCTTGCTTGTGCAGTCCGGGCCGGGGTGGCGCGGGTCAGAGCATCGGCTCCTGCTGCTGCGAGGGCGGGGCCTGCGCTCGGGTCATTTCGATGTAGCGGGCGGCGCTGGTGCGGCCCCAGTCGATGAGGACGCCTCGGGCGGCGAGAGTCGGTTGGAGGCGCTTGAGCCGGTCGGAGAGGACTTTGCCCGTGGTGGGCCAGCCCTTGGGCAGGGGTCGGAAGTCCTCACCGCTGTAGAGGCGGGTCAGGCTGTGGAGCCATTCGGATGAGGTCATCCGGACTTCCGTGCCCGGAGCGAGGCCGGCGGCGTGTTTGAGCACGGTCTGGGCCAGGAGGTCGCCCTCGATGACGTCGTCGTTGAGGTCGTCCAGGCTGGTCCGGTAGGCGTTGAGAGCTCCGAGGCCGGTCGCAGCGTCGAGCTGTGCGCATAGGTGGGCGAAGTCGGCCATGCGCAGGTCGGTGGGGATGTCGGCCTCGGCAGCGCGGACCTTGACGGTGAGGTCGAGGAGCGATCCGAGGACCACGGGGAGAACGTCTTCGAACTCCGCCCACAGTTCGGCTTCGGTACGTCGGGTGCGGGGGCGTTCCAGGCGGAGCGGGAGGAGGCGTTCGGCGAGGTCGGGTCGGATGACGCCCACGTCGATGCCGGTCAGCAGCAAGGGGCGGCGGTAGCGCGCGCGGACCACGTCGCCGTCGGTGTACAGGGCGCGTTTGATGGTCTCGGCGCCGGTGACGATGCAGCACATGAGGTCGGACAGGTCCGGCGCCAGGTGGGAGAGGTTGTCCAGGGCGGTGACCCATCCTGCGGCCACGGCAGCGATCAGGTTCTCTTCGTCCTTTGGGGCACGGCGCAGGTCGCCGCTCATGCCCTCGATAACCCTCACGAGCATGCGGCCCCCGGTGGACTTGCCCGCACCCTGGGGTCCCGTGAGGAACGGTGCGGGGACGGGCACGGACGGTCCGAGACAGCCGACCAGCCACGCGACGGCCAGGCACTCGGTCTCGGCGTTGGCGAAGTTGCACAGCCGCAGCAGGAGGTCGAGGCCCTTGCCGTCGGTGTCCTTGGCGGGCACGGGCAGTTCCCCGGTGAGCTGGGTGCGCCGCCAGCACACCTCCTGCGGGTCGGGGGTGACGATGTCCCAGCCGGTCGGGTGGATGCGGACGGACTGTCCGTCGTTGCGCCCCAGGTCGAGCCACGTCGCCCCGTCGAATCCCGGCGCGACGCGGATGTGAACGGGCTGCACCTCCTGGCTCATCGCCAGGGCTTCGATGAGATCCAGCGCCTCCTTGAGCGCGGTCCCGTTGAATACGCCGTGCCCGTCGTTGAAGAGGCCGACCATGAGTTCCTGCCGGTGACTGCCCGAGGTGCCCTGTGAGCGGATCGGACGTGCCACGGGGTGGCCGTTCTTCTGCGCGTACACGGTCCCGTCGGCGGTGCGGAAGTACCGGAAGTGCTGCTGCGCGTAGTCGGCGATGACCTCGCGTGCCGGGGTCTTCTCGTCATCGGACATGGTCACAGTCCCAACCGTGTACGGGCGTTGGTCCACGCGTCGGTGCAGTGCCGGGGCGATTCGCCCTTGGCCTGGGCGGCGGTGAACAGCCTGGCGATGTGGGCCTCGGTGAGGCAGCCGCACCGGCCGTGCGTGGACAGCACGGCGAGGAAGGTCCGGTAGACGGTGGCGTGAATTCCGGCGCGGGCTTCGGTGATGCGCTGCTCGGCCATGGCGATGCCACGGTCCAGGTAAGTGGGCGTGCGGTGACGGCACGCCGCGTCCCCGGCCGGTGCGTGCGCGGACATGGCATGCGGCGCTGGCCGGGAGGGTTCCTTTACGGCCAGAGCACGGACGGCGTCCGGCAGAGCGGTCATGGTGCCGGTGCCGGGGCCGAGCCACCGGGTGTAAGCCATGGAGGACTTGATGTCCACGCCGGGCCGGACCGCGTTGGACGAGCGCATGACGCCTCGGTAGATCCAGTGCTCGCCGCGCGTCGTGGCGACGGTACAGGTGGCGGGCAGCGTTGCGCGGGCCCACGTGATAGCCGCCGCGTTGTCGAGGTCGACGACGGTCAGCCCGGCGCCGCCGGGGTGGTAGGCGACGGCCGTCGCCTCACGCCATGCCGTCGCCCATGCGCGGGACGTGAGGACGTGTGGGTTGGTGGTGGCGGCTGCCCAGGCGTGGCAGGGGGCGGGGCACTGGCAGGGACCCGCGCTCTTCATGTTGGGCCGGCCGCCGCATGCGTTGTTCGCGCAGCGAGGGCAGTTCCCGAACGGCACCTTTCCTGCCCGCAGGGGCAGAGGCGGAACGCCGCTCGCGGCCAGGTTCAGTGCGATGTCCAGTGGGTTCATGCTGCGCTCCGGTCGGTCAGCAGCGTCTGGCGATGGGTGGGGATGGCTGAGAGGACGCGGGTGCGCCAGCGCATCGCGTAATCGATGCAGTTCGCGCAGTTCCTGTGCGTGGTGTGGCCCGGCAGCGGGGGCCTGCGGCGGGCGTGGGAGCTCCAGGCGGCGGAGTCTGCGGAGGCCAGCAGATGCCCGACGCGTTCCAGACCGAGGATCTTGAAGCCAAAGCCGTGCAGCTTGAAGCCGTGCGCGGCCATCGCGGTGACAATCGCGGCACCCTCGCGGGTGGACTGCAGTCGACAGACCGAGCCGAGTCCCACCACGGGCTCACGGCGCAGGTCGACGCCCGCGTTCTCGAACAGCTCCACGCACCGCTCGTACTCGGGGATGCTGCGCCCCTGCAGCACCGGAGCTATGCGCAGGTCCGATGCGAGGGAGCGCAGTTCGAGGAAGTTGCTGACGGTGCGGCGCTGGTGCTCCGCGACGCTGAGGTGGGTGCCGACGAAGTGCTGCCCCTGGAAGGTGCCGCCGTGGATGATGGCGTCCTCGCACATCCAGTCCTGCTGCGCAGCCCAGTCGTAAGGGCCGACGTGCTCCCAGATACGGCGCAGATCATCGACGTACTTGCGGGGCGGGCGGGTCCAGGTGCCCTTGTTCTTCAGCTCCATGAAGCCGCCGGAGTCGATGGCGTAGGGACCGCGGGCTTCGTCCCACTTGACGGCACGGTCGAAGTGCTCCGACTTCAGGAACAGCGGCACATCGGTCAGACGCAGCCAGTGCCGCTTGTGGGTGGTCAGGTAGAACCGCATCCCGTCCGCGGCGGGAGCTCCCGCGAGCGGACGGCCGACGGCGGGCGATAACGCTCGCCGGATCAGGCTGGGTTGGGTCATGCTGGATGTCTCCAGTTCTCGTGAGGATTGCTGGCAGACGAGGGCGGCCCGGTCTTTGGCGAGAGGGGGCCGTCTTCGGCGTTCTCAGCCGTGGAAGGTGTTGCGGGTACGGGAGAGCAGACCGCGGGTGTGGGTGGTCACCTCGGTGCGCTTGATGACCGTGCCCTGGTAGATGTGCTTCGAGGTGCTGGCCTTGGCCTTGGCGATAAGGCTGCCGATGGCGAGTGCGGCCAGGGCGACGCCGATGAAGGGGGCACACAGGGCGATGACGCCGGTGAGGGTCATGGCGGACAGTCCCTCCAGGACGAGCCAGGCGCCGCAGCCGACCCCGGTTATGCCGGCGCCGATGCCGATGGAGGCGACCGCGGTTCCGGCCGCCCATGCGGGGACGGTGCGGCGGTCGTCCTGGTGGACGGGTGTGGCGTCGCCGATCGGCGGGGGCGCGATCGCGTCCCGGTAGCCGGTGGGTATCTGCCGCACCGGCTGTGCCGGGCGGTAGATCTCGTCGATGATCCGTTGGGCTTCGGCGTTGGCCTCTGCGTCGCTCATCCGCGGCCACCAGGCCGCGGCGGACTGCTCGTGCTCGGTCATGGGGTCCTCCGGTCGGTTAGTCAGGTGAGGTGCCGGGCGGCATCGACGACCGCACGGCAGGCGGTGCGGACGGCTTCGGCGGCGCCGGTGTCGGCGGTGAAGAAGCCGAACAGGAACACCGTGAGCGCGGCGAGGGGGCCGACGTAGCGGCTCCGTATCAGGACGACCGTCAGCACTCCGAAGAGGGCGACGGCGGACAGGGTCACGATCACGAACGGGCCTCCCGGGAACGCCGCGGGCAGCACCCTGTGGTGGGGTGCTGCCCGTGAGGTGGTGACGGTGTGTGGTTGTCGTGGGGTGCGGCTACTGGGTAGTGGTTAGTGGGGTCCCCAGCAGAAATGGGCTTGTGAGGGCCTGTGAGGGCCGTACTGGGGTGTTCTAGTGGGTAGTGGGGTGGGCCCCACTACCCACTAGCCAGTAGCTGTCTGTGAGCTGTTCAGGCGTGGTCGGGGTGGACGTAGACCGAGTGCGGTCCGTTGTCCCGGTAGACCAACTCCCCCCGCTCGACCGCGGCCTTGAGGGCGTCGCGTACGGTCTTGCGGTCCCGGCCGACGAGGTCGGCGACGGCGGACGGTTTCATGCCCGCCGCCCCTACCTCCTTGATCGCCGCGATCGCCTCGGGCAGCCACGCCGGACCGCCCTCGCCATCGCCGCGGAGCGCGGACAGGTTCAACCCGTCGGCGGTGGGCGGCTCGTCCTCTGCGGTGCCGGGTTCGGGGGTGGTGCCGAACTGGGCGTCGATCTGTTCCATGAACCTGCGGGCGAGCGCGTCTTCCTCCGCCCGGGATGGGCCCGCGGGCGCCTCGGTGCCGTGGAACGCCGACAGGTTCAACCCTGCCGACCGGTCGCCCGCCGCAGGAGGCTGTGGGCTTTCCCCAGGGTTGTGGGTGGTGTCGCGCATCCACGCGGTGCGCTCCGGTTCCCAGCGGGTGTCGTAGGCGTCGCCTGCGGCCTGGCGGGAGATGTCGTCCAGGTGGGGGTGGAGGTCGGTGGTGGCGGTGACGATGTCGCGGATCTGATTCGGGAGGATGCGCCAGTTCTTGAACAGCGCGGCCGGGGATTCCGGGGTGCCCATGAACCCGGCGCCCTTGTAGGGGGCCTGGTCGACCTTGAGGCCGCGGGTGCCGGGGAAGATCTTGGACAGGTCCATGCCCTCGACCTCGCCGCCGGTCAGGCAGACGCGGGCCTTGGCCTCCCGGCGGATCATCAGGTTCCCCAGCACCGACCCGGTCGCCCCGAGGGCGGTGAGGACGGTGCGGATGCCCATCGCGCGCAGCAGCCGGATCACTTCCAGGATCTTCTTGGCCAGTTCCTTCATGTGCCGGTCGGTGCTGACGAGGATCTCCGCGCCCTCGTCGATGACCAGCATGATCTGCGGGATCTGCGGGCTGATGGGGAGCTGGTCGGTGTTCCGCTGGGCCATGAGGTCCTGGTAGGCGACCTTGCGATGCTTGCCCACCCGCAGGGCCGTGTCCAGCATGAGCATGGCCTCGGCGTGGGTGGAGGCGAGCCAGTCCACCCCCGGCCGCACCCCGTCGACGAACCGGCCCTCGGCATCGAGCGCGGGCCGCACCCACGGGAGGCCGGCGGATCCGGCGTTGAGGTCGATCACCCAGGTCAGGCCGTCGGTGGTGCGGGCGAACCCGGCCAGGATGACGTGCACCATGTTCGTCTTACCGGACCCGGTCGGCCCGACCACCAGGGCGCACTGCTCGCGCAGGTAGACGCAGATCTCCTCCGCGTTGGTGCGGTAGCCCCAGGGGATGCCGGTGTAGATCGACAGCGGCCCGTACTCGGTCGGGTAGGTGCGCTCCTCCGCCAGCACGTTCACCGTGGTCACGTCGATCAGAACGCGGCCCTGATGGATGCCCTGCGAGGCGACCGCGGTGCAACCGTGCGGCAGCCGCGCATCCGCAGAGAGCTGCGGGGCATAGCCCGCGATCTTGTCGTAGGTGGCGCCGCCAGGCGGGAGTTCGGCGTCGATGGTGAAGCCGGTCCCGGTAGGCCACATCTCCACCGCCAGCACCCGCAGGGTGATGCCGCAGACCCGCTGGATCCGGTCGACCCACTCAGCGGCGATCGCCCGGCGTTCTGCTGAGAGCTCCCGGGAGATCCGCCGCTCCTCGGCCGCGATCGCTTCGAGCTCCCGGGCCTCCTCGTAGAGGAGGGTGGAGCGGGCGGCGGCGCCCATGCCGACCCCGATCGTCGCGAGCGACCCGAGTGCCGCCCACGAGAGCGGTCCGGTGGCCATCGCCCACGTCGTCCACCCCGCACCCACGAGCCAGGACGCGGCCCGCATGCCGATCGTGCGGCCGGAGAGACGGTCCTTGATGCTGGTGACGGTGTGGCCGATCGCGCCCGCGGCGCCGACGGCGAGCGCCCACCCCGGGGGCATGCCGGTAGCGGCGCCGGTGGTGGCCACGGCGAAGCAGCCGGTGGTGGCGGACAGGGTGCCGGTCACGGGTCCGTGACCGGCCGCCCAGTCCCACACCGGCCCCGTCTTGGTGGCGGTATTGGTGGTCATGATCAGACGTTCCATCCCTTCTCGGCCTCGGGCCCGTTCCTGGGGTCCTCGTGACGGGCGATGTCCTGCTCGTGGGCCTGCCGGAACAGCGGCCCCATGTCCTCGGCCACCGCGACGGCGGACATGACCGCGCCGAAGATGTCGTTGAACCCCGAGGCGACCTCCTTCTCCAGCGGGAACTCGGAGTCGGACCGCTCCGCCAGGACGCGCATGGTGTTCGCCACGCTCGTCAGCGCCGCGGGCAGGCCCTCGACCATGGCGAGGATCTCCATCGCGTTGTCGGGGTCGTACTGCTGAGCGGCGGACTCCATCTCCGCCGCGTACTCCTCGAACCGGAAACCAGACACAACCTCTCCCTCCGTACTCGTGGACTGGTCAGGTGCTGCGGGGACGACACCGGCCGGACGCTCCGCCCGGTCTCCGATCACCTCGTCGTCATTGCTCCGGGCCTCCGCGTCGGCGGCGGCCTCCTCCTCGCGCTGAGCTGCGCGGATCTCCTCATCCCGCCCAGCCCGCTCCTCGGCCGCGGCCCCGACCAGGCGGGCGAACAGGCGCCGCCCGGGGTACTGCAGGAAGCGAATGCCGAGCTTCCTGCCGAGCGGCGTCGTCACCATGCCGACCAGCCCGAGCGCACCGGCCAGCAGCGCCGCCAGCAGTCGGCGGCCCTGGAACCGGGCGGCGGACCGCCACAGCGCCTTCCGGGCCCGCTTGCGAGCCGGTGCCTTGCGCACCGTGGCGCGCTGCTGGGCGACTTGGTCGGCAGTGCGCTGGTCACGGGTCTTCCGGGCGCGGTCGACCGCCTTGCCGCGGACCTTGCCCACCGAGCCCCCGGCCTTCGCCAGCGCCCGGCCGATCGGGCCCTTGCGGGCGAGCGACGCGGTACGGCCAGCGGTCATGGCGGCCCGGCGGGCATCGGTAACCGAGCGGCGGGCCGCGGTTGCCCCCGCCCGCTCGGCGGCCCGAGACGGCGCCGCCGTACGGGCCGCCTCCCGCAGCGCTTTCACCTGCTTGACCCGACCGCGCGCCTTCCCCGCGGCCGTCCCAGCGCCAGTCGATGCGGCGTGGGCCGTGCGGGTGAGCGCCTTGGACGGGCGGGCCGTGGCCGAACCGGCAGCGCCATGGCGGGTCTTGCCCAGTCTGACCGCTCCGCGGCGGGATGCTCCGCCGGTGCGTCCCGAGGCGCCGCTTCCGCTCCTGCGCGCGGTCGGCCGCTGCTGAGGCACCCGGCCGGCCGTACCGCCTCGGACGCCGGTCGCCGCCTTGCCCGTACCGGTTGCTCCGGTGGTGCGGGTGCGCGGGTTCCGGCGCTGGTCGCGGCGGTTGCGGGTGGCTGCAGTCGCACCGATGACGACGGCGCCTGTCGCCGCGACGGCGAGGGCGGCCGGGCCGCCGACCAGCGCGGCCGCCGCAAGCAGCGACGCCGTGGCGTTCGTCCCGGTCACCGCCAGCGGGACGACCGGCCATCCGCCGGGCGTGTGGTCCAACTCGGCAGCAGCAGGGCCCGGGTTGACCTCGAGCGGCTGGGTCTCGTCGGCAGCAGCCACGGGGGCCACTACCGGTTCCGTACTCAGGTCAGTCATGCTGACAGCACTCCTTTGGGAGTTCAGGGGCCCGGACGCGATGCTTTGGCCGGCTGCGTCCGGGCTTGCTCATCGGTGGTGCGCTGTTCCTCGTGGTGGACGCAGGCGCCGCACATGCCACGCGAGCGCGGGATGCAGCACCCGCGGCCGGCGCCTCATACGGTCACCCGCTCGGCGCGTTCGGCGCGCAGGGTGTCGCGGAGCGTGCGGGCCTTCTCGGCCGATGTGCGCACGGCCTTGCGGATGCCCTCGGCGGTCAGGGCGTCGTCGTCCCAGTCGGCCGTGGCCGTACGGGCCTCATCGAGCAGCTGCTCCGGCGTGCGGTTCGGTCGGGGCGAGCGAGCCAGCTCCGGCACCCGACCGGTCGCCCGACGCGGTAGCGTCGACTCTGCCGCAGCGACCCCGACCGGCACTGCCTCGGTCGGCTCGGTCGGCTCCACCGTGTCGGCCAAGTCGACCGGGTCGAGCGCCAGTTGCGCGACCGGCACCGGTGCTGCGGGAGTCGACTCGGCAAGGCCAGAGGTCGACCGATCCATGCCGATATCCACTGATTCGCTCGTGTTCGGGTGGTCGGTCGGGCGATGGTGGAGCACCTTGGCCACGAGGTCCGAGCCGAAGTAGATCGAGCCGACCGGCAGGGAGGTGGCGAGCAGCACGAGGGCCCAGTTCGCGGGGTCCCAGTCGGCCAGTCGACTCCAGTCGACCGACTCACGGTGCAGCTCGGGGACCAGTCCGTGCACGTAGTTCAGCACGAGCGAGGCGAGCGTGTAGGTGGCCAGCACCCGCAGCGCGAACCGCTTGTCCGCCCGGTCGGTCAGCACCAGCGTGGCGACCAGCGCGAGCGCCATCAGGCCGTCGACCACGAACGGGTACAGCATCGCCGCCGTCGCGTCCGCGCCGACCGCCTTCGCCACATCCCGCAGCGCGTTCCAGGACACCCGGAACGCCATGCCGACCACCACGACCAGCGCCAGCACCAGCAGCGTCTTGCCGAAGCGGTTCATGCCGCACCCCCGTCCCGGGGGTCCTCGAATGGGGTGTAGGTGGCGGGATCGGCGGCGGTGCGGCGGCGGATCTCCACCGCGTTCCGGCCGGGATCGCCGCGGTACTCGAGCATCACGGAGAGCGCGATGCGTACGCTGCTCGCGCGGCGCTCCAGCAGCCGGTGATAGATCCGCTCGTCCGCGTCGTCGATCGACGGCAGCGGAAGGTCCAGCGCCTCGACGACCGCGGCCAGCAGATCGGCGACCGCACCGGCGGGCTCGATGCGCTCGTTCATGCCGCACCCCCGGGCAGGCTCGCCGCGGCGGCCCGGTTGGTCAGCGCGCGGCGGGCGGCCAGGACCCGGTTGCGGGTCCGGCGGATCCGCCGCTCGTCCAGCGGCGACGGGGCCCGGTCCAGGGTGGTGATGTGCGCGTCCAGCAGCTCGACCTCCGCCGTGATGACGGGCATCTCGCGCTCGATCGCATCCAGCTCCGCGTCCGTCGGCTCGCGGTCGAAACCCGCGGTGGTAACAACCGCCTGACGTGCAACGATGTGCTTCATGGGTCGTGGTTCCTCTCGAATGGAACGGCCCGATAGCGCCCCTGGAGTAGCCGCTCCGGGGGCGCGTGCCGTTGAAGGGACTTCGGATCAGCTCAGCGACCGCCGGCAGCGGCGGACGCGCATCGCGCTCGTGCTCGCCGCTCACCGGCGGCCCTGGGCACGGGCGTTGTCCTCGCTGCGCTTGTTCGCTTCGGCGTTCTTGCGGGCCAGCTCGGCCCGCTCCGCTTCTGTCAGACTCGTGACCACAGGGACCTCCACACAGGTGCCTGTAAAGCGCCGCCCGGAGTTGCACCTCCGGGCGGCGCAGCCGTTCGGAACCGGCGGATTCCGGCTCCCCACCCCCCGCCCGTACGCGCCCCGCGAACTGGGCCCGGACGGGCGAGGGAGGCAACCGGCCGCAGTACTCGGCTGCGCAGGTGACCTGTTTCCGCGAATCACCGGCTATCCCGGCGGGCCGCATGGGCGGCGGATCAGGGAGACGCAAAGGGCGTTACCGCCCGTGCCGGTCCAGCACGAGCAGCGCCCCGGTACTTCGTCGGTACACAGCGGCCTCCCGAGGCGGACGGACGTGCCGGTCAGACCTCCGATACGCGTGGTGCCGCTGACCCCGGGGAGGTCTGGTTCCCGGAGCGCGTCGCGGCGTCAATGTCGGCCACGCGGTTCTTTAGAGCCGATGGCGTGTCCCCCTACGCGGGGTGTGGGGCCCGGTTGTGACGCGGGCCCGGTCTCGGTCGGCTGGTCTCCACTCGCCTCGGTCGGCGTCTTCACGGCCGTGGTGCTGCGGTGGATCACGCTGTGGAGTTGGAGTTGCAGTTCGCCTGAACAGCCGTGTGGGAAGCTCAGTCGATGCAGTACCTGCATTACAGGTGCTGCATCCGGGTTTCGTCAAGCGGGCTTGCGGAACTCTTGGGATCTGCGCCGGGACTTCTTGGCGCACCATCAGAATCCATGCAGGTGAGGGGCATTGGTCACCTCATGCATGGACAGCTTTGGTAGATCTGGCTACCGTCAAGAGCTCCCAAGACGTCCCGTCGGGGGTGGAGATGTCCAACGAGCGTCTGCGATCAGCTCTCTTGGCGCAGGGCATGACCGTGCACGAACTGGCCGACGCCATCGAGGTGAACCCGAAGACGGTCGAGCGCTGGATCACACAAGGGAAAGTCCCGTACCGACGCCACCAGTACGCGACGGCATCCGTTCTGAAAGTGGACGTGACGACGCTGTGGGAGGACTCCCGCACCGTGGACAGTGCCGCTGACCTGAGTAAGGCGGAGATCGTCACTGTCTACCCGCATCGCCATATGGTCCCCGTCGGCCTGTGGCGCGAGATCTACGGGCGCGCGGAGAGGTACGTCGATGTCCTCGTCTACGCCGGGCTATGGCTGTCCGAAGACCCGCAGTTCCTTGACCTCCTGAAGGCCAAGGTGCAGGGGAGCGCGCAGGTGCGCATTCTGCTCGGAGATCCAGCCTGTGCCGCAGTGAAGCAGCGCGGAATAGATGAGGGTCACGGGATCATGGACGGCAAGATTCGCAACGCGCTGGTGAACTACCGGCCGCTCATGGCGAGTCACCCAGAGATCGGATTCCGGCTCCACGACGCGACCCTGTACAACTCGCTGTTCCGCGCGGATGACGAGCTGCTGGTCAACACCCACGTCTACGGCATCGGCGCGTACATGGCACCGGTGCTCCACCTGCGGCGACTGCCAGGCGGAGGGCTCTTCGACACGTACGCGAATAGCATCGAACAGACCTGGGGTGGCGCGCGCCAGGTGAGAGAAGACGACTTCACGGGAGCCTGAGCATGGGACGCATTGACTACCTTCACGACCCCGACGCCCCGCCGGCCAACTCAGTCGTGCCGTCCGTGGTGGCGTTCGTGCAGAACGACGCCGGGCACGTGCTGATGATTCAACGCTCGGACAACGGCCGGTGGGCGCTGCCGGGCGGTGGCCACGACGTCGGCGAGTCCATCAGCGACACCGTGGTGCGCGAGGTCTGGGAAGAGACCGGAATCAAAGCCGAAGTCGTTGACATGTCGGGGATCTACACCGACCCCGGTCACGTGATGCTGTACGACGATGGCGAGGCCCGTCAGCAGTTCAGCATCTGCTTCCGGGCACGCCCGGTCGGTGGCGACCTGCGCACGAGCAACGAGACGACACAGGTCCGCTGGGTCGACCCAGCGGACCTGTCGGAACTCGACATCCACCCCACGATGCGGCTGCGCATCAAGCACGCCATGGATCGGACGCGGACAGCGCCCTATATCGGCTGACGGTCGGCTGCCGCGAGCCGCTGGAGAACGCGCGCCGTGCTTGCCAGAATCTCCGGCTCGGCCCGTCGGATGAAGGTGCCGATGAGGCTGTCCGGTCCATAGCGCCCAGCGATCTCGTTCACGCGATCCACCGGGTTGGTGGGCGTACCGTCCGGCGTGGTGTTCATGTCGCAGTAGCAGAGCGCGTCAGCCAGGAGCGGGCTCTCACGGGGGAACTCGTCCTCCAGCTCCTCCCACAGTCCGCGGGCTTCTGCCTCCATCCACGCGCATGAGTGGTGCGCGACGAGACGGACGACCCGTACGTCTGCTTGCGCGACGTCTCGCAGGTACCGGGCGCCATCCAGCGGGTGGAAGCCTGTCTTGGCCAGATCGGGCGAATAGCCGATGTCATGGAGCACTGCGGCGGCCTCCATGAGCTCAGCGTCCGCGCCCAGGATCGGGGCGATGGTTCGTGCTCGCTCAGCGACCCCCAGGGAGTGCTTCCATCGGCGGGGGAGCGGCTCGGCGAGCAGCGATTCGGCGAGCGGATAGGCCCACTCGGTCAGTCCCGTGGCACTCAAGATGAGGAATGCTCCTTTCGATTGGGCAGAGCCCGTACGGTCCGCACCTTCCCCTGACCTCCCTCTGAGAGCACCCCGGCAGACTCCAGCTTGGCCAGGGCCTTGCTCACCGTCGGCCGCGAGACATCGAATGGCTCACAGAGTTCGGACGCGCTCGGGAACGGGTCGCCTACCTTCAGATTGCGATCAGTGATCACGTCGGCGATCCGATCGGCCAACGGCCGGCGGTCCTCCTGCTGCCCCTCCCTGATCACTCGCCAGCGTCCCCCGGGTACCGGCTCGGCCAGTCCCTCCTTGCGGAGCACGCCGAAGGCTCGGAGCGCGACGCCGCGCGAGACCCCGTGGTCACGCATCAGGTCCGCCAATCTGGGGAGCTCCGTCATCTCGGGGTCGGACTGGAGCTGCATCTTTACCACCTCAGCGATCTGCAAGAAGGTCCCCCGAGGGCTGGCCTGCTGCGACACTCGCTCTCCCCTCTCTGCGTATCCGACATCCGCCCCAAGCCTCGCATGCTGTGGCTGCGGGGCCGCCTCACCTCTATGGATGGTCGGTCCGTGACAGTACCCCGGTGATGGGTCCGAGAAGGCCCCCACTCGGCATCGACAAGCCACCACCGCGGCAGCCGTCGGCGTAGGCGTCGCGTCGCTCGCATGAGCGTTCGGGCGAAACGTGGAAATCTCTTCTATCGGATGAAAGGCGGCGGGTGGCCGTGGATCTGGAGAGCATCAAGCAGGAGCTGTACGGCTTGCGGCCCGAGGAGTTCGTCGACGTCCGTACCGAGCGTGCGCTCGCAGCCCGTAGAGCCGGCGATCGGAAGCTCGCGGCCCAGATTGCTTCGCTCAGGAAGCCGACGCTGTCCGCGTGGGCGTCCAACCTGTTCGTCCGGTCCCAGCCCGACCAGGTTGCCCGGCTGCTCCAGCTCGGAGAGGCGCTGCGACACGCCCACAAGGAACTCGACCCTGATCAGCTACGCGCGCTAAGTAGCCAACAGCACCGGCTCGTTGGCGAGCTCGCCCGCGAGGCCCGGCGCTTGGCGTCCGAAGCAGGGCATCCGATCACCGAGGTGGTGCAGCACGAGATCGAGGCCACGCTGCGCGCGGTCCTCGCTGACTCTGAGGCGGCAGAGGAATGGGCGTCTGCCCAGTTGGCCAGGCCGCTGACGCCGCCGACCGGATTCGACGCGGCTGTGGTGGCCGCAGTGCCCGTCGGGCCGGCTGAACCTGAGCCTGCGCGTGAGTCGGCCGCGCCTGCGGAAGCGCGTCGCCCGCGTCCGAGCGCTGCTGAGCAGCGGCGTGAGAAGGAGCGCCAGGAGAAGCTGGCGCGCGCCCGCCAGGAGGCAGAGGACGCTGAGCGGCAGGCACGTCAGCAGGAGGACGGGCTCCGACGAGCTCAGGCCGAGCGGGAGCGGGCCGAAGTGCACCTGCGGAAGGCGGAGCAGCGGGTGGCCGATCTGGGCGATGAGTTGACGGCGGCCAAGGAGGCCGAGCGGACGGCTCGCGTCGCGTTGGACGGGGCCCGGCACCAGGCCACCGATGCGGAACGGGTCGCCCGCAAGGCGCGCCGCGACGCCCAGACGGCCCGCACCCGCGTCGAGCGCATGGAATCGAATGAGTGAATCCACCCGGCGATACCGGCGCAAGCAGATCAGTTCCGCGCTGGCCAGAGTGAGGCTTTGCGCGGAAGGTGACTCCTTACAGTATGAAACTATCGAACGGCGTATTAAATTCGGGGTTAATCCGACGCACATTGGAGTAAGCGATTGCGGTGCCGATTGGGGTGTTTAGGTAACCCGGGAATCCCAGCTGCGCACATCGAGAAAAGATCGGCTCCAGCGCAGGGTTGACCTCGACCAAAAGCTGATTAATTTGATTCTCAGCCAGCACGGTACTCGTCAGGGCCGTGTACGCCAAATCCCGAATGTGGTGAAGGTCATGAGAATCGATGAGTTCCTGCAATTCAGTCTTGGTGATGGCAGCTATCCCGTAGCGGTCCGGGTTCTCCGTAAACCGATAGGCTAATGGTGTCCCGATGAGGAGTTCGGCGTTCAGTAGCTCCTTATTTGTGAACCCTCGACTGAATAGTCCCGGATAGTTCATACCCGCATACTTGGCCGGAGACAGGGTTCCAGCCGTCGCGATAACACATCCAAGCCCAGTTAGATAATCGAGATCCGACGGTCCCGCTAGGTGCAAATCCTCAACGAAGGGAGCCAGGGCCTCCTCAAGTTCTGAGGCCAGCTTATTTGTGCTGTCAATGTTGGGGAATGCCGCCTGCTTGAAGAGCATGTTGCATGACAGCATTGAGAAGTGTTCCTTGGAGACTTTCTGTGCAACTCCCAGTGCCGTAGTCATGGCAATTTGTGCCGTATCTCTTGTGTTGCGACTAATGCGGTCGATGAGAATCTCTATGAGAACTTCTCCGAGATCGAGGTCGCCAGTCTTCGCGTATCCGGACTGCGCTTCGAGAATGGCGGCCTGAACGCCAGGGTCTTGGAGTTGCCTGAGGGTCTCAGGCGCTCTTCGATAGGCCTCGTCGACGAAGTTATCAGCAAACTCGGCCGCTCGAGAGTGGGCTAGGTCGTGGGCATCCTGTGTAAGTTTTTCGATGTTCATGCGAAAAACTTCCATGGCCGTTTCCTTTGCGATCTCCTTGACGTCGGAGAATCCAAGGCCAATGTTGATGTCGCGCAGGGCTTGCAGGTTTGTCGAATTATCGCCAGACGCCTGCCTACTCAGAGGCCACCTCATCTAAGGTTTCCCGAACTCATTATTGTCCCCGATGTTAATATCTCTTCCCCCCTGAATGTTAATGGATCCATCACCCCCACGCTGGGTCTGTGCGGGGGTGGCATTCGCAACGCCTGTGGAGTTGAAAAGCTGGTAGATTCCGATTAGGGCGCTAATCACACCAAAGACTGCGCTGGCAATGATGCTCAGCATGTCGGATTTCTCGAAACCGAGATAGACGGCGACTCCGATCAGCGTGAGACCGAATGCGATTGCGCAGCCACAGAGCAAGCGGCGTTGAGTGCTCGACATGCGCCTTAGTCTGGGGCAAGCCGGTGGCTCGCGTCTGGGGCTTGGGTACATCTGACCCAACCGGGCGGTCTGTGGGACCACTCGGCCGGTCACGGCGCACCCCACAGCTTGGCCGCCCTCCCGACTCACCGCAGAGGCTCCTCGCGACGGTCGTGAGGCGACGTCTGCGCACGGTACGCGATAGAGCAGGGCTTCACATGTCGCAAACCATGGAGAAGCTGCAGTTCAGAGCACGTGCAAGCGGATCTCAGGACATGCCCCTCTCCGGAGCCTTGTACATTCCTGCCGCTGGGCCGTCTGTGGGCCGTCGAGCAGTGGCCCGCAGCGGCCAACGATGACCATCGACGACCGTTCCGCCGCTGGCTATGAGGGTCCTGGTCGGGGTCTTCCAAGGTCCTGTCGCCACTGCACAAGTTCCTGCGCAACAAGAAGCAGGAGTGGGAGGAGTACCGCTCCGAGGTCACGGCGTTCGAGCTGCGGAAGAACCTGCCGGTGCTGTAGCCGCAGGTCAGCGCAGGTCAGCGCAGGTATTGAGCCTGAACGACACTCCGGGCCGACGGTCATTGACCGTCGGCCCGGAGTGCGTCTTGACCCAGCGACATGGCAGGGCAGCAGGCACTTTCGCTTTCCACTCCTGTTCCGGGCGCTGCCGCACGTCAAACGCACGGGCTCCAGTTGCTCGTCATTCGGCTGAATGCGATACCTGGGGAATGGGGGGTTCCCATGATCGTCGGGGAACCGTGCCGGCCACCTGGAAGAAGCGGCGCCATGACCGGAGCACACGAGGCCGCCGGGCGTGTGATCGCCGGGCGCTACCGGCTCCTGCGCCAGCTGGCTGCGGGGGGCATGGGCCGCCTGTGGCTCGCCTACGATCAGGAACTCGCGTGTGAGGTCGCGCTCAAGGAGATCGCCCTGCCGCCTGCCGTCCCGGACCGCGAGGTGAGCGCCCGGATCACCCGGGCCCGCGGCGAAGCGCGGCGCGCCGCCCGGCTGCGCGACCACCCCCATGTCGTGACCGTCCACGACATCGTGGAGGACGGCGGGCTGCCGTGGATCGTCATGGCGTTCATCCCCGGCGCCACCGACCTGCAGGCGGTGGTGCGCGAGCACGGGCCGCTGCCGGCCGCCGAGGTGGCCCGGATCGGGCTGGCGGTCCTGGACGCCCTGCTGGAGGGCCACCGGCTCGGCGTCCTGCACCGGGACGTCAAACCTGCCAACATCCTGCTGACCAGCCCCGACCCGCGGCCCGGGTACCGTGCCGAGGGCGGCCGGGTACTCCTGACGGACTACGGCATCGCGCTGGAGCCGAGCTCCGGCGAACCGCGGCTGACCGGTACGTCGGAACTCGTCGGAACCCTGAGTTTCATGGCCCCGGAACGGGCCCGCGGCGAACCGCCCACGCCGGCCTCCGACCTGTTCTCACTCGGCGCCACCCTGTACTTCGCGCTCGAGGGGACCGGCCCCTTCGACCGCGACTCACCGGGCGCCACGCTGACCGCCCTGCTCTTCGAGGAGCCCACCCCGCCCGGGCGGGCAGCGGAGCTGGCCCCCGTCGTGCTCGGGCTGCTGGCCAAGGACCCCGCGCAGCGGATGGAGGGGGACGAGGCCGCGCGGCGGCTCGTCCCCGTCATCGCCGCCGAGCCCCACCCGGCACAGCAAGCGACGCTCTCGGACTGGACGCTGCCGTCAGAGCGCACCACCGCGCAGCAGCCGGCTGTCGCCGAGGGATCGGGCCCGCCCCCGGGCCCCCTGTCTCCGCGTCCTCCGCCCGATCGGGTCGGCCCAGGCCCAGGTCCGGGTCCGGGTCCGGGTCCGGGTCCAGGTTCGGGTCCGCGCCCCGAACCATCCTGGTGGCGCTCTCGGCGAAGCCTTGTTCCGCTCATCACCGGGGTGGCCGTGGTGCTGGTGCTGGGCTTGGGCTTGGTGCTGCTGCTTCGAGGCGGTGGAACGGGTCCTTCGGACGGGGCCACTTCGCCGTCCCCCCGTGCCACCGCATCCGTTTCGCCGTCCCCGCGTGACACCGCGGCCGAAGCCGCAGAGGCGCACAGGATCGCATTGGCGGTGGCGCTCACACCTCAGGACTGGGGCCCGGGGTTCGTTCGGAGCAGCCCGTACGAGGAGGACCCGGCCCTGGAAGAAGCGGTTCAGCCCAATTGCGAGTTGTACCGGAAACCCCTGCGGGCGGGCACACTCGCCGCGGTCTCACGCGCAGCACAAGACGACCTGCAAGGCTTCACCACCAGTTCCGGGGCGGCGGTGTACGTGGACGACGACACGGCACGAGCATCCCTCGCCGACGACAGAAACACGACCCACCGCTGCACCACTCAGCGCATGGGCAAAGCCCGCTGGGACGACGTGCACGAAGCGATCGCCCCGCCATTGTCCGGCTTTGACGAAGTGTTCTCCGAAGAAGGAAGGCTGGCCATCTACGACGACGGCAGTAAGGCGAACCTGCCGTACGTCCTGCTGGTCGGCCGGACAGGGAAAACCACGGTCTCCGTCTACGTGAGCGGCCCGCCCGAGAGACTGGCGGAGACTCGCAAGAAAGCCACTGATGCGCTGCTGCTGATGCGCAGCCGCCTCTCCGAGCAGTCGAAGTCAGCGGAGGGCCGATGACCCCCCGTCGGCGCTGCGGCCCCGTCCATGTGGTGGGCGGGACCGCAGTGGCGTCTGGGGCGGCTGATAGCTTCTGCGAACTGTTGGCCGGGCACGGGGAACGTACGGGGGATCTGCATGAGTTGGCACGGGGAGGACCGGGCGGGCACGCGACTGCCCGAAGGCGTTTCGCCGGTGCGGCGGCCGCGATGGCTGCCCCGGGTGCCGTCGGTGCCTGGTGGCGGGCCCTGGCGCGACCGGGGCAACACGCTGCTCCGGGCCGCCGCCCTGCTCGGCATCGGGGCGAGCCTGTGGGCGTACTGGCTGACGTACACGGATGTGCGGGACCGGGCCGCGAGCGAGGCCGATATCGCCGCGGCCTGCGGCGGCATCGTGGATGCCGCGGCGGTGATGGACCTGCGGGGCGGGATGGTCAGGGCCAAGGCGGGCAGCGGCGAGAACGACCAGCTGCGGCTCGATGCGCTGCCGGGCCGGTGCACGCTCTACCGGGTGCCGGAGCCGGGTAAGTCCGACGGCCTCTTCGTACTCGTCGCCCGCACTTCCGCCGACGACGCGCCCATGAACGTCGTGGGCGACGAGATACGGTTCGAACCGTTCGGCCGCCGCGACGACAAGGATCCCGACCCGGACGACGTGACCCGCCTCGCCGACCACGCCGAGCCCCTGCCCCTGGGCGACGGCGCGCTCGGCCACTACAGCGACGACACCGTCACGGTCCGGGCCGACTGTGCATCCGGGGCCGGGAAGCCCTCCTCCGTGCAGGTCACGGCCAGGGCCGACTATGACGACGTGTCGGACGACGACCGCGGAATTCTCGCCGGACTGGCCCGCGGAGCCGCGGCCCGGGTCGCGGACGCACTGAAGTGCGAGGCTCAACTCCCCGGCGTTCCTACGCAGTTGACGACTCCCGGACGAGAGCTCCGCGCTCCGAAGTCCGCGAGCGCCTCCTGCGCCTGGTACGGCAGGCACCTCGACGACGCCGGGCGTGGCCGGTTGCCGGACCGCATGCTGGAGGCACCCACGGGGGCCAGGAGCGCGACGGAGACCTGCCTGCTGGCGCTCAGCCCGGCGGGCGTGCGCGAGATCGCCCCGGACCTGCAGGGATCCCAGCGGGAGTATGCCGACCACGCGCTCACGCACTCGCCCTGGTGGATGAGGACGGCTTCCTTCTTCGACGCCGAGCCCGAGTCGGTCGCCTTTGAGGTAGTCGACCACTACGAGTACCTCAGGCCAAGCACCGCCGGTGGCGGGGAGGGGTCCGGCGTCTGGTGGGCCTCGTCCGTCTGCGACGGGCGGCCCGCGATCCACACCCTCACCGTCAGCTACACCTACGAAGACGTCGTACTCGACCGCCTGTCCACCCTCTTCCGGGCGTACGTCGACGACATCACCAAGCGCCGGGGCTGCACCGACGTCGAACTCCCCGCACCTTCGGCCTTCAAGGCGGCCAAGTGAGGTGACCTGACCCGGCTGTCGGGCCGCCTGACCAGGAGACAGGTCCTAGTGGCGGCGGTCCGACAGGGGCGCCGGGGCCTCCTGGACGACCCAGCCGTTGCCGTCGGGGTCCTGGAAGAACACGAACGAGTTCCACGCCTCGCCCTTGCCCTGGGCCCAGCCCGTGGCGGAGACATGCTGGACCGCGCTGACCGCGACGCCACGGGCCAGCAGCTCGTCGTGGGCCGACTCGATGTCGGGGACACAGAGTTGCAGGCCCTGGATGGCGCCGGGGGCCATCACCGTCTGGCCGGGGGCAGGAGGCATGCCCTCACCGATGACGATCGAGCAGGGCGACCCGGGCGGGGTCAGCTGGATGATGCGGACGCCTTTGCCGATGCTGCTGTCGTGGTCGACCGTGAAGCCGCACTGGTCGGCGTAGAAGGTCCTGGCCCGGTCGACGTCGCTGACCGGAACGACGATCACTTCGAGGGTCCATTCCATGGCGCTGCCCGGATTCCTTGCGGGGACCGGCTAGTCCGCTTCGCCGCCGGCCGTGGCTCCGCCGGCCGCGCCGTCGCCGTCCGCACGCTCGCGTGCCTGCTCGGCCAGGAGCGCGTGGAGGGGCTGGGAGGCGCGCCGGGTCCACTCCTGGATGGCCCAGCCATTGCCGTCGGGGTCGGAGAAGTACATGAACGTGCCACCGTCGCCCGGCGCGACCACTTCGGGTTCGGTGACGTCCAGGCCACGGGCGACGAGTTCGGCATGGGCCGCCTTGATGTCGCCCACGACCAGCTGGAGGCCCTGGTACGAGCCGGGTTCGAGCGTCCTGCCGCCCGGCACGGGTATGCCCTCGCCGATGACGACGGAACAGCCCGAGCCGGGCGGGGTCAGCTGCACGATGCGGAACCGCTCGTCGATACGGGTGTCGTGATCGACGTGGAAGCCGGCCTTGTCGCGGTAGAACTCCTTGGCCCGGTCCACGTCGGAGACGGGGACGAGGATCACTTCGAGCGTGAACTCCATGGAGGGACCTCCTGTGTCAGCTGCCGGACCGTCACCGGTCGACTTGGACCGTCACCGGTCGGCTCGGGCCGTCACCGGCTGGCGAGTGGTGTCGGTGCCTCCTGGACCACCCAGCCGTTGCCATCAGGGTCCTGGAAGAACAGGAAGGAATTCCAGGGTTCCTTGCCCTTGCCGTCCTCCCAGCCCGACGGCCCGACGCGCCGGACCGGACCGACCACCACGCCACGGCTCACCAGCTCCGACCTGGCCGCGTCGATGTCGGTGACGCACAGTTGCAGGCCCTGGAGGGAACCCGGAGTCATCCGCGGCCGGCCGGGGGAGTCGGGCAGGCCGGCCTCGATGACGATGGAGCAGCGCGAGCCGGGCGGGGTGAGCTGGACGAAGCGGCTCCCCTCGAAGGGCGACATGTCGAGGTCGGCGTTGAAGCCGCACTGGTCCATGTAGAAGCGCTTGGCCCGGTCCACGTCGGTGACCGGAATGACGATCACTTCGAGGGTCCATTCCATGGAACGGTCTCCGTTCGGCCGTCCGGGCGCCCTCAGCCGGTGAAGCGCCAGCGGGTCTGGCTGTAGGTCTCGCCCCTGCCGAAGCCGAAGGCGGTACGGGGTGTCACGCCGAAGACCAGGGAGCGGCCTCCGCCTTCGTGCCAGAAGGCCTTGTCCCGGACCTCGAAGTGCCACTCCGGACCGTACTTCGACTCCCAGGCCTCGGCCAGCCGTGCGAGTCGCGGCTCGTCGGACACCACGGCCGCCTCGCCCTCGACGACCAGGTCGCGGCCCTCGCTGTCGGTGTTGGTGCCGGTGGTGAGGACGACGTGGGGGTTGGCGGCGAGGTTGCGCGCCTTGCGCTCCTGTTCACCGGTGGTGAAGTGGAGCGTGTCGTCCAGCCAGACCGCCATCAGTGGGGTCACGTGCGGGCGGCCGTCCGGGCGCACGGTCGAGAGCCAGAAGATCTCCGACTCGTTCAGCTGGGCGACCGCGTCCGGCCACGGTGTCGCGGTGGCGTCGGGGGAGCTGTAGCGCGCGTCGAGCTCCGTCTGTGGTTCCTGGGCCGGCATGGCGGGGTCCTTTCGTGGTCGGGTTCGTTCGGCCGCGGCGGGCCTTCTGTCACACATGTATGGACCGTGCGCGGCCGCGGGACTCATCGCCGCGGGACTCATCGGGCCGCGGGACTCGTCGGACCACCGGACTCATCGGGCCGCGGGCGTCCAGTGCAGGGTGCCGTCCAGACCGATCGTGGCCACACCGCCGGGTACGACCGCGGGTGCCCCCGCGAAGAGGAAGCCGGACTCCGTCCAGCCCGGGTTCGTTCCCGGTACGGCCGGGGCCGTCGCCAGCATGCCCGTACGGGATCGCACGGCCAGCAGCTCCCTGCCCGCGCTCACCGGGCCGAAGCCCGCCATGCCGGTGGCGGTCATGGGCGAGGTGGCGCGCAGCCTCTTCTCGGCCGCGCCCCGGGTGCCGGGGCGGCCACCGGTGAAGCGGGCGCTGCGCACCTCGCCCGTGACCGGGGCGCGGTACCAGAGCCGTACGCCGCCGCCGTCCTCGGCCTGCAGGCCCTTCCCGTACCCGTCGCCGCTGTCTCCGGCCCGTAGGCCGTTCCCGTTCCCGTACCCGTCGCCGCCGGCGTCCGCCGTCGCGCTGAGCGCCAGCGTGGTCGGCGGCAGTCCGGTCGGCAGTGGCCCGGAGAACGGTGCCCCGGGGCGTGCCTGCGTCCAGGCCAGCACCGACCTCGGGGTGGCGGCGAAGACCGTGTGCCGGCCGGTGGAGTCGGCGGCGACGACCGGGTCGCCGTGCAGATCGACACCTCCCAGCCGGGTCCAGGCGCCCCAGCTGCCGTCGGCGCGCTGGACGCGGGTGCTGAGACGGTGGCCGGCATCGCGGAGGTGGACGGTGAGCCGTCCGTCGGCGTCCACGGCGGCGGCCGGAGCGCTGATGTCGGACGTTCCGCTCGCGTCGGCACGCTCGGGCGTGCCGAGCGAGGCCCACGGCCCGAAGGCCCCGCCGGGGGTGCGCTGCACCGCGAGGACGACGTCCCGGCGGTAGTCGGCGGCGCGCTCGCCGATCGTCGTACGGGTGCCGAGGACGGCGATCCGGCCGTCGGGGAGGCGTACCGACGTCACCCCGCTGTCGACACCGCCGCCGTGCAGCAGCCGCGGCCCGGTCCATGCCGTGGCGACCGCCGCGCGGTGCCAGACCGCCAGCCGGCCGTCGAGCACGGAGAACGCCCATGCCGCGCCGTCCGCGCCCTCCTGTGCCCAGGACGTCGAGTCGCCCCGCGTGTAGCGGACCGTCCGCGCCCAGCCGTGCGCGGCGGGCCGTGCGGCCACCTTGCGGTCGCCGCACCCCGCCGGGTCGCCGCAGTGATCGGTGCCGTCCGTCCAGGCGTACGTCTTGAGGGTGCGCAGCTTGGCCGCGGCGGTTGCCGGGTCGAGGGTGTGCGGCAGGCCGCTGGTGAAGTATCCGAGATACGTCTGGACGCCGAAGCGCGGGCGCGGCTCGGAAGTGCCCGCGGTCCCCGCGGTCCTTGCCGCTCCCGTGGTCCCCGCAGCCCTCGAGGTCTCCGCGTACCGTGCGAGTGCCGCCTGGGCGAACCGTGCCCCGTACATGTGGTCCTGGTGGTCGGCGTACGCGCCGTTCGCCGTACGGCCCGGCGTCGGGTCCTGCATCCGCACGAACGTCGGCCGGAACCGTTCCAACAGCCCCGCGATCGTGTCGACGACCTGCTGCTTCGTGTACGAGAAGTCCTCCCGTACCGGCGCACCGGAGGCGAGCTGCGACGACAGTGTGTCCACGCGGCCGTCCCACAGGCCGTGCAGGCTGTGCGGCCGGTCGCCGCGTATGCTGCCGGCCTCGTGGAGCTGCACCCAGACGAGGCTGATCTCGGGCCGGGCGCGGAGGGTGTCCAGCTCGGCCCGGCTGCCGCCCGCCGTGGGTATGGACGTACGCGACCAGGGGCTGGTCCGGTCGCCGGTGGCCATCTCGGCGTAGGCCGCGCGTATCCCGTTCTGGCGGGCCTCGGCGTACGCGGCCTTGTCGGCGGCGGGCGGACTCGGGTCGTCGCGGGGGGCGTTGACCCCGTCGGACTCACCGGCCGTGAGATACACCGAGGTCAGGCTGCGGCCGGTGGCGATCGACCGGCTGGTGTCCGGGTTCATGAAGAACAGGTCGTCGTCGGGGTGGGCGACGATCTGCATCACCGTCTCGCCGACGGTGGTGCGCACCGGCTGCACGGCGGGCGCCGTGGGCCGCGCCTCCGGGCGCGCCACGGGGGCCTCGTCGGGCACGGACACGGTGGCGTCGGCGAGCCCGGCCACCGGGGCCAGGGCGAGAGCGGCGACCAGACCGTGCCGGAACAGCCCACGTCGGAACCGGCCGCGTTGGGGCCGACCGCGTTGGGCCCTGCCGCGTTGGGACCAGTCGCAGTCGCAGTCGCAGTCGCAGTCGCAGTCGCAGCCGCGGCCGCAGCCGCGCAGGGCAGAGTGCTCCCGGCAGCGGCCAGGGCCTGCCCGGGCCCTAGGCGAGGAAGGCATGGCGACGGTGCTTCCCGATGGGGCGAAACGTGCTTGGCGTCATAGAAGACCGACATTCCAGGAATACGGGCTGTCTCGCCCGGACGAGGACCATGGCGAACATCGCGGCGCGGCACATCACGGGGAGGTGCGGCACAGCACGGCGCGGCACAGCACGGCGCGGCACAGCACGGCGCTGCGCGGCAAGGCACCGCCCGGAACAGCACGGCACCACCCTCATGACCAGAGTCCTGCGAGCGCCCCCTCCCCGCACCTGCGACTAGGCTCGGACCGGGATCCGGACCTTGATCGGAGGCGGCGGGATGACATCGGTGCCGGGGCGCAGGAGCAGTACCTTCACCCGTCTGCTGCGGCACGGCTTCACCCACCCCGCCGTCGCCGAGCGGTTCCTCGGTCTGCCCGAGATGGCGCCCGTACGAGCGGACTCCGTCCTCCTCGACGCGCTGGGCGCGACCGCCGACCCCGATCTGGCGCTGCGCGGACTCGTACGCCTGGTCGAGGCGCAGGAGCCCGAGGAGCGGCGGGTACTCCTCGACACCCTGATCTCCGCGAAGCCGCTGCGTGACCGGCTGCTCGGCGTGCTCGGCGCGTCCGAGGCCCTCGGTGACCATCTGGCGCGGCACCCGCGCGACTGGCATGCGCTCCTGATGTACGAGGCGGTGGACCTGCACCCCGGTGTGGAGGAGTTCGAGCGCGGGCTTGCCGATGCCACCGAACCGGTGTCGCTGCGCGTCGCGTACCGCCGCTGTCTGCTGTCGATAGCGGCCCGTGACGTGTGCGGCACCACGGATGTCGCCCAGACCGCGGCCGAGCTCGCCGACCTGGCGACGGCAACGCTCCGGGCAGCGCTCGCCATCGCCCGTACCGCCGCGCCCGAGGACGCCGCCATGTGCCGGCTCGCGGTGATCGCCATGGGCAAGTGCGGTGGTCACGAGTTGAACTACGTCTCCGACGTCGACGTGATCTTCGTCGGGGAGCCGGTCGAAGGGGCCGACGAGCCGAAGGCGATCAAGGCCGCGACCCGGCTCGCGTCGCACCTCATGCGGATCTGCTCGGAGACGACCGTCGAGGGCGCGATCTGGCCGGTCGACGCCAATCTGCGTCCCGAGGGGCGCAACGGCCCGCTGGTGCGCACCCTCTCCAGCCACCTCGCGTACTACCAGCGGTGGGCGAAGACCTGGGAGTTCCAGGCGCTGCTCAAGGCGCGGCCGGTGGCGGGCGACCCCGAGCTGGGCGCCGAGTACATCGAGGCCGTCTCACCGCTCGTATGGCAGGCCGCGGAGCGCGAGAACTTCGTCCCGGACGTGCAGAAGATGCGCCGCCGGGTCGTCGACAACATCCCCGTGGCCCATATCGATCGCGAGCTGAAGCTCGGCCCGGGCGGGCTGCGGGACGTCGAGTTCGCCGTTCAGCTCCTGCAGTTGGTGCACGGCCGCAGCGACGCGACGCTGCGCAGTGGCACCACCCTCGACGCGCTGAACGCGCTCGCGGCGGGCGGGTACGTGGGACGCGCGGACGCGGCGCAGCTCGACGCGGCGTACCGCTTCCTGCGCGCGATGGAACACCGCATCCAGCTGTACCGGCTGCGCCGCACCCACCTCGTGCCCGAGGGCGAGGAGGACCAGCGCCGTCTCGGACGGTCGCTGGGGCTGCGCGCCGACCCGGTCGTCGAACTCAACAAGGAGTGGCGGCGGCACGGGGCGGTCGTGCGACGGCTGCACGAGAAGCTGTTCTACCGGCCGCTGCTGGACGCGGTCGCGCAGCTGGCGCCCGGCGAGACCCGGCTAAGCGCGAAGGCGGCCGTGCAGCGGCTGGAAGCGCTCGGTTACGCCGACCCGGCCGCGGCGCTGCGCCATCTGGAGGCCCTGTCGTCCGGGATGACCCGCAAGGCGGCGATCCAGCGAACACTGCTGCCGGTGCTGCTCGGCTGGTTCGCGGACTCCGCCGACCCGGACGCCGGGCTGCTCGGCTTCCGCAAGGTGTCCGACGCGCTCGGCAAGACCCCCTGGTACCTGCGGCTCCTGCGGGACGAGGGCGCCGCCGCGGAGAACCTGGCGCGCGTGCTGTCCGCCGGCCGCCTCGCCCCCGATCTGCTGCTGCGCGCCCCGGAGGCGGTGGCGCTCCTCGGTGACCCGGAGGGACTGAAGCCGCGCGGCCGGGAGCATCTGGAGCAGGAGGTGCTGGCCGCGGTCGGCCGCGCGGACGGCGCGGAGGCGGCGGTCGCCGCGGCCCGCGGGGTGCGGCGGCGCGAGCTGTTCCGTACCGCGGCGGCCGATCTGATCAGCTCGTACGGCACCGAGGACAGCCCCGCCGAGCAGGACCCGGGCGCGCTCGTCGACCGCGTGGGCAACGCCGTCACCGACCTGAACGCGGCGACGATCGCGGGTGCCCTGCGGGCCGTCGTACGCGAAAAGTGGGGGGACACCCTCCCCACCCGCTTCGCCGTCATCGGCGTGGGCCGCTTCGGCGGCCACGAGCTGGCCTACGGCTCCGACGCGGACGTCCTGTTCGTCCACGAGCCGCGCGACGGCGTCGACGAGCAGGAGGCCGCGCAGGCCGCGAACACGGTCGTCTCGGAGATCCGGCGACTGCTCCAGGTCCCCACCGCCGACCCGCCGTTGCTGATCGACGCGGACCTGCGCCCGGAGGGCAAGAGCGGACCCCTGGTGCGTACGCTCGCCTCGTACGCCGCGTACTACCGCCGCTGGTCGCTCGTCTGGGAGAGCCAGGCGCTGCTCCGCGCCGAACCGATGGCCGGCGACGCCGACCTGGGCGCGCGCTTCATCGAGCTGATCGACCCGCTGCGCTACCCGGCGGAGGGCCTCGGCGAGGACGCGGTCCGCGAGATCCGCCGCCTCAAGGCCCGGATGGAAACGGAACGTCTGCCGCGCGGCGCCGATCCGACCCTCCACACCAAGCTGGGCCGGGGCGGCCTCAGCGACGTCGAATGGACGGTCCAGCTCCTCCAGATGCGCCACGGCTGGGCGGAGCCCGGCCTGCGGACGACCCGCACGCGCGAGGCCCTCGCCGCCGCCCACGCCGCGGGCCTGCTGTCCACGGAGGACGCCCAGATCCTCGACGACGCCTGGGTCCTCGCCACCCGCGTCCGCAACGGCGTGATGCTGGTCCGCGGCCGCCCCGGGGACACGTTCCCCTCGGACGGCCGCGAACTGGGCGCGGTGGGGCGGTACTTGGGATACGGCCCCGGGCCCACGGGGCGGCAGCCGCAGATGGGATACAGCGGCGAGATGGTCGACGACTACCGACGGGCGACGAGGCGGGCGCGCGCGGTGGTGGAGGAGCTGTTCTACGGGGCGTAGGGCGGCGGCACGGCGCGGCGTCGCTCGGGCGCGGGCTGACCGGGCTGATGGCCCTGGAGGGGTGCACGTCCCACGCGGCGGTGGCGGCGGGGGAGTCGGGGGTGGCGGCGGTCGTGCTCCCGATGGCGGGTGGGTACGTGACGCATCGACTCGGCTGAGGGGCGGGCGCTGCTACTCACTCACGGTGAGGGCGACCCCCTTGTCGCTGCCCCCGTGTCGGCTCAGCGTCGTACGGCGTTCAGCTCCGGCGCCGCCAGGACGTTGCCGTGCTCGTCGTTGGTGCCGGTGCCGGTGCCGGTGCCGGTCGCCGGGGCCCAGCGGGGCAGGCGGTGCGGGAGAGCTCCGTACCAGGCGTACGACAGCCCGTATCCGAAGCCGAGGCACAGCAGGCCGCCCACCGCGTCCAGCCAGAAGTGGTTGGCCGTCGCGACGATCACTATCAGCGTCAGCGTCGGGTACAGCAGGCCCAGGATCTTCCCCCACGGCGCCGACGCCAGGGCGAAGATGGTGAGCCCGCACCACAGCGACCAGCCGATGTGCATCGAAGGCATCGCCGCGTACTGGTTGGACATGTTCTTCAGGTTGCCCGAGGCCATCGAGCCCCAGGTGTGGTGCACCAGCACCGTGTCGATGAAGTTCTGGCCGTTCATCAGACGGGGCGGCGCCAGCGGGTACAGGTAGTAGCCGACGAGCGCGACGCCGGTGGTCGCGAAGAGCACGAGGCGGGCCGGGGCGTAGCGGCCCGGGTGACGGCGGTAGAGCCACACCAGCACGCCTATGGTCACGATGAAGTGCAGGGTGGCGTAGTAGTAGTTCATCGTCACGATCAGCCAGGTCACCGAATTCACGGCGTGGTTGACCGACTGCTCGACGGCGATGCCGAGCGCCTTCTCGGCGTCCCAGATCCAGTCGGCGTTCCGCAGGGCCTGAGCCTTCTGCTCCGGAACCGCGTTACGAATGAGCGAGTATATCCAGTAACTGACCGCAATGAGCAGGATCTCGAACCAGATACGCGGCCGCCGCACCGACCGCATCCTCTGCAGTCGGCCTTCCCCGGGGGCCGGGACGTCCTCCGTCACCATGGGTGACGGGGCCGCAGTCCGGTCTTCCACAGATTTCACGGTCGCTTCACCCATAGGAGCAGAGTCTGCCAGATAGGTACGGCTCGTCCGATCATCCCCCGGTCGGGTTCTGGCCGTGCTCGGGGTACGTCCTGGGGACTAGGGACCAGGGACCAGGGCCTGATCCGGAAGACAGGCCCTGGGCGTGTGTCTTCCGGACGCGGGCCGCCCCTAGGAGCCGTGCACGGGACCCGCGGCGGTCGAACCGCGGACGACCAGCTCCGGCATGAAGACGAATTCGCTGTGCGGGGCGGGCGTACCGCCGATCTCCTCCAGCAGCGTGCGTACCGCCGCCTGTCCCATCGCCGGTACCGGCTTGCGGACCGTCGTCAGCGGCGGGTCGGTGAACGCGATGAGCGGGGAGTCGTCGAAGCCGACGACTGAGATGTCGGCGGGTACGTCCAGCCCGCGTTGCCGCGCCGCGCGGATCGCGCCGAGCGCCATCATGTCGCTCGCGCAGACCACCGCCGTGCAGCCGCGGTCCATCAGCGCGGACGCCGCGGCCTGCCCGCCCTCCAGGGTGTAGAGGGAGTGCTGGATCAGCTGGGACTCGATCTCCTGTTGGCTCAGGCCGAGCTGGTCACGGACCGCCTTGACGAAGCCCTCGATCTTCCGCAGGACGGGGACGAACCGCCGGGGTCCGAGGGCCAGTCCGATACGGGTGTGGCCGAGGGAGACGAGATGGGTCACGGCCAGCTGCATGGCCGCCCGGTCGTCGGGCGAGATGAACGGTGCCTGCACGTCCGGCGAGAAACCGTCGACGAGTACGAAGGGCACGCCCTGGGCGCGCAGCTTCTCGTAGCGCTGCATGTCGGCGCTCGTATCGGCGTGCAGTCCGGAGACGAAGATGATTCCCGAGACCCCACGGTCCACGAGCATCTCGGTGAGCTCGTCCTCCGTGGAGCCCCCGGGGGTCTGGGTGGCGAGCACGGGGGTGTAGCCCTGGCGGGTCAGCGCCTGTCCGATGACCTGGGCCAGGGCCGGGAATATCGGATTCTCCAGTTCGGGCGTGATGAGCCCGACGAGCCCCGCGCTGCGGCGGCGCAGTCGTACGGGACGCTCGTAGCCGAGGACGTCGAGTGCGGCGAGCACCGATTCGCGGGTGGTCGCGGCAACGCCTGGCTTGCCGTTGAGCACCCGGCTGACCGTCGCCTCGCTGACCCCCGCCTGGGCTGCGATGTCGGCAAGCCGTGCGGTCATGGGATTGGACTGTACCGGTCGCATGTCAGATTGCCCACCAGATGCTGGAGTCGGCGGGAAGGCGGACCGTCCCGCCGTTGAACTCGGGTGTCGCGGACGACAGCAGCAGACTTCCCGGTACGGGGATCTCCACGTCCGTGCCGCGTGTGTTCGTCGTGCAGAGGAAGCCGTCACGGGCCAGGGCGAGGACACCGTCGGGGGCGTCCAGCCAGGTCACGTCCGAGCCGGCGCCGAGGCCGGGATGTTCGCGGCGGACCGAGAGCGCCGCGCGGTAGAGCTCCAGGGTCGAGCCCTGTACGCCGGTCTGTGCCTCCACGCTCAGCTCGGCCCACTCCGGTGGCTGCGGAAGCCAGCTGCCGCCGGAGCCGAAGCCGTACGAGGATCCGTTCCTGGTCCAGGGAATCGGCACCCGGCACCCGTCGCGGAAGCCGTCCTGGCCGTCCGCGCGGAAGAATGAGGGGTCTTGGCGCACTTCATCCGGAAGGTCTGTTACATCCGGAAGGCCCAGTTCCTCGCCCTGGTAGACGTAAGCCGACCCGGGCAGCGCCAGCATCAGCAGGGCCGCGGCCCGGGCCCGCCGCAGCCCCGAGGGGCCGTCGCCGTAGCGGGTGGGGTGCCGTACGACGTCGTGGTTGGAGAGCACCCAGGTGGTGGGCGCACCCACCGAGGTCGTCGCGGCCAGTGAGGCGTCGATGACCTGCCGCATCCTGGCCGGATCCCAGGGGCAGCGCAGGAACTGGAAATTGAAGGCCTGGTGCAGCTCGTCGGGGCGTACGTACAGCGCCAGCCGCTCCGGGGTGGGGGCCCAGGCCTCGGCGACCCCGATGCGCTCACCGTCGTACGCGTCGAGGAGTCGGCGCCAGGAGCGGTGGATCTCGTGGACGCCGTCCTGGTCGAAGAACGGCAGCACCTGCGCGCCGATCATCTTCGCCTGCTCGCGGGCGCCGATGTCGGGCAGCCCGTCGGCCTTGACCATGCCGTGGGCCACGTCGATGCGGAAACCGTCGACGCCGAGGTCGAGCCAGAAGCGCAGGACCGCGTCGAACTCCTCGCGCACGGCGGGGTGCTCCCAGTTGAGGTCAGGCTGCTCCGGCGCGAAGAGGTGCAGGTACCAGTCCCCGTCGCTGCCGTCCGGATTCGTGCTCCGGGTCCACGCCGGGCCGCCGAAGACCGATTCCCAGTCGTTCGGCGGCAGTTCCCCGCCCGCCCCCTTTCCGGGGCGGAAGTGGTAGTACGCCCGCTCGGGACCGCCGGCGAGCGCCTCGCGGAACCAGGTGTGCTGGTCGGAGGTGTGGTTCGGCACGATGTCGACGATCACCCGGAGGCCCAGGCGGTGGGCCTCGCGGACGAGGTCGTCGGCGTCGTCGAGCGCGCCGAAGAGGGGGTCGACGGCCCGGTAGTCCGAGACGTCGTATCCGCCGTCGGCCTGCGGGGACGCGTAGAAGGGGGTCAGCCAGACCGCGTCCACGCCGAGCGCCGCGAGATGGGGGAGCCGGTCGCGGATGCCACGCAGATCGCCGATGCCGTCGCCGTCGCTGTCGGCGAAGGAGCGGACGTACACCTGGTAGATGACGGCGTCCCGCCACCAGTCCGGCGTCCGCCCGGCGAGCTGCGGCGGGGTGGTCGTGCTGAGCTCCTGCGTCATGGGCGCTCCCCTTCGGATGCTGTCTCAGGATGTTCCGGACGTACCGGATCTACCGGATCAACGGCGACCTATCTCGAAGGTAACAGCGCTGCAATCTCTTGCGGAAGCAGTTGCGCACACTGTGAAAAGCGGCGGAGCGGGGGAGGCCCCCGCTGACAAGGCTCGCAACGGCCACCGTGAGGACACGCGGATGTAACGATCGCGGCTGCTTGCGGAAATCTCTCGCAAGGTCTTTCGGTCTTCTTTCAACCTTGTTACGTTCCTCGACGAATCGGCGCCGTGATGGAGCGGCCCAGGTTGAAGGAGTTCACATGCGACGTGGCATAGCGGCCACCGCCCTGGTCGCGAGCCTGGCGCTCACGGCGACCGCGTGCGGCGGCGACGACGCCGAGAGCGGCAAGAGCAGCTCGGGCAAGCTGTCCGGCACGGTTACCTGGTGGGACACGTCGACCGTCGGCAGCGAGGACAAGGTCTTCAAGAAGGTCGCCGAGGGCTTCACCAAGCTGCACCCGGACGTCAAGATCAAGTATGTGAACGTGCCGTTCGGTGAGGCGCAGAACAAGTTCAAGAACGCGGCCCAGTCCGGTTCCGGCGCCCCCGACGTGATCCGCTCCGAGGTGGCCTGGACCCCCGAGTTCGCCGACCTCGGCTACCTCGCCCCGCTGGACGGCACCTCGGCCCTCAAGGACGAGAAGGACTTCCTGCCGCAGGCCGCCGCCTCCACGAAGTACAAGGACAAGACCTACGCGGTGCCGCAGGTCATCGACTCCATGGGCATCTTCTACAACAAGAAGATCTTCCAGCAGGCCGGCGTCGAGGTGCCCGGCACCATCGCCGAGCTGAAGTCCATCTCCAAGAAGATCAAGGACAAGACCGGCAAGACCGGTCTGTACCTGCGCGGCGACGACGCGTACTGGTTCCTGTCCTTCCTCTACGGCGAGGGCGGCGACCTCGTCGACGCCGAGAAGAAGCAGGTCACGGTCGACAACCCGGCCGGTGTCAAGGCCATGAAGGTCGTCAAGGACCTCGTCGACTCCGGCGCCGCCAAGACCGACGCCACCGACGGCTGGAACAACATGCAGACCGCCTTCAAGGAAGGCAAGGTCGCCATGATGATCAACGGCCCGTGGGCCGTCTCCGACACCTACGCCGGCAAGGAGTTCAAGGACAAGGCGAACCTCGGCATCACGCCCGTTCCCGCCGGCTCCGCCGGCCAGGGCGCCCCGCAGGGCGGCCACAACCTCGCCGTCTACGCCGGTTCCAAGAACCTCGAAGCGTCCTACGCCTTCGTCGAGTACATGAGCTCCGTCGAGTCCCAGACCACGGTCGCCAAGGAGCTCAGCCTGCTCCCGACCCGCGCCTCGGTCTACAGCAAGCCGTCCGTCAGCGGCAACGAGATCGTCGGCTTCTTCAAGCCGGTCGTCGACAAGGCCGTCGAGCGCCCCTGGATCCCCGAGACCGGCAGCCTCTTCGCCCCGCTGGTGACCGAGTACACCAAGGTCCTCACCGGCCAGACCACCCCGGAGAAGGGGAGCAAGGCGGCAGGCGACGCCTACCGCAAGCTCCTCAAGGACTGGAAGTAAGGGAAGAGACCGACTGATGGCTGTCCACACCAGCGGCCAGTCGGTGGCGAAGGCCGCGGAGCCCAACAGGGCCCGCGGCCATCGCCGCGACACCGCCGGCGCGCCGGGTCCGCTCCGCCGCGCCCTCTCCACCCACTGGTACGCCTGGACCATGGTCGCCCCCGTGGTGATCGTGATCGGGGTGATCATCGGCTATCCGCTCGTCCGCGGCATCTATCTGTCGCTGACGAACGCCAACGAGCGGAACGTCGAGCGGTCGATCGGGGTGAACCACCTCCCGGCGACCTACGAATTCATCGGACTCGACAACTACGCCGACGCGCTCACCGGCAGCCAGTTCCTCGACACCCTCGGGTGGACGCTGGTGTGGACGGTCTCCTGCGTGGCCGTCACCTTCGGCCTGGGCCTCGCCCTCGCCAACATCCTCAACCGCAGGATCGCCGGCCGGTCGTTCTACCGGATGATGCTGATCCTGCCGTGGGCCGTGCCCGGCTTCGTCTCCGTCTTCGCCTGGCGCTTCCTCTACAACGAGGACAACGGTCTGCTCAACAAGATCCTCGCGGGTGGCGGCATCGACGCCGTGCCGTGGCTCAACGACCCCACCTGGGCGAAGTTCTCGGTGATCGCCGTCAACGTCTGGCTCGGCGTGCCGTTCATGATGGTCGCCCTGCTCGGCGGTCTGCAGTCCATACCCGGCGAGCTGTACGAGGCGGCCGAGATGGACGGCGCGAACGCCTGGCAGCGGTTCCGCCACATCACCGTGCCCGGTCTGCGGTCGGTGTCCACCACGGTGATCCTGCTGAGCACCATCTGGACCTTCAACATGTTCCCGGTGATCTTCCTGCTCACCCGGGGCGGTCCCGGTGAGGCGACCCAGATCCTGGTGACCCAGGCCTACAAGTTCTCGTTCGAGATCAGCCCGCGCGACTTCGCGCAGTCCTCCACCTGGGGCGTGCTGATCCTCGTCCTCCTGATGGCCTTCGCCGCTGTCTACCAGCGCGTCCTCCGCAAGCAGGGAGAAACCTGGTGACCACGACCAACGTCCCGGCCAACGCTCCGGCACGCGGCCGCCGTTCGCCGATCGCCTCGGTCGCGCTGCATCTGACGCTCCTCGTCGCGTCCGTGATCGCCGTCTTCCCGGTGCTGTGGGTCTTCCTGACCTCCATCAAGCCCGCGGAGTACGCGATCACCACCGACTTCTTCAAAGAGACGACGTTCGAGAACTACAGCAAGCTGATCGAGGACACCGAGTTCCTCACCTGGTTCGGCAACTCGCTGCTCGTCGCGGGCCTCACCACGGTCATCGGTGTGTTCGTCGCGGCGACCACCGGCTACGCCGTCAGCCGCTTCCGCTTCCCCGGCAAGCGCGGACTCATGTGGACCCTGCTCATCACCCAGATGTTCCCGGTCGCGGTCCTGATCGTGCCGATCTACAACATCATGGCGGGCATGGGCCTGCTCAACGAGCCGGCCGGTCTGGTCATCACGTACCTCACCATCGCCGTGCCGTTCTGCGCCTGGATGATGAAGGGCTTCTTCGACACCATTCCGCGGGAGATCGACGAGTCCGGGCAGGTCGACGGGCTCACCCCGTTCGGCACCTTCTGGCGGCTGATCCTGCCGCTCGCCAAGCCCGGCATCGCGGTCACCGCGTTCTACTCCTTCATCACCGCCTGGGGCGAGGTCGCCTACGCCTCCGCCTTCATGGTCGGCGACGAGAACCTGACCCTCGCCGGCGGACTGCAGAAGTTCGTCAACCAGTACGGCGCCCAGTGGGGGCCGATGACCGCGGCCTCGGTGCTCATCGCCATCCCCGCCGCGATCGTCTTCCTCTTCGCCCAGCGCCATCTGGTGACCGGCGTGTCGGCAGGCGCGGTCAAGGGCTGAGCCCCGCCACGGGCCGCGCCCGACCGTACGTACGCTCCCCCCATCCACCACCATCGCAGGGATGAAATGACCCAGCACCTCGCTGCCCCCGCCACCACCACGACGACGACCGGCACCCGTGCCGAGCCAGCGCCATGGTGGCGGGACGCGGTGATCTACCAGGTCTATCCGCGCAGCTTCGCCGACGGCAACGGTGACGGCATGGGCGATCTCGCCGGGATACGCAGCCGGCTCCCGTACCTCAAGGAGCTCGGCGTCGACGCGGTCTGGCTCAGCCCCTTCTACGCCTCCCCACAGGCCGACGCGGGCTACGACGTCGCCGACTACCGGGCCATCGACCCGATGTTCGGCACCCTCCACGACGCCGACGCGCTGATCCGCAGCGCCCACGGCCTGGGGCTGCGCATCATCGTCGACCTCGTCCCCAACCACTGCTCCGACCAGCACGACTGGTTCCGCCAGGCGCTGCGCGAGGGCCCCGGTTCCCGGCTGCGCGAGCGCTTCCACTTCCGGCCCGGCAAGGGCGAGCACGGCGAGCTGCCGCCGAACGACTGGGAGTCGATCTTCGGCGGCCCGGCGTGGACCCGGACCACGAACCCGGACGGCAGCGACGGCGAGTGGTACCTGCACCTGTTCGCGCCGGAGCAGCCCGACTTCAACTGGGAGCACCCGGCCGTCCAGGACGAGTTCCGCTCGATCCTGCGCTTCTGGCTGGACCTGGGCGCCGACGGCTTCCGCGTCGACGTCGCCCACGGACTCGTCAAGGCGCCCGGCCTGCCCGACATCGGCTCCGGCGACCAGCTCAAGCTGCTGGGGAACGATGTCATGCCGTTCTTCGACCAGGACGGCGTCCACGAGATCTACCGCTCCTGGCGGCGGATCCTCGATGAGTACGAGGGCGAGCGCATCCTCGTCGCCGAAGCCTGGACGCCGACGGTCGAGCGCACCGCGATGTACGTGCGGCCCGACGAGATGCACCAGGCCTTCAACTTCCAGTACCTGACGACCAACTGGGACGCGAAGGAACTGCGCGAGGTCATCGACGGCTCGCTCGCCGCAATGCGCCCGGTCGGCGCCCCCACCACCTGGGTGCTGTCCAACCACGACGTCACCCGGCACGCCACCCGCTTCGGCAACCCGCCAGGACTCGGCACCCAGCTGCGCGAGCAGGGCGACCGCGAGCTCGGTCTGCGCCGGGCGCGTGCCGCCACGCTGCTGATGCTGGCGCTGCCGGGCTCGGCGTACGTCTACCAGGGCGAGGAGCTCGGCCTGCCGGACGTCACCGATCTTCCGGACGAGGTGCGTCAGGATCCGTCGTTCTTCCGCGCGGAGGGTCAGGACGGTTTCCGTGACGGCTGCCGGGTGCCGATCCCGTGGACGCGTTCCGGGTCCTCGTACGGATTCGGCAGCGGCGGCAGCTGGCTTCCGCAGCCGCCGGCGTGGGCCGAGCTGAGCGTGGAGGCGCAGACCGGGGTCGCGGGTTCGACCCTGGAGCTGTACCGGGCGGCGCTGGCCGCCCGCCGAGAGCACCCGGGGCTGGGCGCGGGTGAAGCGGTGACCTGGCTGGACGCTCCTGACGGCGTCCTCGCCCTGTCCCGCGACGGGTTCGTCTGCACCACCAACACCACGGGCGCGCCGGTACGCCTCCCCGCGCCCGGCACGCTCGTGCTGGCCAGCGGTCCGATGGCGACTGCGGGACCGGCGGCTGCCGCCGCGGGCGACGGCACCGTCGTCCTGCCCGCGGACACCACGGCGTGGTGGACGGTGTGACGATCCCCCGGCCGAGGGGGGGGGGGGGGGGGGGGGGGGGGGGGGGGGTTGGGGTGGAGGGGGGGGGGAGGGGGGGGGGGGGGGGGGGGGAACCGAGGGAGTGTGGGTGGGGGTAGAGGAGTATCCCGGCGGCAAGGGGTTCAGGGCCACCCGTTCTTTCCCCCTAATAATCTCC
>NZ_JBWKDT010000018.1:143252-146961 GCF_056435785.1 Streptomyces sp. NPDC043870
CGACCACCATCCCCGCCCCCCCCCCCAACCCCCCCATTCCTTCCCCTCCCCCCCCCCCCCCCCCCCCCCCCCCCCCCCCCCCCCCCCCCCCCCCCCCCCCCCCCCGCCTCGCCGACATCGCGGCCCAGTCGGGAGTCAGCGAGGCCACGGTCAGCCGTGTCCTCAACGGCAAGCCGGGCGTCTCCGCGGCGACCCGCACACGGGTGCTCGCCGCGCTCGACATCCTCGGCTACGAGCGTCCCGTACGGCTGCGCCGCCGCAGCGCCGGGCTGATCGGACTGGTGGTGCCGGAGCTGACCAACCCGATCTTCCCCGCCTTCGCCCAGGTCATCGAGCAGGTCCTGGCCGGACACGGCTACACGCCGGTGCTGTGCTGCCAGCAGCCCGGCGGAGCGACCGAGGACGAACTCGTCGAGCAGCTGGAGGAGAGCGGCGTCGACGGCATCGTCTTCCTCTCCGGGCTCCATGCGGACACGGCCGCGGACCAGGGCCGCTACGCCGAACTGGCCGCGCGCCGGGTCCCGTTCGTGCTCGTCAACGGCTACAACGAGCTCGTCGACGCCCCCTTCGTCTCGCCCGACGACCACATGGCGGCGGCCATGGCCGTACGCCATCTCGCCGAGCTGGGCCACGAGCGGATCGGGCTCGCGGTCGGGCCCGTCCGGTACGTACCGTCGCGGCGCAAGACGGAGGGCTTCCTGGAGGCGGCGGGGCCGGGCGCCGAGCGGTACGTCCGGCACACCCTCTTCAGCGTCGAGGGCGGACACGCGGCGGCCGCCGACCTCATCGACGCGGGCTGCACCGGCATCGTCTGCGGCAGCGACATGATGGCGCTCGGTGTCATCAGGGCCGCCCGGGAGCGCGGCCTCGACGTGCCGGGCGGACTGTCCGTGGTGGGGTACGACGACTCGCCGCTGATCCCGTTCACGGATCCGCCACTGACCACCGTGCGGCAGCCCGTCCAGGCCATGGCGTCGGCGGCGGTCGGCGCGCTGCTGGAGGAGATCCGGGGCAATCCCGTGCCGAGCACGGAGTACGTCTTCCAGCCGGAGTTGGTGGTGCGGGGGTCGACGGCGCGGGTGCGGGGCTGAGGGCTGCCGCCCGCCGGGATGGATTCAGGGCAGGGCGTCGCGGCGGTGTCGACGAAGTCTCCGGGGATCGCGTTGACGTCGACCATCGGACCTGGGAGTGCTTGCGGGGTTCTCGGTTCTCGGGTTCCCCGGTCCATCCGTGCGCGGCGAAGACGACGGTGAGAAAACCGTTGGGCGCTTCGACGCCCCAGGCGCCGTGGATGATGTGCGCGACATTGAGGCCCTCAACATCGTTCAGATGAGGCCCTGGGCCGCTCCCGTGGCGGTCTGCCCTGCAAGATCCATCTGGCCGGTGAGGGCGGCCGACGTCCGCTCGCGTTCACCCAGCAAAGCGGGTCCGACATGTGCGGGGTATGGCGATGAGTCAGCGAGCACGTGCCGGAGCGAAGGGGATTCCCGAAGCCATGCCGCGGCGGCCGATCATGAGGGACTCGCCGAGGAAGCTTACGCCGATGGAGAGCTGGAGGGGGCGTGCGTTCTCGTGCATGCCCATCTTCACCGCCAGGACATTGAAGCCGGCCGTGACTGCCAGGGTGCCGATCAGGGCGAGGAAGGTGCGGCCGGTGTATCGCTGCCACAGGACGCCTCCCTTGTCGACGAGTTGAACGGTGGCGCCGCGGAGTGCGCCGAGTGCCGCGCCGAGGGCGGCGCCCGTGATGACCCAGGTGAGGTCGGTGCCGGTCAGGTCCGTCATCTTGACGAGGGACAGGACGCCTATCCCGGTCAGGATCGCCGGGGCCGCGAAGAGATCCCTTACGTTGACCGGTTCGCCGATCATCCGTTTGATCACGACCACGAGCACGACCACCGCGATGATCGCGGCGAGCAGCCAGGGGTTCACGCAGATACCGCCCATCTTTATAGCGTGCTTGAGCTAAAATGATGTTAGCCCAGTCGTGCTATAACAGCAATGTGCCAAAGATCGTCGATCCCGTGGCCCGCCGCAGGGCGGTGGCGCAGGCCGTCCTGTCCGTCGTCGCCCGGCATGGGCTGGAGCATGCGTCTCTGCGCAACGTCGCCGATGAAGCCGGACTCGCCATCGGCTCGGTCCGCCACTACTTCGCCGACCACGACGAGTTGATGACCTTCACGATGAGGGAGCTGAGCCAGCGCATCGGCGACCGTATCCGCACCCACGCCGAGCGGCTCCTGGCTCCCGACGGCCGCACCGACCGCCGGGCCGCAACAGAAGAGCTCCTGGCCGAGTTCCTCCCTCTGGACGAGGCCCGCCGCCAGGAGGCCGCACTCTGGCTCGTCTTCACCGCCGCGGCACACACCCGCCCCGAACTGCGGCCCTGTGCAGCCGAGATGCAGGCCGACCTGCACGCCCTGATGTCGCGTGTGCTGCACGAAGCCCGGTGGGCCGGCGGGCTGCCGGGCGGCATGGACGTTGAACTGGAAAGCACGCGACTGGCCGCCCTCCTCGACGGACTCGCTCTCCAGGCGACGCTGCTGCCGGACCGCTATCCGCCGAAGCTGCTCCGGCAGGTACTGCGGCGGCACCTGGACGCCCTCAAAGCCGGCAGCTGACCTCCGGCCAACGCGTTCAGCGCGCACGCCTCGGAGACATCAGGGGCTCACCGACCAACCGGCCGGCACCTCCTCGCGTTCGCCGCCGTGCCGGTGTGGCAGGCGAAAGCCCGCAGTCCCTTCACCGACAGCGTCAGCCCTCGCGGCCAGAGCATCCCCATGGTCAACATGCAAAGCCTGGGCCGGCTGTTGCGTGAAGGGGCAACGGTCATCCTCGATCAGGCCGACGTCTTCGACCTGACGATGGAAGTCGCGTGCCGGGCGCTGCAGTGGTGGTCGCACGAGCGGGTGCAGGTCAACGCGTATCTGACGACAAACGAGGCATCCGGCTTCCCGCTGCACTGGGACGACCACGAGGTTGTGATCGTCCACGTCGTGGCCTCGGGGAAGAAGCTCACTTTCACGGCCAAGGCCCCGCCCGCACTGCGTCTGTTGCTGAGCGGCAAGCCCGTCCCGATCAACCAAGCCGCGGCCGTCGTCGGGTCCGACGTGACGGAGGTGGCCGAGATCCTGGTGAAGGAGGAGATGTGCGCGACCCTGACCCCCGAGTTGTCCTCGGGTTACACCGGTCTCGTCACGAACGCCGTCTCCTGACGGGCGCGCGGCCGGGTCGCCCCTCCTCCGTCCTCGACGTCCAGCATCCGGTAATCCGACCTGCCTGACATCGACGGTGCCTCGGACCAGAGCCTGCAAGTTCTTGCGGACCCATGTCTTCCATGTGTCGCACACATGTCGAAACCATTGACCGTTGGACCGTCTACCCCTACGGTCACCTGCGCAGTGAGGTTTTCATTCTTGCAGCAAGAGAATTCAATCCCCATATCCCCGGGCAACCCCCACATCCCCACATCCCCCACCCTCCCTGAGCCGCAGGAGGATTCATGGCCAGCAGATCTCTGGCCGCCGCACTCGCCCTCACGGCGGGAGCAGCGGCCGCGGTGATCGCGCCGGGGGGGGGGGGGGGGGGGGGGGGGGGGGGGGGGGGGGGGGGGGGGGGGGGGGGGGGGGGGGGGGGGGGGGGGGGGGGGGGGGGGGGGGGGGGGGGGGGGGGGGGGGGGGGGGGGGGGGGGGGGGGGGGGGGGGTGGGG